>NZ_MBLN01000073.1:0-159425 GCF_001854645.1 Pseudofrankia sp. EUN1h | reverse complement strand
TCGGCGATGCTGCTGGCCCGTAGCAGCTGGACCGGGGCCGACGTCTCGTCGAGGAGCTCCTCGACGAGGAAGGCGTCACCGTCGTCATCCTCGACGAGCAGGACCGGCCAACTGGTCTCGTCTGGCTCGGCCGCGGCCTGTACCGGCAGCTCTGCCACGCTCTGCATGGCGGTTCGGGGATCCTTTCGGTCTCGGTGTTCCATCCGGATCTGTCCGGATACCGGAACGATCGGAGCTTTCGACCCAGTATTCCTACCGGCCCGGGCTGGTAGGCCAGCATGGCACGCGGCGGAGCTGGTGTGTTCGTGCCTTCGCAGAAGGGTACGTCCCTCGGCCGGTCCACCGGGCACGGACGATCACGAGTCGGTGTCGGGCCGCCGTGGGCTGTGTCCTTCTCGTACCGCGGTGGTTATGAGGCCGATGACCCAGGTGGCGGCGCGGGTCGCCTCGTCGGGATCAAGATTCCAGGTCGTGATCATACGTTCGAACGTCGACACGCTCCAGTAGGCGTCCAGTGCCGCGGCGGCCATCTCGCGCTCGCTGTCGGTCCAGTCGGCCGCCGCCTGGGTCAGCGCGGCCCGGAGCGCGTCGCGGCGGCGCTGGTCGAGCGCGGCGAACGTCGGGTCGTCGAGGGTCGGCCGGTCGATGGGAAACGTCGCCAGGTAGGTGAAGGTCTGCGCGATGGTCTGACCGAAGTTGTCGAGGCGGAGGTGCTCCAGCTCGACCCCGGCCTCCGTCTCGAGCCGGCGTAGGACGGTGTCGCGAAGGTTCCGCTCGGTCGCGAAATGCCGGTAGACCGTGCTTTCGTTCACGCCGGCCCGCTGGGCCACGGCTCGGATCGTGAGGCTTCGCCAGTCCCAGTTCGGCAGGTCGTGGACGATGTCGGTGGCCGCGGTGACGATCCGTTCCCGGGTCGCCGCGGCCTGCCTGGACCGTTGCGAGTTCTCGTAGGAGTGGGGCCGCGGCGAGTGGCCGCCGACGTCTCCAGGCCCGCCGGAGGCCTGACCGCCGCCGGAGCCGCCGACCACCACCGGATCTCCCGTCTGCGCACGTCGTGTGGCTCGAACCTAGTCGCCGCGCCACGGCGACCACCACGTCGACCCTGCCTCACCTCGCCACGCCGGCATCCGGCATTTCACCCGTAGCCCATCCCGTACCCCACCTCGCACCCCGCCTCGCCGTGGCGGCCGCCCTGGCCATCTCGTGCAAGACTTCTTGCACGAGATGGCTTACGCTGTGCCCGTCGTTGGCTGACAACCACCGGTTCAACCCTGTCTGGAGGCCGCTGTGACGGCTACGGAGCTCCCCGCGCGTCCGATGGACCCGACCCGCGACGACCGCAAGTCGGCAGCACTGGCGGCGCAGCGGGTGCACGCCGACGCCGGGGCGCGGGTCGTCGGCGACTTTCAGTTAGGCCGCGCGATCCTGCGCAGCGCGCGGATGCGCCAGGCGGGCGCGAGCTCCGACCAGATGAACCCGGATGACGAGTTCTGCCCGGTCTTCTTCCTCGACGGCGACACCCATCGCAGCCGGCGGACGGCGATCGCCCGCTTCTTCACCCCGAAGGCCATCAGCTCCCGCCACCGCCTGGTCATGGAGCGCACCACCGACGAGCTGCTCGCCCAGCTGCGGGCCGACGGAAGAGGGCGGCTCGACGAGCTCAGCTACAAGCTGGCCGTCGCCGTGGCCGCGGAGATCGTCGGCCTGACGGACAGCGACCAGGCCGGGATGGCCAAACGCATCCAGGCCACCTTGCTCGGCACCCGGCTGCGCGGCATGCACCCCGCCATCCGCTTCGGCGCCAAGGCGGTGACCGCCGTGCACGCGATGCGGTTCTTCGGCCGCGACGTGCGTCCCGCGATCAGGTCCCGCCGCGAGGAACGGCGCGAGGACGTCATCTCGCATCTGATCGACGAGGGCTATCCGGACAAGGCGATCCTCATCGAGTGCATGACCTACGCCGTCGCCGGCATGGTCACCACCCGTGAGTTCATCGTGATGGCCGCCTGGCACCTGTTCGACGACGACGCCCTGCGGGCCCGCTTCACCGCCGGCGACGAGGCCGACCAGATCGTGATCCTCGAGGAGATCCTCCGCCTCGAGCCCGTGGCCGCCATGCTGYACCGGCGCGCCACCGAGGACGCCGACCTCGGGCAGGACACCGTCCGGGCGGGAGACCTGCTCGCGGTCAACATCCGGGCCGCCAACGTCGACGAGGCGACCGTGGGCGCCTGCCCGCACGCGCTCGACCCCGACCGGGCCAGCCGGCAGAGGGGGGTCGGCTCCTACATGAGCTTCGGCGACGGCAGCCACCGGTGCCCCGGTGCCCAGGTCGCGATCGCCGAGACCCGGGTGTTCCTGGACGCGCTCCTGCGCCTGCCCGACGTCCGCCTCGAACGCACCCCGGACATGACCTGGTGCGACGGCCTCATGAGCTACGAACTGCGCGGCGCCGTCGTCACCTGCTCGCGGGCCTGACCGGCGGGACCCGCGTCGGCCGCGTCGGCCGGGCCGGCCGACGCGGCCGGGCCTGACGGGTGCGGGCCCGGCCGCGTCGGGACGTGGGGCCCGGCCCGCGGTCGTCTCGGGGTTCTGAGGCCTACCGTTGCTCGATCACCTGGTCGATGAGGCCGTACTCCTTGGCCGCGGTCGCGGTGAAGACCCGGTCGTGGTCCGTGTCGGCGCGCAGCGTCGCGGTGCTCTGCCCGGTGTGCCGGGCGAGGATGTGCTCGATGTCGGCCCGGACGCGGACGACCTCGTCGGCCTGGAGGATGAGGTCGGGGATCGCGCCGCGGCCCTGCGCCGCCGGTTGGTGCAGGATGACGCGCGCGTGCGGGAGCGCGGCGCGTTTGCCCTCGGCGCCCGCGGCCAGCAGGACGGCGCCGACCGCGACGGCCTGTCCCACGCAGGTCGTCGCCACCTTGGGCCGGATGAAGCGCAGGGTGTCGTAGATGCCGAGCATCGCGCTCGGGTCGCCGCCCTCGCAGTTGATGTAGAGCTGGATGTCCCGGTCGGGGGCGTCCGCCTCCAGGTAGAGCAGCTGCGCGACCAGCGCGTTCGCGACGCCGGAGTCGATGGCCGTCCCGAGGTAGATGATCCGCTCGGTGAGCAGGTGCGAGTAGACGTCCATGATCCGATCGCCGCGCGGGCTCTGCGCGATGACGTTCGGGATCGTGTAGGTGCTCATCGGGCGGCCCGGTCGGCGGCCCGGTCGGTGGTCCGGTCGGCGGACAGGCCGATCCCGAAGGGCCGGCGGCCGCGCGGCGCGACCTCGTCGAAGGCCTGCACGATCGCGTCGACGAAGCCGTAGTCGAGGGCCTCCTGGGCGGTGTACCAGCGGTCGTGCAGCGAGTCCTCGAAGATCCGGTCGATGTCCTGGCCGGTGTCCTCGGCGATGAGCCGAAGCACCGTGTCCCGGGTATGGCGCAGGTCGTTCGCCTGCAGCTCGATGTCGACCGCCGTGCCGGCGATCCCGGCCGAGCCCTGGTGCATCAGCACGCGGGCGTGCGGCATGGCGCGCCGCTTTCCCCTGGCGCCGGACGACAGCAGGAACTGGCCGGCGCTGTAGGCGATGCCGAGCGCCAGGGTGGACACGTCGCAGGGGATGAGCCGCATGACGTCGCGGATGGCCAGCATCGACGGCACCGACCCGCCGGGGGAGTGGATCCACAGCGCGATGTCGGCCGCGGCGTCCTCGGTCGCCAGCGCGATCAGCTGCGTGGCCAGCAGGGTGCCGTTGTCATCATCCAACGGCCCATCGAGCACGAGGACGCGTTGCGCGTAGAGGTCCTGTCGCATCCGGTCGTTAAACAGCGGGGGCTTCGCTTCACCACTCATGTCTCAACTCTGCGAGATCGTCGCGCCGATCAGCCCGCGGTCTGCCCGCGGCAGATTTGCTGACGGCAGACGACCCGTCGAGGCGCACGGCCAAGGTCCCGCGTTGAGCGCTCAGCGCAGACGCCACAGGCGGACGGTGGCGTCGTCCCCGGCGGTGGCCAGGATCGTCCCGTCCGGAGAGATGGCCACCGCCAGGACGTTGCCGGTGCCCGCCCGGATTGGCGCGCCCAGGGGCTTCGGGTCCCGGGCGTCCGTGACATCCCAGAGCCGGAGGTTGCCGTCCGGGCCGACCGTGGCGAGCACCGAGCCGTCTGGCGTGAAGGCGATGGACTTCACCTCCGAGTAGGCCCCTCGATCCGGGGCGTCGGACACCTGGTGCAGCAGGGGACGGCCGACTCGAAAGGGTCTGTCACGGTCGGTCACGTCCCAGAGGTACACGTTGCCTTCGAGGCCCCCGGTGGCGAGAAGAGACCCGTCGGGCGAGAAGACGACCGGAAGGGATCCGAGGTGTACCGCCGTCAGGGGCTTTCCCAGTTCCCTCGGCTGACTCCGGTCGGTGATATCCCACAGGTATACCAGCCTGGCGCCTCCGCCACCGGTCGCGAGTGTTTTCCCGTCTGGGGAGAAGGCGACCGAAAGAATGTTCGTCTGGATGGCCAGGTCTGGTCCTAGCTGTTTCGGTTCTGCTGGGTCCATGACGTTCCAGAGACTCGATCCTCCGTTGGTGTTTCCCTTGCCGCGTCCGCTGGCGAGCAGGGTGCCATCGGGGCTGAAGGCCAGAGAGATTGTCTGCTGGTCGCCGCTCGTTATCGGTGTTCCCAGGAACGCGGGACGGGCGGGATCGGTGACGTTCCAGAAGTGAACGCCGCGGTCGCGATAGTAAGAGTAGCCGTCGGGGTCGGGGTTGGGTTCGATGGTCGCGGTCGTGGCGGCAAGAGTCTTTCCGTCGGGCGACAGTGCCATGGATACAGAAGAGTCCGTGCTGTTCGTCAGGGGCCCACTGAGAAGCCGTGGCTTTCTCGGGTCGCCGATGTCCCAGATCCGGATGGCGCCGCCCGTGCTCGCGGTCGCGAGTTTCTTGCTGTCGGGAAAGAAAGCCACCGACCACACGAAGCCGGTGTGGCCGGTCAGGGGTCCTCCGAGCGGCTGCGGAGGCGTGACCGTAAGAATGCTGGCGGTTGTCTTCTTCTCGGGACCGTCCTTGCCGAGTGAATAGGTCACCACGACGGTGGTCGCGGCGGCAAGCGCCAGGGCGACAGCCGTGGCGATCCATCCGCGGGCCGTCAGCCCGCGTCGGCGGCCCCGGGTCGGGACGGTTGGCGCCGGGGCGGGTACCGGCGTCCGTGCGTCGCCGTTCGCGAGGCGGGTGAGTGCCGTGGCCGTCGGCGTGGAGTCGTCCACGTCGACAGCGCGCGTCGCCCCGAGCTCGTCGCGCGGCGGGCCCGGGCGCCTGTCGGTCGACGCGGAGTGGCGGGCGTCGCCACCTGCCGGAACGTTCCGTGGCTCCGTGGGCCCTGCCTCGACGAGAGCGAGGAGCAGGTCGCGGGCGGAGGGACGCTCGGCCGGGTCCTTGGCCATCGCGCGGGTGACCATCGGACGCAGCGACCCAGGGAGCGCGGTCAGATCCGGCGCGGCGGTGGCGACCCGCTGGAGGAGCACCGGGATCGACCCGTCCCCGAAAGGGCTGCGCCCGGTCGCGGCGAACAACACGACCGCGCCCCAGGCGTGGACGTCGGCCGGCTCCGCCACAGGCTCGCCCAGGGCCTGCTCGGGTGCCATGAACGCTGGCGTGCCTATCACGGACTGTGTGAACGCCGTCGTTGCGTCGAGCGCCCGGGCGATACCGAAGTCGATGACTCGGGCTCCGCTGGACGAAAGAATGATGTTGCCCGGCTTGAGGTCCCGGTGAACGACGCCCGCCGCATGGATCGCGGTCAGCGCGTTGGCGACGGCGACGGCGAGACGTTCAATGGCGGCCGGCCGCAGCGGGCCACGCTCCCGGACCGCCGCCGACAGCGTCGGTCCATCGACGTATTCGGTGACCAGGTAGGGACGGCGGCCGTCCGCGTTGACGTCGATCACCTCGGCGGTGCAGAACCGGGCGACCCGTTGAGCCGCGCGCGCCTCCCGCTCGAAACGAGCCCGGAACTCGTCGATGCGCGCCAGGTCCGCTCGGATCACCTTGATGGCGACCAGGGACTGCTCGCCAGACCAGTCGGTGCCGGACGGGTCAGCCGCGAGACGGCCGAGATAGACGCTGCCCATGCCGCCGTCGCCCAGTCKGCCGAGCAGAACGTACGGGCCGAGTGTGGTCGGGTCGTCCTCGTCCAGCGGCGACAGCCCAGGCACCGCAACCACGCCTTGCCTCCCCCGACTGACGATCCCCGACACGTCGCAACCCCCCAATGACCTGCGACGGATTCGGGGCGTCAGGACCGTACCGCAGTTGGAAGTTCCCCCACGGAAACTGTCCGGGGTAGCCCAGAGACCGGATCGCGGGGCACCGCGACCGGCGCGGTCGGCGCGGTCGGCGCGGTCGGCGAGTGGACGCAACGTGTCGACTGGATGCGCGCGCGGAGTTCTACACTCTGCGGGCATGGCGCTCAGTGACGAAAAGTACGTGGCGGTCACGACCTTTCGCAGGAACGGCTCCGGCGTGCCCACCACGACCTGGATCGTGCCGCTGGAGGATGGCCGKGTCGGCTTCTGGACGTCGTCCGCGTCTGGCAAGTACAAGCGGCTGCGCAACAGCCCAAGGGTGACCGTCCAGCCGTCGGACGCCCGTGGCCGCGTCAAGGCCGGTTCGCCCCTCGCGGCGGGGACGGCCCAGATAGCGGCGGCCGGTGCCGAATTCGACGAGATCCAGCGCAAGGTGCGGGCGAAGTACGGCGTCATGGTGGGGATCTCGAAGTTCTTCAACACGCTTGGCCACCTCGGCAAGGGGCCCTTCCCCTACGGCGACGTCGCGATCGCCATCACCCTTGGCGACGCGGAGCCCGGGGCGGGGATCACGTCCGGCGAGGCGTAGCCGTCAGAGGCGAGCCGTCAACGCGGCGACGGCCGAACCGCGGCCTGACGGTCGCCGTGACGGGGGTCACTGCCAGTCCGTTTCACGGCTCGGCGGTTCGTCTCGTCCTCGGGGTGAGTGGCGCCCGACAGGGGTGCCAACCACCACGAAGGACTCTCCATGTCTCAGTCACACGAGATGTCCCAGTCACCTGAGAACCGCACCGTGGGCGGCGAGCCGGGCGGAACCCGCATCCTGGTGCTGGGCGGCGGCTACGCCGGCGTGCTGGCCGCTGTGCGGGTGGCCCGGCGGACTCGACGCCGTGGCGGCCGGGTAACCCTGGTGAACCCGTCCGACCGGTTCGTAGAGCGGCTACGGCTGCACCAGTTGTCCACCGGCCAACAGCTCGCCGACCACCGGCTGCCGGATCTGCTCGCCGGTTCGGGCGTCGCGTTCGTCCAGGGCGTGGCCGTCGGGCTGGACCGGACCGCGCGCACCGTGGACGTCGACACCGAGGACGGCCGCCGGCAGCTTGGTTACGACATCCTCGTGTACGCGCTGGGAAGCGTCACCGACACCGGCGCCGTGCCGGGCGCGGCCGACCACGCCTACACACTGGCGGGCCCGGCGGCGGCCCGGCTGGCGGACCGGCTCACCGAGGTCGACGCGGCGGCCGGCCGGGTCGCCGTGGTCGGCGCCGGCCTCACCGGGGTCGAGGCGGCCACCGAGATCGCCGAGACGTTCCCCGGCCTGCGCGTCACCCTGCTCAGCAGAGACGAGCCCGGCCCGATGATGGGCGACGCCGCGCGGGCGTACCTGAACCGGGGGCTCGACCGGCTCGGCGTCGAGGTGCGTTCCGGAGTGGACGTCACGAAGGTCCTGCCCACGGGGATCGAGGTCGCTGGTGACCTGGAACCGGTGCCGGCGGACGCCGTGGTGTGGACCGTCGGCGTCCGGGCGCTGCCGCTGGCCGAGCAGGC
The DNA here is from genome assembly GCF_001854645.1 of Pseudofrankia sp. EUN1h. NCBI lineage: Bacteria > Bacillati > Actinomycetota > Actinomycetes > Frankiales > Frankiaceae > Pseudofrankia > Pseudofrankia sp. EUN1h. The sequence continues at coordinate 151,601 of NZ_MBLN01000073.1, read as the reverse complement.
CGGCCTCGCGGTCGACGGCCAGGGCAGGATCCTCGTCGACGAGACGCTGCGGTCCGAGTCGGATCCGGCGATCTACGCCGTCGGCGACGCGGCCGCGGTGCGCCAGCCCTGGGGAATGATCCACGGCACCTGCCAGAGCGGGATGCCGACGGGCGCGCGCGCCGCCGACAACATTGGGCGCCGGCTGCGGGGCCGCCGGCCGAAGCCGTTCCGGTTCGGCTACATCCACCAGCCGGTGAGCCTGGGCCGCCGGGACGCGGTCATCCAGTTCACCCACGCCGACGACAGCCCTGGCCGCTGGTACCTCAAGGGCCGCGCGGCCGTTCGGTACAAGGAGCTGGTCAGCGGCAGCCCGCCCGCGCTCTTCCGGCTCTCCCGCTGGCTCAACGTGCCGGTGCTGATGCTGGCGCCGGGCGGCGCCCCGCTGCGCCGCCGCCGCGCTCGATGAGGTCGGTCGATGAGGGCGGTCGGTGAGCAGCGCCGGTGGCGGTCGTCACCCCTGCCGCAGCCCGGTCAGCTTCTCCGGATTGCTGACCAGATGGATGGTCTTCACCAGACCATCCACGAGGTGCAGGGCGATGGCCGCCACCGGCGTCTGCCCGGACCGGACCACGATGCCGGGGCCGCCGTTGAGCGTCACGAGCTCGACGCTCGGCTCGGGCGGCATCCGGCCGGCGAAGGTGGCCAGCGCCCGAGCCACCAGCTCCAGGCCATGGATCGCCTTGCGCGGCGCCGGCGCGAGCCCGCCACCGTCGCTGACCAGCTCGACGTCGGGCGCCAGCACGGCCATGAGCGCCTGGAGGTCACCGCCGGTGGCCGCGTCCAGGAACCGCTCGGTCACGACCGTTCGGGTGGCTCGGTCGGCGTCGTAGCGGGTATGCCGAGCCTCGACGTGTTCGCGGGCGTGCCGCGCGGTCTGGCGGGCCGTCGCCTCGGTTCGGCCGACGATCTCGGCGATCTCGCCGTACGGGTAGCCGAACGCCTCCCGCAGGACGAAGACCGCCCGCTCGATCGGTGACAGCGCCTCCAACACGAGCAGCAGCGCGGTCGACACCGAGTCAGCCAGCGCGACGTCCTCGGCAACGTCCGGGCTGGTGAGCATCGGTTCGGGCAGCCACGGGCCGACGTAGGACTCGTGGCGTGCCTGGGCGCTGCGCAGCCTGTCGATCGCCAGCCGGGTCGCGATCCGCACCAGGTAGGCCTCGGGGTCCGCGACCTTCGCGACGTCGGTCATGCTCCACCGCAGCCAGGCGTCCTGCACCACGTCCTCGGCGTCGCCGGTCCGGCCGAGCACCCGGTACGCGACGGCAAGCAGACGGCCCCGGTGCCGCTCGAACAACCGGACCGGGTCCGGCCCCTCCGGCCCCTCCGGCCCCTCCGGCGACTCGGGCCCGGAGGTCTCGGCGGAGTCCGCGACGCCGGCGCTGTCGGCCATTCAGCCTCCTCGCCCGCTCGTCCTCCGGCTGGCCTCTCCAGTCTGCTTGAGCCGGTCTCGACAGACCAGGTTCCGTGCCCACGCTGACGAGATGYGGGAAGAGAACCGGGCGGCAGCTCGCCGCCATGGTGGGCGAACGGATCCCCATGATCGGGACGCGGGATCTCGGGCCGACCTGGCGGCCGGCGCTCGGGTCAGCCGCAGTGGGACCAGTCGCTGCTCCAGGAGACGCTGCCGAGGCTGCCGCCCCACTTCACGCAGATCGCCTTCGCGGACACCTTGGTCGGACCGGCGTAGTACTGGTAGGAACCCGAGTCGGTCACCTTCGACGAACCGTTCTGTGCCTGCACCCAGGCCGCCATCGACTGGGCCGCGCCGACGCCGGCGCCGGACTTCAGCGTGACCACGCAGTTGGTGCCACCGTTGTACATCAACACGATCTTCGCCGTCGTGGAGCCGCTGGTCAGGGTGTGGCTGTCGATCTCGGAGTAGCCGGAGCCGCACACTTGGGCGGCGGTGTAAGGGTTCTTCTTCGCGGTGCTGGATCCGGAGGCGGCCGGCGCGGTGGTGCGGGCCGCGGTGGTGCCGGCGCTGGAGCCGGTCGAGCCGGAACCGGTTCCGGTGCTCGTGCCCGACGTGGCTCCGGACGAGCCAGCACCCGAGCCTGACCCTGAACCCGACCCGGGTTTCGTGCCGACATCCGCGCTCGTACCTCCGGCTCCGGAGACCCCGCCTGTACCGGCGTCACCACCGGCGACGGGGTCCGCCGCCCCGATGCCCTGCCCGGCGGGCCCCCGCTCGCCCGCCCCCTGGGCGGCCCCGTCGTCGGCCGAGCGCGCGCGGTCGTCCGACTTCCCGGATTTCGGTATCGAGGACCCGTCGGGGCCGGTTGCCGCGCCGTCCTTGCCGCGACCGGGCTGGCCGCCGCCGGCCGGGCCGGCCTGTGCCTCGCGGCCCGAGCCCCAGGGCGCCCACGCCAGCACCGAGATCCCAACGATCAGCACCACCACGCAGGCGGCGCCGGCGAGCACGTTGCGGCGCAGGTTCCTGCCAGGCGCGCGGCGCCTCGACCTCGCGGGCCCCGTCGGCCCTGCCGTCTCCGCCGGCCGTACCGTCTCTGGCGGTCGTATCGGTTCGGGCGGGACAATCGACGCCGGCAGTGGCCCGGTCGGCGCGTCGTGAATCGGGTCCAGAACGCCGGCCGCTCCAGTGCCCGGATCCGTCACCGCCATTGCCACAGAAGCGGCTGGTCCCGTCACACCCGGATCTGCTGGGGCTGGCGCGGCGCCACCTGGGATGTCCGTCTCATCGCCTCCGCTCCGCGAGTGGGTGGAGGTGCGGGCTACCCGCGCCAAGGCTCAGCGCGCGGCCGGTCGACCACCACTTTTCCCACCTTATCTTCCGGTTACGGTCGATATACGACCATCCGGAGCTGGCACTCTCGCTCTTGGAGATCGGCCTACTACCGAAAGCCATGGACTCCGGGTGGGGATGTCTAGGCGGCCAGCTCTGGGTAGAGGGCGGCCAGGTCGCCGGCGAGGGCGGCCTTGACCTGGCGGGTGGTGTCGTCCGCGAGGACCTCGAACGCGCCCGCCTCGACGCCGTCGAGGGCCAGGTCGGCGACCTCGCGCGGGTCGGCCTTCGAGGCGGTGACGGCGGCCGCCATGTCGGTGTCGATGTATCCGACGTGCAGGCTGGTCACGCCGACACCGCGCGGGTGCAGCTCGAGGCGCAGCGAGTTCGTCAGCGACCACAGCGCCGCCTTGGACGCCGCGTACGAGCCGCCGAGCGCGAACCAGGACAGGACCGAGGCGACGTTGAGGATGTGGCCGCCCCCGTTCGCCTCGATGGCGGGCGCGAACGCCTGGGTCATCCGCAGCGGCCCGTAGAAGTTGGTCTCGAACTCCCGCCGGATGGCGTCGACGTCACCGTCGAAGAAGGGCGCGGCCACGTAGCCGGCCGCGTTGTTGATCAGGATCGTCACGTCGCCCGCGGCCTCGGCGACGGCCGCCACCGCCGCCGGGTCGGTGACCTCGAGTGCCAGCGGGACGGCACCGGGGTGGGTGACATCGCGGGGGTTTCGGGCGGTGGCGTAGATCTTCTTCGCGCCGCGGGCATAGGCGGCGTCGACGAACGCCCGCCCGAGCCCGCGGCTGCCCCCGGTGACCAGCACGACGGCACCCTCGATAGCGGTCATGGCCCGCTCCCTCGCCTCGATGGAAACCGATCGGTTTCCGACTCCTCGGTCACCGTAAACCGATCGGTTTCCATCGGCAAGCCCGACGTTCTACCCTGGGGTGGTGAGCAGCACCACGTCCTCCGAGCCTCGTCCGCCCGCCGTGGGGGCCGCGCCACCCGCGCCACCCGCGCCACCCGCGACGGCCGCGTCGCAACCGGCCCCCCTGGCGCAACCGTCGCAACCGTCGCGACCGGCGTCACTGGTGCCAGCGACCCGGGAGCGGCTACTGGACGCGGCGGCGGAGCTGTTCTACCGGGAGGGCGTGGGGGTGGGCGTCGAGGTGCTGTGCCGGGCGGCCGGCGTCTCCAAGCGGTCGATGTACCAGCTCTTCGACAGCAAGGACGCGATGATCGCCGCGAGTCTCGACCGGTGGGCGCGGACGCTGCGAGCGCAGATGTTCCCGGTCGCCGATGACGCCCACCCACCGCGGGAACGGATCCTGGGAGTCTTCGCGTGGCTCGAGGCCGCCAGCGCCGATCCCGACTTCCGCGGCTGCCCGCTCGTCGGTACCGCGGTCGAGGTCAAGAACCCCGAGCACCCGGCCGCCACCGTCGCCCGCCGGCACAARCAGGCGCTCACGGACTTCTTCGCGGCCGAGGCGCGTCGCGCGGGCGCTCCTGATCCGGTGCTCCTGGCCGAGCGGCTCACCATGATCTACGACGGTGCCAGCGCCCGCGCCGTGGTCCGGGCACAGCCCATCGGCGACCTCGCGGTCACGACCGCGGCGCTCCTGCTCGAGAACGCCGGCATCCACTGACCGGCATCCAGCACGAGGAGGGAGGAGCGGAGGGAGGAGGGCAGGCGTCCTTGGAGGACGGGGCGGGTGTCCTCAGCGGAGCAGCGGCATGACCTCCTCGGCCAGGAAGCGGATCCCGCCCTCCTGGTCGGGCCCTATCTGCGAGATGTAGACCTCGTCGAACCCGGCCTCGATGTACGGGCGATCACCTCCGCCGCGCGCTTGGGGTCCGGTCCGCAGGCGACGGCCTGCGCGGTCTCCTCGGGGCTCGTGCGTGAGCCGAGCGCCTCGTATCCMTTCCACGTCGGCACGTCCTGCGAGAGCTGGCCGCCGCTGCCCTCGTGACCCCACAGCCGGTGGGCGGTGTCGGCGGCCTTCTCCTCCGTCGGCGCCCAGCAGATCTTCAGCCCGGCCTGGGTGCCGCCCGTCCCACCGTCGCGGCGGTAGGTCTTCAGTCCATCCGTGTCCGGCCGGGTGGTGATCCAACCGTCGCCCACCTGGGCGGCCAGCCGGGTGGCCTTCGGCCCGAACCCGCTGATGTAGATCGGCGGTGGCTCGTCCGGCCGGCTCCAGACCTTCGCGTCGTGGACGGTGAAGTGCCGGCCCTGATGGGTCACGGTCTGGCCGGTCCACAGTTGGCGGATGAGCTCCAGCGCCTCCTGGAGACGCTCGTGGCGGACGCTGACCGGCGGCCAGGCCTCGCCCAGGATGTGTTCGTTGAGGGCCTCGCCCGACCCGACGCCGAAGGTGAACCGGCCGGGGGCGAGCGAGGCGACGGTGGCTGTCGCCTGAGCCAGGATCGCCGGGTGGATCCGGAACGTCGGGCAGGTCACGGCGGTCGTCAGGCGCAGGTTCGTCGTGGCGGCGAGCGCGCCGAGCACCGTCCAGACGAACGGGCTCTCACCCTGGCTCGACTGCCACGGGTGGTAGTGGTCCGAGACCCACACCCGGTCGAAGCCCGCCTGCTCGGCGGCCTGCCCCACCTGCACGGTCCGGGGCGCGCTCAACTCCTCGCTCGACAGGAAGTAGCCCAACTCTGTCACGGGCGCCGCGTACCCGTCGTCGAGGACACAACACCCGTCAGTCACCGGTCGGGCCGAACGGTCCCGGCTCGTCCGATTGCCGGCGGGGAGGCGGGGCAGGCCAGCGGGGGACAGGTGCGGCCCGCTGCCAGCGGGCCCGTCGACCCGACGGAGGTGACGAACATGGCTGCTGCGGCCGCGGAGCGCGAGCGTCAGGAAGCCGCCCGGCTCCCGGAGGGCGACGTGGTGCGCACGCTCCTCGAACAGCACGCCAGGATCCGGGACCTGTTCGTCGACGTGCGGAACGCGCGCGACGAGCACCGGCGCCAGGCCTTCGACGAACTGCGGGCGCTGCTCGCGGTACATGAGACGGCCGAGGAGCTGGTGTTTCGTCCCATCAGCAGGCGGGTCCTCGGCGAGCCGGTCGCGGACGCCCGCGACAAGGAGGAGGTCGAGGCCACGCGCATCCTGCGCGACCTGGAGAAGACGGACATCTTCTCCAAGGGGTTCGACGAGCGTCTGGGCAGGCTCGAACGTGCCGTCAGCGAGCACGCCGAGCGCGAGGAGGTCGAGGAGTTCCCGGCCGTGCGCGCGGGATGCGACGCCGCGAAGCTGCACGCGATGGGCAACACCCTGCGCGCCGTGGAGCGCTTCGCCCCGACCCACCCGCACCCTGGCACCGCCGGTTCGACGCTGCGGCAGTGGACCGTCGGCCCGTTCGCCTCGGTCGTCGACCGGGTGAAGGACACCATCCAGAAGGCGGGCCACTCCGGTCACGGCGGGGCGAGCGGCGCACCGGTCTGACGCGTGGTCGGCCGGCACGTCCGTAGCGTCGCCGGCACGTCGGTAGCGTCGCCGTCGTGGCGGAGACGGAGCTGGCGCGACTGCTCGCGTCGGCGGTCTCGGGCCGGCCCGGTCTCAGGGGTGGCTTGGTCTCAGAGCCGCCGACGCCAGGCCTCGGCGGCGACGAGCTCGGCGACGAGGGTCTCGGTGAGCAGGCGGACGTCGTCGATGTCGTCGTGGCGGTAACGCAGGGTGTACGCGGCACCGGCGGTGTCGGCGCCGACGGCCACCACGGTGCTGGCGCGTTCGGCCGTCCAGCGCAGCAGCTCCGGCTCCCAGCGGGATCCGGCGAGCAGCAGCAGGCGGTAGTCGGTGGTCTTCGTGAGGTAGACGTCGACGTGGCTCCAGTCGCCGGTCTCGCAGCCGACCGCGGGCAGGCGCGGCCCCTCGCGCAGCATGAGCGCCGACTGCTGCGCGGACGAGAGCCGGCGCGCCGGCGCCACGACGTGCGTGCCGTCCGGACCGAGCAGCAGCTCGCTCACCCGGGGCAGCCAGGCGTCGCGGCGGGCGAGCAGGTCCTCGGTGGCCTCGGCCGCGCGGGTGACGGTCGCCGGGTCGAGCCCGGCACCGGGCAGGCTCAGCAGGACGGCCAGGGTGTGCTGGAAGGAGCGGCAGGCGACGCCGCCGCGCTCGTCGCCCGCGAGCATCGGCACCGTGACGTCGCACAGCGACGCGAGCTCGCCGTCGGCCCGGTTGGTCAGCGCCACGAAGGTCGCCGGCGTTTCCTGAGTGCGGGCGCCCTGGGATCGGGCGAACTGAGCCCGGCTGGTCCGGACCGCGTCGAGCGTCTCCGCCGAGCCGCCCGACGCCGAGACGGCCACCACCAGCGCGCCCGGCGGAACCCGCGGGAGCAGGTCGGTGCTCGCCAGCTCGGYGACCGCCGGGCGGCCCCCGGCCCGCAGCCGCGCGGCCGCGACCCCGTTCGCGTAGTGCGAGGAGCCCATCCCGAACAGCAGGATCGGCCGGTCCGTATCTGTCGCGGCCCAGGAACCGGTGACCGCAGCGGCGAGCGCGCGCAGCCGGGCTGGCTTGTCCTCGAGATCGGCGAGGAAGAGGTCGGCGTTCACGCCGCCTCGCCCCGGCCGAAGCGGCGCCGCAGCGCGCCCTCGGGCACGTACCGCCAGTGCGGCAGGTGGGACTCGGCGTACGCGAGCTCGCGGCACAGCTGCTGGGCGCCGTAGGCCGCCAGCAGCGACTCGTCGAGCAGCTCGCCGCGGCCGGCCGCCCCGAGCCCGGCGCGGTACGCGTCGAGGAACTCGGCCTGGACGGTGGCGGTCCACGCGGCCGCGGCGTCGTCGCGCACCTCGGGAGCGTAGCGGCGGACCACGTGCCCGACGTTCTCCAGCGACATCAGCATGCCCGCGACGTCGAGCGCGGCCGGCTGCCGGGCGGTCCGTTGCGACGGGGTCAGGGTGGGGTTGCCGTCGAAGTCGATGACGAACAGCCCTGCACCCGCCGGCCCGCGCAGCAGCTGGCCGACGTGGAAGTCGCCGTGGACGGCGACGAGCGGCGTCCCGGCCGCGTCGCCGAGCGGGGCCAGTGCCTCGGCCATCGCCGCGCGGTGGGTGTCCAGCAGCGGCGAGCTCACGCGGGCCAGCAGTCGCAGGGCGTCGGCAAGCGTGTCGGCCGCCGCCGTCGCCGAGGCGCGTTCGGCGGGGGAGTCGGCCAGCACCAGATGCATCGCCGCCGTGAGGCCGCCGAGCTCGGCCGCGAACGGGCGGGTCGGTTGGTCGGTGACGCCGAGGGCGGCGCGGGCCTCCTCGACGCACCAGGTCCAGCCGTCCTGCGCGCCGGGCACGACGTCGACGGCGGTCGCGACCGGCACCCAGTGGCCCTCGGGCGTGCGCCACTCGAGGAGGCCCCACAGTGCCGGCATCCGGTCGAAGCCGGCGGCGGCGAGCCGGCGCAGCCGGTCGGGATGGGGGCCGACCAGCGGTTCGGTCGTCCACTTGACCACCGCGGCCTCGCCGACCACCCAGGACTCGTTGGTCTGGTCGACCGCGATCCGCCGCTCACCCGCCGCGACGGGTCCGCGCACGCCCCGGGTCAGCCGGAATCCGTCCGGCGGATCGGCGGGCGCGGCCAACAGCTCCAGCAGCGCGACTCCCGCGCCGGGGCCGGCTGGCCTCGACCGCCAGACCCCGTCCACCTCCTCGACGAGGACTGGGAGATCAGGCACGGGCGTGGGCGAGCCCGACCCGCTCGATGAGGTCGGCGCCCTTGCGCAGGCCGTCCCGCCCCCGGATCGCCTCGCCGGCCGCGGCCGCCCGCGCGCGCAGCTCGGTGTCGGCGAACAGCTTCTCGACCGCGGCCAGCAGCTCGCCGTCGGCGAATCCGTAGGTCGACAGGCGGAGGCCGTAGCCCCGCTCGTGGACGCGCTGGGCGTTGTCGTACTGGTCCCAGAACAGCGGCAGCAGGATCATCGGCTTGCCGAAGTGCATGCACTCGGTCGTCGTGTTGTTGCCGCCGTGCGTGATGACCAGGTCGACCTGGGGGATGATCTTCGTCTGGGGCAGCATCGCCGCGCCCACCATGTTCGGCGCGAGCGTAAGCTCCTCGGCCCGCGGTCCCAGGCTGACGATCACCTTGTGCCGGGTCGTGCCCAGCACGTCGATGAGCCGCTGCATCAGGCCGGTGTCGGCGCTGCCGAGCGAGCCCAGCGAGAGGTAGACGAGCGCCGCGTCGGCGTCGCGGGCGGCGAACCCGGCCGGCAGCTCGTACTGGTCGTCGGTCTCCCGGACGCTGGAGTCCAGCCGGTGCCAGGTCTCGTCGAGCGGCCGGGCATCCGTGTAGTCGAGCTCCTCCGGGTACACGTACAGGTTCGCGTGCGCCGAGGTGTGGATGAAGTCGCCGGGGGGCAGCGGGGCAGCGCCCTGGGCCCGCACCCACGCGTCGAAGTCGGCCCGCATTTCCCGGTGCGTCCGGTCGAACTCGGCGAGGTACTCCGCCCACCCCGACCGGTCGTTCTCGGGATATCCCGAGAAGAGCGGCGCCACGCCCGGGCCGCGGACCTCGAGCGGGTTGCAGGAGACGACGCGGACGAACGCGCCGGCCGCGGTGGTCAACGCCGGGAAGGCGACGACGTTGTCCTCGACCAGCACGTCCGGCCGGTGCTCGGCGATGATCGCCGCCAGCTGTGCCTTGCAGTACCTGGCCCCGTCGATGAGCGCCTGGTAGGTGGGCTGGATGAAGGTGGCCAGCTGCTCGATCGTCGGCCGGCGGAACTCGGGCGCGGTCTCGTTGATGAAGTCGATCCAGAACTGCCCGGCCGCGGCGTCCGTCGCGTCCGGGTCCGGCGGCGCGAGGTCGACGAGCGCCTCGACGAACCCGAACGGCGCGAGCCGGCCCTCCCAGGACCGCTCGGCGGCGAACACGACCGTGTGCCCGCGCTCCAGCAGCACCTTTCCCAGCCCGACGCACTGGTTGGTCGGCCCGTACGCCGACTCGGGCATGAACAACACCGTGAGGGTCACCGTGGCTCCCACCGCGATCTGAGCCGGCCAGGGCCGGCCCGCGCCTGTCAACCGGGGCGACGACGCTGTCGCGAGGTATCCGGACAACCCAACCACGCCATCCCATCCAGACCGTGCCAGGGCCGCCCACAAGGCCGTGACCACGCCGGCCTGGCAATCAAACGGCCTGGTGACCAACACGCACAGATCAGCCACAGAAGCGACGGCGCCTCTAGCGCAGTGCCAACCCGGTCACGTCCTTGACCCAGCACCGCGCCAGCCACCGCTATACGCCTGTATCCGGCACCACGCTGGGAGGACGCTTAGCGTCCGATGGCAAGCGGCGCGTTCAGCGCCCGCGGCCGCTGGCAGGTGGGGCACCAGAAGAGGTTGCGGGCGGCGAGCCGCGCGGTCATGACCTCGGTGGAGCAGACGAGGCAGGGCTGGCCGACGCGGCGGTAGACGTAGACCTCGCCGCCGTGGTCGTCGACGCGGGGCGGCCGGCCCATCGCCTCGGGGGTGTGCTCGGGGCGCACCGTGTCGATCTGGCCGGTCCGGACGCCGTCGGCCATGAGCGCGACCAGGTCGGCCCAGATGGCGTCCCACTCGTCGTGGGCCAGTTCCCTGCCGGGCAGCCACGGGTCGACGCGGGCCCGGAAGAGCACCTCGGCCCGGTAGATGTTGCCCGGCCCGGCGACCACGGTCTGGTCCATGAGCAGGACGGCCATCGACGTGCGGCTGCCGCTGATCCTGCGCCAGGCGGTCTCCGGGTCGGCGTCGGCGCGCAGCGGGTCGGGCCCGAGCCGGTCGTGCAGCGCCTTCACGCCGCCCGGCTCCAGCAGCTCGCACGCGTTCGGGCCGCGCAGGTCGGCGTAGCCAGCGGTGGAGGCGAGCCGCAGCCGGACGGCTCCGGTCGGTACCGGGGCCGGCGGCGGGCCGACGGCGTACTTGCCGTAGATGCCCAGGTGCACGTGCAGGACCTGGTCGTCGTCGAACCGCAGCAACAGGTGCTTGCCGTGCGCCTCGGCGTCGTCGAGGACCCGCCCGTCGACCCGGCCGGCCCCGTCGGCGAACCGCCCCTGCGGGCTCGTCGCCGCGACCGGCCGGCCGCGGAACATGTCCCGGTGGACCGCGGCGAGCCTGTGGGTGGTGTGACCTTCCGGCATGGCCGGCCGAGCATACCGATCCGCTGGCGAACCGGCCCGAGCGGCGGCGGCCGGCGTCACTGGGACCTCGCTACTCGAACCTCGCTACTCGGGCGCCGCTGTCGTGGTGGGCGCGTCGGGGTCGGCCGGTTCGAGGTCGGCGGGTTCTGAGCCGGCCGGTTCTGGGCCGATCGGTTCGGGCGGCTTCGGCGACCATCGCCGGTAGACGCACACGAGGCTCGCGGCCAGCGCCAGCCAGGCGACCCCGAAGGACCAGCCGCCGGCGACGTCGCTGGGCCAGTGGACGCCCAGGTAGACGCGGGACAGCCCGACCGCGACGGCGAGCACCGTCGCCAGGGCGCCGACGGCCACGGCGGCCACCCGGCCGCGGGACAGGATCCGCAGCAGGAGGACGGCCGCCAGGCCGTAGCCGATCGTCGCCATCGCGGTGTGGCCGGACGGGAAGGCGTAACCACCAGGCTGGACGAGCCACAGCGCCCGCGGCGGCCGTGGGCGGGCGATCGCCTGGTTGATCGCCACCCGCACCGCCTGGCCCGCCCAGAGCACCGCGATCGCGCCGACGGGCAGCACCCACTGCCGGGTCCGCCACCACAGGGCCATACCGAGCGCGCCCACCACCGCGTAGACGAAGGGCCCGACGCCCAGGTTGGTGACGGTGCGTGCGACCGGCGTCAGCCAGCCGGTGCGCTCGTCGACGACGTCCCGCAGCAGACGGGGATCCGCGCCGATCGCGCCGTGGCTGTTCGTCACGTCCTCGACGAGGACACCGAAGATCGATCCGCTGGCGACGAGGACCAGCAGGGAGACGGCGAGTGCGCGGCCGGGCCGCGGCACCCAGCCGAGGTGGCGGTCCGCCCAGCCGCGCAGCCGCTCGGACCGGCGAGCGGCTCGGTAGAGCAGGGCGAGGACGATCACGGCGAGCAGGCCGAAGGAGATCAGGCTGAGCTGGTGCTCCGCCGCCTGGTAGCTCGCGCCGGCCGCGTAGCCGATCAGCGTCGCCATGGTCACCCAGGCCAGGCCGCCGACGACGTTGAACGGCAGGAACGTGCGGTAGGGCAGCTGGCTGGTGCCGGCCATGCCCGGCACCAGCGCGCGCAGCGCGGCGGTGAACCTGCCGATCAGCACYGCCCAGCCGCCGCGCCGGCGCAGCAGGGCGCGGGCCCGGTCGACGTGGTCGGGCTTGACCAGCCGGTGCGGGAGCCGCTTCAACAATCGGTCGCCGTAGCGCCGGCCGACCTCGTAGCCGACGCTGTCGCCGATGACCGCGCCCGCGGTGGCGACGACGATGACCGCCCACAGCGGCAGGCGGTGGGAGTGGGCCAGCACCCCGGCGACGATCACGGCGACCTCGCCGGGGACGATCACCCCGAGGAACAGCGAGGCCTCCGCCGCCGGCAGCGCGAACGCCAGCGTCAGCACCAGCCACGGTGGCAGGTTGATCAGCCCGTCGATGGCGTGGCTCACTCGCTGACCACCTCCTCCTTTCTTCCCTCCGTCGGGTTGACGCGGCGTCGCGTGCTGATGTCACCCCGGCCACATAACCGGAAGAAGCTCTTCCGTTTGTGTTACCGTGAAGGGAGCGATCTCCGGTGCTACCGGTCGGTGACTGGTGGGTCGGACAAACTCCTCCTTCCCGCATCCAGACTCCGGGACCACATATGACCGAGCTGTCGACGCAGTCCCCGCAGACCGAGGTCCAGCCGCCGGCCGAGATCCAGCCGCGGACCGAGGTCCAGTCGACGCCCCGACCGGTTCGACAGGGTCGCCCCGCCGCCACGATGATCGCGGTGGGTGACCACGTGCAGGCTGACCGTGCCACGCTGGTCCTGGTAGTCGTCGGCATTGGTGCGCTCATGGTGTCGCTGTCGCAGTCGATGCTGATCCCCGTGCTCTCGACGCTGCCCACCGAGCTGCACACCAGCGCCAGCACGGTGGAATGGCTGCTGACCTCGACCCTCCTGGTGGCCGCGGTGGCGGTGCCGGTGATGGGCCGGCTCGCCGACATGTTCGGCAAGCGCCTGTTGCTGCTGGTCGCGCTGGGCGCGCTGGTCGTCGGCTCGCTGATCGACGCCGTCACGGACAACATCCCGCTGCTGATCGTGGGCCGCTGCTTCCAGGGCGCCTCGGTCGCCGCCGTCCCGCTCGGGATCAGCCTGCTCGCCGTGCTGCTGCCACGGGAGCGGGTGGCGACGGGAATCGCCACGATCAGCGCGATGATGGGCGTCGGCGCGGCGGTCGCCCTGCCGCTCTCCGGCCTGATCGCCCAGCACCTCGGCTACCACGCCCTGTTCTGGCTCATCGGCGGCGGCGGCGTCCTCACCTTCGCCGGCGTGCTCGGCTTCGTGCCGGAGGCGGCGCAGCGCAGCGGCGGCCGCATCGACCTCGTCGGCACCCTGCTGCTCGCCGCGGGGCTGATGGCGATCATGCTGCCGCTCGCCGAGACCGCCAACTGGGGCTGGGGCTCGCCCCGGGTGATCGGCCTGCTCGCGGCCGGCGCCGTGCTGCTGGTGGTGCTCGGCTGGGCGGAGCACCGGATCCGCCAGCCGCTCGTCGACATGAACTCGCTGCGTCGTCGGCCGCTGATCCTGACGAACCTCGCCTCGCTGCTGTTCGGCTTCGCGCTGTTCGCCTCCCTGCTCGGCACCGCGTCCTACGTCCAGGCGCCGGCGGAAAGTGGCTACGGCTTCGGCTCGTCGATGCTCGTCGGCGGCCTGTGCGTGCTGCCGAGCGGCATCGGCATGCTGCTGCTCGCACCGGTCTCGGCGCGGATGGTCGCCTGGCGGGGGGCCGGGCAGACGCTGGCCGCCGGCGCCGTGATCGTCGCGGCCGGGTGGATCGTGCGGATCCTCGCCACCGGCGCGCTGTGGGAGATCATCGTCGGCACGACCATCGTCGGGATCGGGACCGGCGTCGGCTACGCCGCCATGCCCTCGCTCATCAACGCGTTCACGCCCCCGTCGGAGATCGCGGCGGCGAACGGCCTGAACTCCCTGTTCCGGGCGATCGGCAGCTCGCTGGCCAGCGCGATCGGTGGCAGCGTGCTGGCCGCCGAGACGGTGAGCCTGGGCGCGAGCACGCTGCCCTCGCTCACCGGCTACCGGGTGCTGTTCGGCATCTGCGCCGCCGCGGGCGTCCTGGCCGCGGTCGCCGCGCTCGCGGTCCCGAACCGCCGCGTCGAGCGCGTCGAGGCCTGAGAGTCGAGGCCTGAGGTCGGGGCGGCGCCCTCGGCGGGGCCGCCGGGCGGTAATGGGCGAAATCCGGTCGACGAGGGCGCCCGGGTCTGTTCAGATCGGGACGTGGAATCAGGGACGACGACGGCTGGCGCGCGGTTCACACTGGTTTTCGACGCGGATGACACGCTGTGGGAGAACAACCTGCACTTCGAGCGGGTGATCGACGACTATCTGGACTGGCTGGCCCATCCGACGCTGGAGCGGGCCGCGCTGCGCGCKATGCTCAACGACGTCGAGCGGGCGAACGCGGCGGCGCACGGCTACGGGAGCAAGGTCTTCCTGCGCAGCCTGCATGACCTGTTCGAGCGCCTGCGGGAGCGCCCGGTGGACTCCAGGGAACGCCTCGAGATCGCCGAGCTGGCGGCCGCGCTCCTGGACCATCGCGTCGAGCTGATGCCCGAGGTCGCCCAGACGCTACGTGAGCTTGGCGATCGACACGAGCTCGCGCTGCTCACCAAGGGCTCGCCGGAGGAACAGCAGGCCAAGATCGACGCCTCGGGCCTCGCGTCGTGTTTCGGGGTCGGCACCTACATCGTGGCCGAGAAGAACCTCGAGGCCTACGAGCTGCTGGCGCGCGAGCTGGCCCTGGACCCCGCGGCGACGTGGATGATCGGGAACTCGCCGAAGTCGGACATCCTGCCGGCCCGCGCCGCCGGGTGGGGAGCCGTCTTCATCCCGAACACGAACACCTGGGCGCTGGAACACGCGGAACTCGACTCCGCCGACCCGGGCGTGCTCCAGCTCCGGACGTTCGGCGAGCTGCTGCGCCACTTCTGAGCGGTCTCACGCGGCCAGCAGCTCGCCGAGCCGGTTGACGGCGGGCCGTGAGTGCAGGTGCAGCCGGTTCATGTCCAGCCCCTCGTCGCCCAGGACCACGAGCAGGTTGGTCTCGCGGACGGCATAGACCACGATGTGGCCACCCTCGCAGCGGGTGATCACCTCGCGCAGCTCGCCCATGCCGACCTCCGCGCCGGTGCTCTTGCCCAGGCCGAGGGCGACGGCGGCCATGGCGGCCAGTACCTCCGGACGCACGTCGCTCGCGTCGTGGGCGATCAGCAGGCCGTCTACCGACGCGACCGCGCTGTTCGTCACCCCGGTGACGTGCTCACGTAGCGTCGTGAGCTCCGCCAGAATGGTCTCGGTATTCATTCGACGTACTCATCGCATTCCTAGTAGGGCCGCCCGGCGAGCGCCAGGTAATCGCTCGCCAAAGGCTAGGCCGACGCCGAGGGTGTTTTGGCGCGGCTCGCCGTGCCCCTCTCGCGCCGCGCTGGCCGCGATATTCGGGCAGACAGGTGAACCGAATCACCGACGGCTGGTGGAAACTTCCGGTCAAGCGACGGGAAGTGGTGCCGCGGCCTCGCGGGCCGGCGGGCCCTTACCTGACGGCCGTCAGACGCTCAGCTCACGTTCGATCGACCGGAGGTTGTGGCGGGCGAGCGCGAGGTTCGAGCGGGAGCGGTCCAGCGCCAGGTAGAGGAACAACCGGTTCTCCCCGCGGCTGAGGAGGCGGATGAGGTGGTACTGCCGGTCTAGGGTGATCAGGATGTCCTCGATCGCCTCGCGTATACCCAGGGCCTCCAGGGTCCTGGCCTTGGCGCGGACCACGTCGGTGTTGCCCGCAGCGGCGATCTCGAGGTTCAGCGTGCGCCCGCCGCCCGCCGCGCCGAGCATCATCCCGCTCTCGTAGTCGACCAGGGCCGCTCCGAGTGCCCCGTCGATCGCCATCGCTTCCTTGAGGGCGGTCTCGATGTCCATTTCGCTACCTTCCGTCCCAGCGCAAGCCCGTGGTTGTGGTTAAATAGGGGCTGCTCTGAGGCAATTTTCCGGCGCTTGTGTGCTCGTTGGGTCAGTCGATAGCACTTGGTTACTGGTGACCATATCCTTTGCTTCGTCAACCTTGTTGTCGACCGACACGTTTGGGCAGGTGACATGACGGGGCTACTTCGTGACGGATAGTCGGCTGTTCCTCACCACTTTGTCTCGCCTCGGCGACGAAGAGTTCACGGGAACGCTTCGGGCCGAGGGCATCCGGGTCGGCGGCACGATCGTTCTTGATTCGGGTCTGGTCATCGCGGCCGAAACCGCCGCCGCGCCCGGCCTGGAACCGCTGCTGCTCCGCTCGGGTCGGATCTCCGGCGAGGACTGGACGGAGACCTTCGCCCAGGCCGCACCAGAGGGGCGCCTGCGCGCCGCGCTGGTGGAGCGTGGCCTGCTGGGAAGCGCCTCCGTGCAGGTGCTGACGCAGACCGCCGCCATGGACGCCGTGTTCGCGCTCGCGCTCGCCGAGGTCCACACCTGTCTGCCGGATCCGGCCGGGCCCAGCATGCCGCCACTCGTGCCCATCGTGCCCGGGATGGACGTCGGCCGAGTGGTGCGCGAGACGCGCCGCCGGCTGGACGTCGCGGCCGGCTGGCGCGAGCTGGGTCTGGACCCGTGGGTACGGCCGCACCCCACGGCCTCGGACCCGCCGATCGACGAGGGCCGGGCGGAGATCCTCACCCGTGTCAACGGCCGCCGGACGTGCCGGGACATCGCCTTCCTGCTCGGCCGAGGCCTGTACGCCGTCATGTCTGATCTCGGGCTGCTGCTCCAGGACGGCCAGATCGCCCTGCGACCGCCCGGGCCCGCCGCCGTCGCCAGCCCGCCTGGCCCAGCTCGGCCGGGCCGCGTGCCACCCCCGACCGCCGCGAGACGCTCGACCGCCGAGGACCGCCCTGGACTACCCCTCGAGTCCGCCGAATCCCTCGAGTCCGCCGAACCCACGGACGCCGTGGACGCGGGCGCGCCCCGGCGTCGTCTCCTGCCCCGGTGGAACGCGCGCGGCCTCCCGTAGCCACGGCGCCGTGGGGGAGCGTGACGGACGGTATCGGTCGTGGTCGTCGCCGCGTGATACTCGCTGGTCCCGCGTTCGAGGAGCCAGCTACCAGGGCAGGTGGTGCTAGCACGTCAATGGGCGCCTGAGCGTCGTCCGGCGGGCGACAGGCCGGCCGCGGCGGTGCCGCGCCCAGGTGATGCTCCGTCCGCTCCCGAACCGACCCGCCTCCCGCGGGCCGACACCTCGGGTGACGGAGTCGAACCACAGGAGGAGCGCCCCCATGTCCACGTCCGACCACCTGCAGTCCATCCGCCTGCTGCATGACGCGATGCGGGTCGAGTACGGCAGGCTCGCCGCCGTCGCCCCGCGGCCGCGCGACGCCGAGCATGCCGCGCTCATCGAGGACCAGATCGCCCTGACGCTGCGGACGCTGCACCACCACCACACGGCCGAGGACAGGCACTTCTGGCCGGTACTGCGCACTCGGGAGCCGGGCGCCGTCGCCGGGCTCGACCGGCTGGAGGCCCAGCACGCCGAGATCGACCCGCTGGTCACCATCGCCGGCGACACCACCATCCCGCTCGCCGAGCGCGCGGGCGCGCTCGCCGAGCTCCAGGTGCTGATCAACGCGCATCTCGACGAGGAGGAGGCGGTCGCCTTCCCGCTCATCCTCGAGCACCTCACGCTGGCCGAGTTCGAGGAGATCGACAAGGACGTCCAGGGGAGCTTCAACCGTCGCGACATCCCGGTCATCTACGGGTGGCTCGCGAGCGTGGCCGACGCCCCGACGCGTGCCGCCGTGCTGGCCACGGTTCCGTTCGTGCCACGGCTGCTGTTCAAGCTCATCTGGGCGCCTGCCTACCAGCGTCGGTCCAACCGCCTCTACGCCGGAGCCGCGGCCGCGACCGCGACCGCGACCGCCGACGGGTCTCGCGAGCGGGCGGCCACGAGCCGGATCGCGTGACCTGCCCGAAGCCCGAGGAGACCCCGCCTGGCCGCGTGGTGGACGAGCACGCCGACATTGTTCGTCGTCATTAACGACGACCCGCCTCTTTCGTACGTTTCTCCCCTCATGTCGGGAGACCGGCCGTCACGACAATGAAGGCATAGCTATCCACGCGTCGACGGCGCGCCGACCCCGGTCCACCGCGAGGCCTGGGGTTTCCGACCAGGGCGTCTCGGTGGTAACACCGTGGTCCCGCGTGTTCCCGATTGATCGGTTCGGGCGGTCCGGGCGGTATTGTTTGCTGTATGACAAAGAGCGGGGAACGTCACCTTCGCGCGGTCCACGAGGACTGGCGCTCCGTCGCCACCGCGCTGGGGGCGCGAATGTCGACCCGGCGGGTCAGCCAGCAGGAACTGGCACTCGCGGCCGGAGTGTCGGTCGCGACGCTGCGGGTGCTCCAGCGCGGCAACAGCGGCCGGCGCGTACAGAACTCGACGTTGTCCGCGGTCTCGCGGGCGCTCGGGTGGCCCGACGATCACCTTGTCCGCATACTGCTCGGCGATCAGTACCCGGGACCGGCCACCAGCGAGGGGACCCACCCCGGTGATCCGTCGGCGCCACCCGGCCCGGCGGCCCCGACCGCCGGGCCGGCCGATGAGACGTACGCGGATCGCCCGGCGGGCGAGCCTCCCTCGAGCGTTCCCGAAACCGGCCCCGCCGCGGCGGAACCATCGGTCGGCGAACGCACGACTCCCCGGGTCGTGGTGACCCGGCAGCCGGCCGGCACCGCCCCGGCCGACCTTCCCGAACAGATCCTGCTGACCCTGCGCCGCATCGAGCGGCGGGTCGAGGACATAGCCCGGCACCTCGTGCGGGCCTGAGATCGGCCGGCCCGAGCTATCGGGCCGGCCGAGCCAGCGGGGTGGTGAGTAGGCGGGCGGCGGCGTGGGCCTGAGTGATGGCGATGCGCCAGGCGGCGCCGACGACCGAGCCGACCGACTCCGGCGACGGCCACAGCAGGCAGGCGGGCGGAAGGCAGATCCGGTAGGTGAGCGTTCCCGTCTTCTCGTGCGCGATCCAGGCGCCGCAGGTCGCCATCGGGGGGAGGCCACCCACCGCGGTGAGCTCGGCGTCGCCCGCCTGCCGCTCGGCGGCGTCCGGGTCGCCGAGGCCACCGGGACGGCCGGACTGGGCCAGCCGGGCCAGGCCAGCGGTCGACGTGACGCCGGGGTCGAGGTGGACGTCGAGAACCATCACGCCCGAGCCGTAGAACGGGTGGTCGCTGGGGTAGGGCGGGGCGAGGCGGGCGACGGCGCCGCGCGCCCGCCGTCCAAGCCCCAGCTCCCCGGCGAGCGCCAGCCCGACGTCGGTCTCGGTCTCCGTCTCGGAGCCGAACCCGAGGCTCGCGTCGGGACCTGTGCCCGACCCGCCCTCCTGGATCGACCAGGTCGAGGGGTCGGCGTCACCGCCCGGTCCGGAAAGCTGCCGCGCCCCGGGGGCGCTGGGCTCCGTCAGCACGTTCGGTTCGGCGAGCACGAGAAAACCGGCGCCCTCCCCGTCGTCCGCGATCAGGCCGTCGAACAGCAGCCGGTCGAGGGCGTCGCGGACGTGACCGTCCCCGAACGCGTTCCCCAGATGGCCGGGCACCGTCAGCGGCGGGGCGCCCGACGGGCTCAGCTCGAAGGCGACGGTCAGGTCGGGCAGCCAGGTCCGGCTGCCGGACGTCAGCGCGGTGAGCAGCAGCGCCAGCGACCCGCGCAGGTCATCGAGCCCGGCGTCGATCCGGGTGAGCATCCGAGGCCGGTCCGGCGCGCTGGTCGGCTGCGCGAGCCGCGGCCAGCTCATCAGCTCCTCGTGCACCGGTGGCGTGTACGGCCGCGCCAGCTCGACGATGACCACCTCCCCCGCCTCCTCGCCCGCTTCGGCGGAGGCGGAGACGGAGATGCCGCCTGAGGACAGAGCCCCCTCGGCCGGCAGAGCCCCTTCGGTAGGCAGAGCGCCTTCGGCCGACAGATCGCCTTCCGAAGACGGAGCGCCTTCAGAGAACGGAGCGCCCTCCGAGGACGGAGCGCCTTCCGAGGACAGCGCCCCTCGCGTGGACGGATCGGCGGCGCGGTCGGCGACGCGGGCCGTGAGCGTGAGCCCGGACGGGTAGTCGAGCACGGCGCGAAACGCGCCGAACAGCGACGGCAGCCCGGCGGCCAGCTCGACCGCGGATCGCCCGTCCGTCAACGGCGCCACGGGCGAGTCGGCGAGGCCGACGAAGACGATCCACTGCTGGAGACGCAGCAGCTTCCCCAGCGCCGCGGCCAGCTCGTCGGGATGCTCGCCGAGCAGCGTCTCCGGGAAGAACCAGGTGGTCAGGCACGGGGTGTCGGCCGCGTCCAGGCCCCAGCCACCGACCACGGTGAGATCGTCGACCGCCGCCTCGGTGAGCAGGGACCGGTTGCGGTCGTTGCACCAGGCGGCCCGGTCGTCGACGTCGCCGGGCAGATAGTCGAGGTAGGTCCGCGCCCGCACCCCGGGCCCGAGCTCGGGGTGCTCGGTCACGAGCAGCTCGCCGCGGCCGCGCGCCGCGGGGCCGGACGGGTCGAACGTGCGGGTCCACCACTCGACGGTGAGCGCGCGGCCGGGCTGGTGGCTGATGACGCGGTGCGGCGGAGCCATCAGCCCCGTCAGCGCGACCGGAAGCACCAGCGGGCGTACCTGGGCGGCCGGGATGGTCTCGCGGGCCCGGTCCCGGATGTCGGGCAGCACGTCGAACAGCACGTCGCGGCTGGGGCGGGGACCACTCGTCGGGTGCGCCGAGGCGGCCGCGACGGTGCCGTGCCCCGGGCCGCCGAGCCGGGTGAGCTCGACGGCCGCCTCGGCGGCGCGGACCAGTTGGTCGATCGCCACGAGCCGCGCCCAGATCCGGTCGGGCGTCCAGGCCATCGGCCCGACGTGGATCCTGGCGACGGCCTCGACGATGCCGGTCGCCGGGTCGAGTACCAGCGCCGAGCGGCCGTCCTCGGCGTTGCGGCGGGCGAGCAGCCGCAGCAGGTCGGGGGTCGCCCGCACGCCGCTGGCCACCTCGGTCGAGATGCGCAGCGAGCCGGCGCGCCGGCCGTCGGGCACGGGCCGCGGCGTCACCCGGACGCGTTGGCGCCCGCGGTGCGGCCACCAGTCGAAACCGGCGTCGTCCAGCACCGACCATTCGATGTCCGGGCCGACCAGCCCGGAGTAGAGCGTGTCCAGCACGAGCGCCGGCTCGTCGCCGCCGACGATGCTCGCCGCGAACGCGAGCCCGGCCGGCTGCCGGGAGGCCGGGCCGACCGGGCGACGGTCGAACCGGACGAGCTCCTCGTCCGGGAGAAGCAGCCGGCGGGCGAGCAGCGAGGCGCCGGCGGCGGCCAGCAGGATCTCGCGCAGCAGCCCCTGGGCGGTCAGCTGGTCGGCGGCCGCGAGCGCGTTCGGCAGGAAGAGCTGCCAGGTGGGCTGGTCACCCTGCATGGCCCAGGCGCCGATGCCGTGCGCACCGCCCGGGTCGACCACGTCCTGGCGGTTGAGCGCGGCCAGCAGCCCCGTGAGGTCGTCGCCAGGGCGCAGGTGCACCGGTGTCCGCATGCTGATGACGAGGCCCTCGCCGGCCAGGGGATGCGGATCCTGCCGGCTGGCCCGCACGACGCTCGTCAGCGAGCCCGCCGTCTCCCGCGTGGTCACGACCTCCACGGGACGGTCGTCCGGGGCCTGGAACGGCCCCCAGCCGAACGGCACCTCGCAGCGGAAGCCGCGCCCGTCACCCGAGCCCCAGACCGGGCCGCCGTCCATCTCCTGGTCGTAGYGCAGCTCGTCGAAGGCGGTCAGCAGCCCGCGCCACAGCGCGGTGCTGTCGGCGTCGGCTTCGGCGTCGGCGGGCGGCACGTCGTGGTACTGGGCGATCGGGTGCCGGCCCGGGCGGGCCTGGCCTTCCGCGTCGCGATACACGAACGGGACTCCCGCGACCTCGTCGTGCAGCCCGGCGTCGAGGGCACCGACCGCGGTCGCGATCTGGTCGCTGACCGCGGCGACGGCGAGCTCGGCGAGCGCGGACCCGCCCTCCTCGCCGAGGACGTCGTCCGAGTCGGTGTCGTCGCCTTCTTCCTCATCCTCGTCGGGCTGTTCGCGCCGTCCGACGACGAACGAGCAGGACAGGTAGAGCACGTTGGCCTTGCTGCCCTCGTCGGCGCCGAGGTCAAGCTCGCCGGCGGCGGCGGGCGGCTCGTCGCCGGGGACCTCGGCCTCCCCGAGCGCGGGGGGCTGATCGTCGGCCGCCTCCGAGGCCTCGTCCGAGCCGGCCGTGCCTACCGGCCACGCCGACTGCATCGACTGCGCCGGCTGCACCGGGCTCGGGTCGGGCGGCGGCTCCTGCTCGGCCGGTTCGTCACGGCCGAACACGGCCTGGAGCGGGATGCCGCCCTGGCCGTCGTCCTCGTCGTCGTCCAGGTCGTCGTCCGGCTCGTCCCGGTAGGGGATGGCGGGCCAGGGGCCGACCAGCCAGCGGTTGAGCATGCTCTCGTTGTTGCGTCGCCCGCACAGCGCGACCGCCCGCGCGAGATCGTCGACGGTCGCGACCGGCGTCGTGACCCGCAGCACGGCGACCGACGAGGCGCCCCCAGGCACGGGGAGCAGCTCGAGCAGGGTGCCGAGCTCGCTGTGGCGCCAGACCAGTCCCRTTCCGTCCGGGCCCTGGCCGATCCATTCGTGCTCGGCGTCCAGCTGGTTCAGGACGTGCTCGCGCAGCCGCGCGGCGAGGGGGAGCCCGGTGTTGAACGCCACCGGCTCACTCATTGCCACCCCCGTGCTCCCGCGGGGTGGTCGAGGCGTCTCCCTTCGCCGCGTTCGCGGGCCTCGGCGAGGTGGGCTCGTCCACCGGCGAGGTGGGTGCCGCGTCCGAGGGGGATCCCACGTTCGGCTGGGAGCCGGCGCCCGACGGCGCCGCCGAGCCCGCCGAGGGCGCGGTTGGCTGGCCCGGCACGGTCGGTTCGGTCACCGTCGACGGCGCGTCGCCGGCCTGGTCCCTGGCCCTGGCGATCGCCGCGGCCTCGGCGGCCTCAGCCTCGGCGGCGAGGATGGTCTCCAGTGCCGCGTCCGCCCCAGTCGTCGCGGCGCCGGCCGCCGGCCGGGAGGCCAGCGGGTCCGGCAGCGGTGTCGCGACGCGGGAGACGCGCCAGCCGAGCTCTCGCGGCGTGACCAGCTCGTCGCAGGGGACGAGCGACCAGGCCGCCGGCGTCCATTCGAAGATCGCGTCCTGCTCGAACTCGGCGCCGAGTTCCTGCGCCCGGGCCCTGGTGAGGCCGGCGACGGCGATGCCGAGCTCGGCGTGCTTCTCGCCGCGGACCGCCGGCCACGAGGGCAGCCCGGTCGCGGCGACCCTGCCGGCGAGCGCGCGCTGACGGCTGGCGTTCTCGTGCGGGCGCAGCGGCCGGGAGCGCGGGTTGAACGCGGTGAGGACGTGGACCCGCTCGACATCGGAGAACGGGAAGTCCCCGTCGGTGGTGCCGCGTGCGGCCGGGGCCACCACCACGGTCGCGCCGCCGACGCCGATGCGGACCGGGCTCGGCCGGTAGCCGGCGAGCCGCCGCTCCGCGTCCGCCGCGGCGCGCAGCCGGCCGAAGGCGTCGTCCAGGCGCGCGACCTCCGGCCGTCGCCAGTCCGGGTCGTGAGCCAGCAGGTCGTGGCGGCGGTCGAGGTACGAGCGGGAGGCGGCCGCCGCCGTGGCTTCGGGCTGAGCGCCGAGGAGCGCCAACAGCTCTGCACGGCCGCGATTCGGACGCATCGACACGTATACCTCCGGGGGCCTCGGTGGACCCCCGTGCCCATGTCGGCTCGGGAGATCCGCGTTATCGCCGCCGGCTGCCGCCGAAGACGATCAGGTCGTTCCCTGGGGCACCTTGCGCGAAGGTTGCCGGACGACGAGCCAGGTCTTGACGCCATCCTCTTGACCGCGCCCTAGATTAGGACCTCCGTATACGTATCGCAAGGTTTGTGCCACCCGTGCTGGATCCACTGAATGCATGGTGATGGTACCGACGTGGTCCGACAGATTTTCCCCGCTCCCAAGAACTCCGGGCGCGTCTCCGAACGGCGGGAACCATCGGCCGTACATGCCGGACATGTGCATGATCCGGCCGGCCCGGGGAAACCCATGGCCCGGGTGCTGGTCCGGCTCGGTGCCGTCGCGGCCTGGCCTGGCTGGACGTGACCGAGACGAGACCAGGCCCGGTCAGGGCGTGGCTGCCGACGGGGTGACGGTCGGCGTGGCGGTGCCGGTCGGGCCGGTCGGCGGGCCGGAGGAGCTGGGCGCGTCCGGGGCCCTGGCGATGGTCAGCGTGACGCTCGAGCCGCGTCGTACGGAGCCCGACTCCGGCGACTGCGCGAGCACCGTGCCGACCGCCTGATCGCTCACCTGCCGGACCACGGTCACGCCGAGCCCGTACGAGTTGAGCGTCTTCTCGGCCTGTGCGCGCTGGGTCCCCACCGTATACGGAACCGTGACCTGCGTGCTGACGACCGTGATCGTCACCTTGCTGTGCAGCGCGACCTGGCTGCCCGGCACCGGGTCCACCGTCTCCACCAGGCCAGCGCCGACACCCGCCGGCCCGGTGTCGTACCTGACTGTGACGACGAGCCCGGCGCCTTCCAACGCCGCGCGCGCGTCCGCCTCCGGCTGATTGACGACGTCGGTCACGGTGGTGTGCCCCGGGCCACTCGACACGGTCAGCGTCACGGTCGCGTTCTTGGCCGTCGACCCGCCCGCGGGTGGGTCGGTGGCGGTCACCGTGCCGGCGGTGGCGGAACTCGCCACGTAGGCGAGCGCGATGTCGGTGAAGCCGGCGGCCCGCACGGCCGTCTGCGCCTCGTCGGTCGGCTTCCCGATGACGTCCGGCATCTTCGCCAGCGACCGGGTGCCGACGGGCACGATGACCGTGATCGTGACCTTCGAGCCGGCCGCCAGCTGGCTGCCCGCGTCCGGGTTCACGGCGGCGACCCGTCCGGGGCCGAGGAAGGACCGCGCCGTGCTCGTCCGCACCACGACGGTGAGGCCGGCGTCCTGCAGGGTGCCCCTCGCCGCGGCCTCGGTGAGCCCGACGACCTCCGGCACCTTGATGGACTCCAGGCCGGCCGACACGACCAGTGTGATCGTCTCCGTCGCCTCCAGCCGGCTGTCGCCACCCGGCCGGACCTGCAGCACCGTGCCCTTGGTCTTGATGTTCGGTGTCATCTCGCGGCGCAGATGGCTGAACCCCGCCGCGCGCAGCCGCTTCTCCGCGTCGGCCGCCGTGAGACCCACCAGGTCGCCGGGCACGGTGAGCTCGGAGGCGGCGGCGAGGACACCCGACTGACCCCCGCCGGGTGGCCGGTCCAACGCGGCGTTGGCCGCGACGCCCACGGCCACCAGGGCGACCAGGACGCTGAAGGCGCTGATGATCGTCGTCCAGGGCAGCCGCACGGGCAGGGCGAGCCGGGCGAGCCGCGCGTGCCGGCGGCGCGGGAGGGCTTCGCGGCGATACTGGCGATCGGCCGTGGTCGTGGGCGCCTCGAGGTACTCCTCGAGCTGCGCGCCGCCCCCGCGGCCCGCCAGCGTGAGCGTCTCGGCGGTCCGCTCCTTCGGCTGGCCTCCCCGCAGCACGACCGTGTCCATGGGCGCGGGCCCGTCGCCGTTCGAGCCGGTGTCGACGGCGGCGAGGTGGGCGGGTGTCCCCGCGTCCGCCCCGGGGGCGTCGCCATCGCTGGCGGCGGCGGCGATGTCCGCCGGGATCGGGCCGGACCCGACCGTCGGGTTGTCGTCGCCCGTGGCGGTCGTCGGCGCGGCGACGCCGGTGAGGTCCGGATCCTGGGCGGCCTGGGCGTCCGGTGCCTCCGACGCTGTCGAGAAGTCCGGTTTCGCCTGGGCCGGGATCGGTGGCGCCAGCGCGTTCGCCTGGTCGGTCGCCCCGGTGGCCGGGTAGGCGGCGCCGACGACCGGCACGATCCCGCGCGTCGAGCTGAGCGTCTGCAGCCGGCTGACGATCTCGCCGGCGGTCGGGCGCTCCGCGGGGTCGCGGCGCATCGCGTCGCGCACGACGTCGGCGAGCGACGCGTCGACGCCGTCGAGGTCGGGGTCGTTGTTGACGATGCGGAACAGCACCGCCGGCACGGCGCCGCCCCCGAAGGGCCGCCGCCCGGTGGCGGCGAAGATCATCAGGCCGCCCCAGGCGAAGACGTCCGCCGCGGCGGTCACCCGCTCGCCGCGCGCCTGTTCCGGAGCCATGAACGCGGGGGTGCCGACCACCAGGTCCCTGGTCACGGTCACGCTGTCCGGCGTCCAGGCCACACCGAAGTCGATCACGCGTGGGCCGAACTGGGAGAGCAGCACGTTGGACGGCTTGAGGTCGCGGTGCACCAGGCCGGCGGCGTGGATGACGATCAGGGCGCTGCCCACGCTGACCGCGAGCCGTTCGACGTCGGCGGATCCGAGCGGGCCGTGGGAGGCGACCGTCTCGGCCAGTGACGGGCCGTCGACGAACTCGGTGACCAGGTAGGGAGCCCCGTCCGGGGGGTCGACCGCGTCGAGCACCTCGGCGGTGCAGTACCGGGCGACCCGCTGGGCGACCTCGGCCTCCCGCCGGAAGCGGGCCCGGTACTCGGGATCGTCGGCGAGCTCCGCCCGGACGACCTTGACCRCCACTCGCCGGCCTGCCGGCGAACGTCCCAGGAAGACGGTGCCCATGCCGCCCTCGCCGAGGCGGGTCAGCAGCTCGTAGCCGCCGAGCTCGCGCGGGTCCGACGGGCGCAGCGGACTGCCGGGCAGCGGCGGTGTCCGCGTGGCCGAGCGCGGCGGGTCGGGCGACTCGAGGCCCGGATCCGCGGCGCCGTCGTGGGGGAGCGCCGGCTCGTCGCCCGCGGACAGGCCTGGCCTGAGCGCGGGCGAGCCGGCCCCGCCTCCGCGTGAGTCCACGTCGCCCCCGGGATGCACCTTGAATGTGGTCGGACGGCAGCGCGTCCCTCCATCAGGACGCACAGCGCGACAGTCTGGTTGTCTTCTGTCGTATACCCGACAGGTCCGACAGCGTTTGCGACCGACTCGCCGGGAGGCGATCGGCCAGCCACGCTGGGTGTTCGCTCAGCAGGCGCCGCGGCCGCGGCGCGCCGGCCACCGCGGCGCGGCCCCCTCCGTCCTGGCACTGACGGATGAGAAGGCCCATGGGTGGGTGACGCGACGGACGGGCAGAGGCGCCGGCGAGCGAGGTCCCGAGAGATATGACGCCATTGTCGCGCTTCGATGCGGGCCGGCGCCGGGGGCTGGCGAGCGTTGGCCATCCGGCGTTTCAGCGGCGAGCGCGCGATCCACCGGCGGGGCCGGCCTAGGCAGGGCCGATGAGGTCCCAGCGGTTGCCGGCGATGTCGAGGAAGACGACCACCTTGCCGTAGGGCTCGGTGCGCGGCTCCGTCACGAAGGTGACGCTCGCGGCGACCAGCCGCCGGTAGGTGGCCCCGAAGTCGTCGACGTTCAGGAAGAATCCGACCCGGCCGGCGACCTGGTCGCCGATGGCCGCCGCCTGGCGCTCGCCGTCGGCGCGGGCGAGCAGGATGCCCGTCTCGGCGCCGGGCGGCCGGACCACGACCCAGCGCTTCGGGCGCGCCGTGTGCGTGGTCACCGCCGGCGAGTCCTCGACCAGCTCGAAGCCGAGAACGTCGGTGAAGAACGCGATCGCGGGGTCGTAATCCTCGACGATCAATGCCACCAGTCCGAGTCGCACGCGACGAACCTATCGGCCCGCAACCCGGCCAGCCCTGGCGCTATCGACCGAGAACGCGCCGGGGTGCCAGGCGGGTGGCCAGGCGGCGACGAGGGGACGCCGCTCGCCGGGCGGCCCGCTCGACGGTGGTCGCCAGGCGCCGTGCCTCGTCGGCCGCGCGGGCGCCCCAGGGGCCTTCCCAGCCGGCCGCCGCGTTTCCGGCGGCGCCGGGCGCGCCGGCCCCGGGCGCGCCGGCCGGCTCGGGCGGCTCGGCGGGCAGCCGCCGCGGCCGGACGCTCGCGCCGTTCGTCGAGGCGATGCCCGCGCCGGAGTCCGGGCCGAACAGCGCGAGCGTCGCCAGGTTCGCGAGGCCGCGCAGGGAGCTCAGGCCGGACCCCCGCCCCGTGCCGTGCTCTCCCGCGCCACCGACCGCGCTCGCGCCGAGCTGGACGACCTCGGTCGGGCTCGCCGAGTCGGGCACCGGCACACCCGCCGAGGCGAGCGCGTCGAGGGCATGCGTCCAGGCGAGGACCACCCGTTCGCGCGGCCGGCGGCGGGCGGACAGCCGGCGCCGGCGGCGCGCCGCCGGCCGGGCGAACGCGACCAGCAGATAGCCGGCCAGGAGCGCGGCCGCGGTGAGCCCGGCCGTCGCCAGCGGCCCGCGGATGTCGGCGGCTCGGCCGGGCGACGGCGCGACCGTGACGGCCGGTCGCGCCACGGTCGCCGGAGCGGTCAGCGGCCCGCGCACCGCCGCGTCCACCGCCGCGGCCTGCGTCGCTGACTCGCCCTGGCCGGAGCCCGCGAGCGCGGCGCCCCGGGAGTCGGTCGCCGCCGGCGTGGGGAAGAAGGGCAGCCAGCCCGCGCGGTCGAAGCGAACCTCCGCCCAGGCGAGCGCGTGGCGCCCGGTCACGGTGACAGTCGCGGACCCGGCCGGCGCGTCGGGAGCGAAGCCGACGACCACCCGGCTCGGCAGGCCGAGGATGCGGGCGGCCAGGACGAACGTGGTCGCGAACTGCTCGGACGTGCCGCGCCGGGTGTCGGCGACGAAGTGCTCGACGTGGGCGAGTGAGTGGCCCGGCGGCACCTGGGGGTCGAACTGGAAGTTGGTCGCGAGGTAGTGCTGTAGCAGCGCGGCCTGCTGGAACGGGCCGTTGCCCTGGCCGGCCGCGACCTTCGCCAGCGCGCGCAGCACCGGCGGGACGTCGGCCGGCAGGGCGAGGTACTCGGCGTCCGCGGCGGCGGTCGCCGTCGTCGCGGTGGTCAGCGCGGCGAGCTCGCCCAAGGGGTGGGTCGGCCGCGGCGCGGACACGACGGTGAACCGCTCACCCGTGGCGAGCGGCGCCGTCCGCAGCAACAGGCCGTCGGCCAGATCGACGGCGAAGCCGCCGCCGCCCGCGCCCGCCGCACCCGCCGCCGTACCCCTCGCGCCCGCGGTGGCGGCGGGTGGACCGGTGGGCGCGGCGAGCTCGACCGGCCGGTCGAGCGCCGGCAGGAGCTGGCCGGTCAGGCCGGTGACCGTCAGCTGCTGGACGACCCGCGCGCCGCCGTCTTCGGCTCCGGCGTCGGCTCCCGCGCTGGTGGGCACCACCTGGCCAGCCCGGGTGTAGCGGGCGGGCGACGTCCAGGTGGCGCCGTCGAAGCCGGACAGCACGGCCAGCCGCAGCGGGACCGGCCCGGCGCCCTGGCCCGTCAGCCGGACGGTGAACAGGGCCTCGTCGGGGTGGGTGCTCCAGCCCGCGAGCGCGGACAGCGGGTTCAGCCCGTCGACCGGCGTGGCCGGTGTGGACCGGTACGCCCGCGGGTCGACCGGTGCGCCCGCGCCCAGAGCCGCCGGCAGCTCGCCCCCCGCCGCGAGCCCCGCGGCCACGACCACCGCCAGCGCCGCCGTCGCCCGCGCCGCCCCCGGCAGGCGCGACGGCCGGTCCGGGCCGACCGTGATCCGCGGCGGTGGCCCAGCCGTCGGCCGGCGGACCAGCGCGAACAGCCCAGCGAGCACCGTCAGAGCCGCCGCGGGCACCAGGTTCGACCCGGCCGCCGGGAGCGAGGCGGCGGTCCCGGCGAGCAGCCCGAGCAGAGCGGGCAGGGCGGGCAGCAACCTGGCCCTGGTACGCACGGCCAGCTCGGCGCCCACGGCGGCGGCGAGCCAGACGACCAGGACCGGGACGACGAGCAGGTCCGGCTCGGCCGGGGACGGCACCGCGACGTCGAGCAGCCGCGCCGGCCCGCCCACCACGCCGTCGCGGACCGTCGCGAGCCGGTCGAGCGGCCCTCCGGAGGCGATCATCGTGCCGGCGGTGGCGACGAACCCGGCCGTCCACAGCAGCGCCGAGAGCGCGAACGGCGCGGGCCGGCCCCGCCGCCAGGACACCGCCCCGACCAGCACGACCGGCCCGGCGGCCGCCGCCGGGATGGCCAGTCGCAGGTCGACGGGGGAGAACAGCCGCAGGAAACCCCAGCCGTCGACCGCCGCGAGCCCGGCGACGAGTACCAGAGCGAGGACGCGTCGCGGCCACCGCTGCGCCGGCCCGTCCGGGCGGTCCCGTTCCAGGCCGAACACGACGAGAGACCGGCGCGGTCCCGCCCGGCCGGCGGCTCGCCGGTCAGACCCACCGGGCGCGGCCCGCCGCTCCCGCCCGCCGCCCCTGGCGTCAGCGGCGTCAGGGGTGTTGGAGGTATCCGGGCCGCCGCCTCCGCCGCGACCGCTGGGGTCGGTGTCACCGTGGCCCGCACCGGTCCGCGACCCGGGGACGGGCACGGGCACGGGCACGGGTGCCGCCATCGTCGGCGCCTCCGACAGCCTGGCCATGGGTACCGTCGGCGCGGTCGGTGAGTCGATCTTCCCTCGTGGCCGCGGCCTGCCAGCGGATCCCGCGGGTCCGGGAGAGGACTCGCGCCGCTCGCGGCGGCGCAGGTTCTCCAACAGGTCTGGACCGTCCTGCCCCTTCACGCGCCCCCGCCACCGAAGTAGCCCGCGCGCGTGTTCGACCGCACTCCGGCCGCGGCCCGTCCCCGGCCGCCCACCGGCCAGGCCTCGGGCAGCCGGGAGGCATCCGGGATGTCGAGGACCCGCAGCCGGCCCGCCACACTGGTGCCCACGTCGCTCGGCCGGCCGATCAGGTCGAACCGGCCGAGCAGGGCCGCGGCGTCCAGGTCCGCCGCCCTGCGCAGCCGGGGCCGCTCGGCCGGCGTACGCCGCGAGCGCGCCCTGGCGGCCGCCAGGCTGCGCGCGCCGACCCGGATCACCACCACCTGTCCGAACCGGTGGACGACGGGGGCGACGGCGCGCAGCTGGCCGCCGTCGAAGCCGCCGGTCACCACGACCAGCGTCCCGACGCCGCCGCGGCGCACCGTGCTGAGCACCTCGAGCGTGCCCGCCGGTTCGAGCGCGATCTCGGCGAGCTCGTCGAGCAGCGCCTCGGTCTCGGGCACCCGGCCCCGGCCGGCGCGGCGTACCCCGCCGGTGGTGAGCAGGACGACGCCGAGCGACTCCCGCGCGCAGCCGAGCACGACCGAGGCGGCGACGTCGACGGCCTCCTCGAAGGTCTCCGCGCCGACCTCACCGGGCGGGTAGGCGTCCGCACGGGTGTCCAGCACGACGGTCGAGGCGGGCTCGCTCGGCTCGACGTGCTGGCGGACCATCAGCACGCCCGTGCGGGCGCTGGACGGCCAGTGGACGAACCGCAGATCCTCGCCGCTGACGTACTCCCGGAGCCCGTGGAAGATGACACCGCCGGCGGCGCCGTCGGCGGTCCGGCCGTCCGGGTCCCGCGCGGGCGCGGCCGGTGGCGCGCCGAGCGGGCGGGCTCGCGGCCGTACCCGCAGCACGCCGGCGGCGGACAGCCGTGCCGTCGAGCTCACCAGCCCGAACGGGTCCGCGCGGCGCACCAGGACCGGCCCGAGCGAGATCACGCCGCGCCGCCGCGTGTCGAGCGCGATGTCGAACGCCCGGGTTCCCGCGCCGGGCACCCGGCGGACGTCGACGACGATCTTCCCGATCGGGTGGGCGGCCGTGCCGCCGCCCACCCGACCCTCCAGGCGGCCGGCGAAGCCGTCGCCCGGGCTCATGCCGGCGCCCGCGCCGTGGCTCCAGGGGATGTCCAGGCGCACAGGCGGCGAGGGACGCCGGGAGGGGTTGTGGATCTCGATGGCCAGTGCCGCCGGCTCGCCCCGGGCGACACCGCTCGGGTCCACCCGCAGCGTCGCCCGCAGCCGCGGCCTGCGGGCCACCGACAGCGCCGCGACCAGCAGCGCGCAGACCGCCGCCGCGGCCAGCGCCACGAGCTCCGGGTAGCGCAGCACGGCCGCCCCGGCCGCCAGGACGACCGCGACGCCGAGCAGCCCGAGACCCAGGGGGGTGACGCGGGTGACGACGACCGGCTCGCTCGCCGGTGCCGGCATGACGGCGGCGGGTGCCGATGGGACGGCGTCCGCCGCCGTGGGCATGGACCGCGCGCCGCGGGGCGTCGAGGTGTCCTCCTCGCCCGCGTCCGCGAGGCCCGCGTCGATGTCCTCGTCCGTGCCCGGGTAAGCGGGTGGGCTCGGGTCCCGGTCAGAGTCCTGGTCAGAGGCCGGGTCGGTCAGGTCCACCAGGTGGAGGCCCGACGAACCTGGACCCGGCGGGTAGGCGCCCATCGGCTACACGCCCACGAGGCGGCGCGGCGACGGAACCGCCCGCACGACCTCGTCGACCACGTCCTCGGCGGTCACCCGCTTCAGCTCGGTCTCCGGGCTGAGCACCAGGCGGTGGGCCAGCACCGGCTTCGCCAGCGTCTTCACGTCGTCCGGGGTGGCGAACTCGCGGCCGCCGGCGGCGGCCCGCACCTGCACCGCGCGCAGCAGCGCGATGCTGCCGCGCGGGCTCGCGCCCAGGCGCAGCACGTCCGGGATGCGCCTGGTCGCGGCGACGATGTCCACGATGTAGCGGCGCAGCGCCGGCGCGACGTGCACCGACAGGGTGCGCTCGGTGTGGGCGACGACGTCCTCGGCGCGCATGACCGGCGCCAGGTCCTCGACGCGGCGGCCCACCTGGTGGCCCTCGAGGATCTCGAGCTCCGCGTCGGTCCCGGGGTAACCGAGCCGCAGCCGCATCAGGAAACGGTCGACCTGTGCCTCCGGCAGCGCGTAGGTGCCGTCCATGTCGACCGGGTTCTGCGTCGCGACGACCATGAACGGCAGCGGCACCTGGTAGCGGGTGCCGTCGACGGTGACGAACCCCTCCTCCATCACCTCGAGCAGCGCGGACTGGGTCTTCGGCGAGGCCCTGTTGATCTCGTCGCCGATGACGAGGTTCGCGAACACCGGGCCCGGCCGGAAGCCGAACTCGCCGAGGCGCTGGTTGTAGACCGTGGTGCCGGTGATGTCGGAAGGCAGCAGGTCGGGGGTGAACTGGATCCGGTGGGAGCTGGCGTTCACCGACGCCGCGAGGCTGCGGGCGAGCGTCGTCTTGCCGAGCCCCGGGACGTCCTCGATCAGCAGGTGGCCTTCCGCGAACAGGCAGATCACCGCGAGCTCGATCGCCTCCCGCTTGCCGCGGATCACGCGCTCGACGTTCGTGACCACATCGGCGAACGCGGCCGCGAACGTGTCCAGCTCGTCGCTCACCGTCCGTCGCCTCCCTCGGGACCGGCGATCGTCACAGCCACTCCTTCCTGATGGGCACCGAGTTCTTGATGGGCACCGAGTTCGTGATGGCTTGGAGGCCCCGGCGAAGGTGCCGGCGATCATGGGTCGCCGGACGCGCGCGGACCAGCCGGCGTGCGGGCACGGCCTGGGGGCCTGCCTGGCCGACCGGGCCTCGCGAGCTGACCGGGTGTTCTCGCGTGCTGGAGGTTCTGGAGCGACCAGACCCAGCCGCGGTGAGGGCGGGCCGCGCCGTCCGAGGGGGACGATCCGGCGCGACCCGCCCGCGGGCGGCGGGGGGAGCCACCCGGAACCGCATTCGGTGTGCGCGCCCGTGTCCCCACGGTCCGAAGCGGTTCGCTCACATACGACGGCGAGCCTGTCGAGTTCGTTGCGTTGGCTCGCCCAGGAGTTGTGGATCTCGTGGTTGTGGATGATTTCAGGACGAAGTAGGGGTAACCCCGCGCATACGGAGAAGATCGGGGCGCAACCCACCGGTACATCCCGACGTCAGACGTGCCGTGACGCGCACAGGCCCTCACGGACCGCCGACCTCCCGGATCGGCCTGGGCGGCGCCCTGCCGCCAGGCCCGACCGGGCAGGGCGACCCCGGCAGCCCGGCGGACCGCCCCGCCTCCGGCCCGCCAGGCCCGCCAGGCGGGCCTGGCGGGCCCGATGAGCCCGCCGAGCCGGCCGGGCCGGGTGAGCCGGGGCGCGTCCCAGCGAGGCCGGGACGTGCCCGGCAGGTCACCTCGGTCGTCGCGGCGCTCGCGCTGGCCACCGTCGTCGCGGCCACCGTCCTCGGGCGCGGCTCCCGGCCGGTGACGCTCGACCTGAGTGACGGCGGGGGCTGGCTGGTCAGCGAGCAGTTCGGCCTGCTGTTCCATGTCAACGGCCCGTCCGGGGTCGCGGACGCGGCCGTCGCCCTTCCCGGCACGGCCGGGCACCAGCTGGCCGTGCTCACCGACTTCGCCACACCGACGGCGACCCGCTCCGCCGAGGCGTCTCGTTCCGCCGCGGCCGCGGCGGAGGCGGCGGCCGCGAACCCGGAGGCGCCGGCGACCCCGGCCGTGCCCGGGGCGACCGGGCCGGGGTCGACCGGCCCGGCCGGCCCGGCCGGTGCCATCGGTGGCTCGGCTGGCGCGAACGACCCGGCCGCAGGCCTGGGGGCCGTGCCGCCGGGCGCGGCGGTCATCGTCGTCGACGCCGCGGCGGGGACCGTGCTGCGGATCGACCCGGCGCTGCTGGAGATCGTCGCCACCGTGGCGTACCCGCGGGGCACGACGGTCAGCGCCGCGGGCGGCGACGCCTACGCCATCGACGCGGCCGGCGGGCTCGTGACCCGCCTCGACCCGCGCACGCTGGCCGAGCTGGGCTCGCCGGTCACCTTCCCGCCGGGCCTCGGCGCGGTCGCCCAGACCATGGACGGGACCCTCTGGGTGCCGGTGCCCAGCGCCGGCACGGTCGTCCCGGTCCGCGCGGGGGCGCCGGGAACACCGGTACCCGTGGCGACGGCCGGCGACCGGATCGACGCGGCGGTGGTCGGCGGATCGCCGGTCATCGTCGACCGCACGGCGGGCACGGTCTCCCGGCTGACGGCCGACGGCGTCGAGGCGCCGCTGCGGTTGCCGGTCGACAGCGGCGCGGCCGGTGCCGACAGCGGGCGTCAGGTGCTGGTGCCGGCGCGGACCGAGGGCCACGTCCTAGCGCTGGCCGAGCCGGCCACGGGACGGCTGGTGCTCGTCGACCTGGACGCGGGCCGGGTGAGCGCGACGGACCTGCCGGCCATCGGCGGAGCCGGCATCGACCTGGCCGCGCTCGCCAGGGCCGGCGGTGCCGCCGCCGGCATCGCGGGTGGCGCGGATGGCGGGTCGGGCGCGGATGGCGGGTCGGGCGCGGATGGCGGGTCGGGCACCGGAGCGACGGGGTCGGGCACCGGGGCGACCGCCGGCGGTCGCCAGCTGGGCGCGCCGGTCTGGCACGACGGCCAGGTCTACGTGCCGGACTCGGACGCTGGCGTGGTCTGGGCCTACGACCCCGCGACCGGGCGCTTCGCCCCGCCGGTGCAGGTCGCGCCGGCGGGCGGCCAGGCCCGGATCACCGCGGGCGTCCAGAACGGCCAGCTCTGGATCAACGACGAGGCCGGCCCCAACGTCGTCCTCGTCGACGGCGCCACACCGCGGACCATCCTGAAGTTCGGGACGGCGTTGCCCGGCGGCGAGCACACCGCCACGCCGAAGCCACTGCCGCCGGGCCGGACGCCCGGCGGCCTGCCGTCCCAGCCGGCCGGCGGCGCGGGGCCGGGTGACGGGCGGGGGCAGGTCTGGCCGGGTCGAGGAGCCCCCGGCGGCGACGGCTGGGGAGGCGACCTCGGCGGCGGCCGTGGTGGTGGCAACGGCAATGGCGGGAACGGCAACGGCGGGAACGATGGGAACGGCCGGGGTGGCGGCCAGCCCGGCGGCCCTGGCGGCGGCCGGCCTAGCGGTACGGGCAGGCCCGACCCCAGCCAGCCGCCGACCTCGCGGGGGCCGACGGACCCGCGGCCGACGCCGAGCCGCACCGCCGCGCCACCCCAGCCGGAGCCCACCGCGACCCAGCCACCCGAGCAGACCGCGGGCCCCGCCCAGCCAGGACCCGGCGACACCGCCGCGGCGGAAGACCACCGGACCGACCAGGGTGACGCCGGCCAGGCGGGCCCCCGGCCGGGCACCGGCGCGCAGCCCGCCCCGCCGGACGCCGACGACGGTGGGGGCGGCCGTGGCGGCGCCGGGACCGGCACCCCGGCGGCCGGTCCGCCGACGGCCCGTCCCTCCACCGCCCCGGCGCCGCCGCGGACCACCGCCGCGGCCACGCCGGCCGGCTCACCGGGACGGACCACCGCGCCGGCACGGCCGACCACGGCGCCCGGGCACGCCCCGACGCCGCCGGGCGCGGGCTCACCGCTGCCGCCGGGTTTCTGGCTGTTGACGGACTCGGGGTCGGTGATCGCCCGTGGCACGGCGGGAGCGGTGAGCGCGGGGAGCACCGACCCGGCGGCCGTCGCGATCGCGGCGACCGCGACCGGCCATGGCTACTGGCTCGTCGACGCGTCGGGCGCCGGCCACCCGGTGGGCGACGCGGCGTCGCTGCCGGCGGGCGCGGGCGGCGGCCCGGTGGTCGCCGCGGCCGCCAGCCCCACCGGGGGCGGGTACTGGACCGTCACCGCCGTCGGCGTGGTCGCGGCGCACGGCGGCCTTGCCGGCTACGGGTCGCTCCTGGCGGCGCCGGCGGCGCCGGTCGTCGGCATCGCCGCCACCCCGACCGGTGGCGGGTACTGGTTGGTGGACGCGGCCGGCGGGGTCTACCCGTTCGGCGACGCCGGCGGCATCGCGGCCGGCGTGACGCCCTCGACCGCCGCCACCGGGTCCGCCCGCGCCGTCGGCATCGCCGCGAGCCCGACCGGCTCCGGCTACTGGACCGTCACGGCGGCCGGCGCGGTGGTGGCCCACGGCGCGGCCGGCCAGGTCGGCTCGCCCGCCTCCCCACCGGCCGCGGTGGTCGGTATCGCGGCGACTCCCAGCGGCCGCGGCTACTGGTTGGTGGACGCGGCCGGCGGGGTCTACCCGTTCGGCGACGCGGTCGCCCTGTCCGCGTCGGTCCCGGCGGGCACCCGGGTGGTGGCCGTGGCGGCGGTGCCGTGACCGGTATAGACATATTTCTCACTCGGACGCCGCGCTGCTGGCGTAGCGTCGTCGCTCCCGGTCGTCGTCGGGCGAGCCAGGGAACCAGGTCGGAGGCCGTCATGCCGCGGTTCGGGTCGCCATTTCGGTCTCGGCGGGCACAGCGGTCTCGGCGGGTGCGCGGCGCCCGCGTCGTCGCGCCGGCGCTGGCGCTGCTGGCCGGCGCGCTGTCCGCCTGCTCGGACGGCGGCGGCTCGCCTTCGCCGGAACCGGTCACGACGACCTCGGCCGCCGTGGCGTCCACCTCGGCCGGCGGGAGCGCGACCCCGGCTCCCGGAGCGTCGCCCACGTCGAGCGTCGGAGGGAACGCGCCGACCTGGTCGAGCGGCCCGACGTCGCTCACCCGCTCGACAAGCCCCTCGCCGCGGCTGGTCGAGGTGCGCGCGGCGCACAACGTCGAGGGCGGCCTGAGCTTCGACCGGATCGTCCTGGAGTTCACCGGCGGCCTGCCCGGGTACTCGGCTCGTTACGTCCAGGACGTGGTCAGGCCGGGCGAGGGCTCACCGCTCGCGCTGGCCGGCCAGGCGCACTTCGAGATCGTGCTGCACCCGGCCGACGCCCATGACGACGCGGGCCGGTCGACGCTGCGCTCGCCGGTCACCGGTGGCGGCCTGCCGGCGGTGCGCCAGGTCGCCATGGCCGGCGACTTCGAGGGCTACGTCCACCTGGGCGTCGGCCTCGACGACGTCGTCGGCTACCGGGTCACCGAGCTGACCGCCCCCGACCGCCTGATCTTCGACTTCGCCGCCTAGCCCCTCGGCACCCCTCGGCGGACGCGCTGCCCGCCGCCGGCTGGCGGGAGCTAGCCGACCGGCGGAAACGCGGCGAGGCGGGCGTTCTCGTCGGCTTGCAGGGCGGCGACGGTGTCGGCGTGGAGGCCTGACTTGATCTTGCCGAGCGCCGGCGACGCCTTGGCCGTGAGCGGGCGGGCGACGCCGAGCGCGGCGAGGAGAACGGCGCGCTGCGCGGCGACGAGGTCCGCGGCGTCCGTGAGGGTTCCGGCGGCGACGGCGTCGACGATCCCGGCCTCGAACGCGTCCACGCCGCCGTAGCGGCGGCCGGTGACCATCGCCTCGGCGGCCGTTCTGGCGGGCAGCCGCGCGGTGAGCAGTCTCGTCATCCCGGCGGTGAACGGCATGCCCAGGTCGACCTCCGGCAGGCACCAGTAGCCGCGGTCGGCGCGCATCACCTGCTGGTCGTGCGCGAGCGCGAGCATGGCGCCGGCGCCGAAGGCGTGCCCCTGCACGGCGGCGACGGTGACGAACGGCAGCGTCAGCACCCGGGCGAGCAGGGCCTGCACGGTGTTCAGATAGGAGCCCAGCTCGCTCGGATACGCCAGAATCCTGTCCAGATCGAGCCCGTTCGACCAGATCTTCCCGCGCGCGGTGGTGACCAGCGCCTTGTGCCCGTCGGCGTCCTCGACCTCGGACAGCAGGGCATTCACCGCCGTCAGCCAGGGGGTAGTGAACCGGTTCTCGCCGTCGCCGAGATCCAGCACGTACACGTCCCCGTCGTGTTCCAGGTGCGGCATCGATCGGCTCCCTTGGTCATCGGTCTCGCCATCGTCGCGCCCCCGGCCGCCGCCTGCCCACTGGACGGCGCCTGACACACCGCTCGTCACCTTCACCACTCAAGTGACTACGTTCGGTAATATTCGTGTACTGCTCGTCTGTCTCCGGGGGCTCGACAAAGCGGGGTACCGATGGATCCAACAAAGTTGCGGCCGTCATCGGGCTTGTTCGGCGGCCGGAGCGGTCCGCGACGGCGGGCGTTGGCCGCGGTGACGATGATCCCGGGCCTGGCCGCGGCCGGACTGGTCCTCGCCGCCGCGCCCGCGAGCGCCGTCGCACCTGCCAGCGACGTCACGTATGCCRGCGACGGCACGCCCGTCGACGACGTCACATATGCCGGCGACGTCACGTATGCCGGCGACGCCATGCCTGCCGGCGGCACCGGCCCGGAGCTCACCCTGACGACACACATGGCCTTCGTGGACCCGGGCGCCGTGGACCTCCTCTACACCGTCGGGAATGTCGGCTTCAGTGACCTGATCTTCGTTTCGGTCCAGGACGACCTCGCCGCCGGTGGCCTCACGCCGATCATCTGCCCGAGCTCGACGCTGGCGGCCGGGGCCTCCATGACCTGCACCGCGAGGTACTTCTACGGGGCGACCGACATCCCCCCGCAGGGGACGGTGACGAGCATGGCGACGGCCGTCGGCAGCGACGACGCGGGGACCGAGACCGTGATCTCGCCGACGGTGGCGACGGACATCCCGGTTCTTGACACAGCTGGCGGGCTCGGGTTTTCGGAGCCGCCGCCCTGGCCCACCGACCTCATCCAGCCGGCAACTACCGGCGAAGGTGTGCCTACGGTGCAGATCTACGCCAACGTAATAAACGTCAACATAAATGGCGATGTGCCGCCGTCGCCGGGCCTGGATAGTGGCTTCGGCCCGTCGGATGTCGACTGGGGTGACCCCGATCCGGGATTCCTTGATCCGGATTTCCTCGGCGCTCCGGATTACCCCGCCCCGAGATTCGACTACCAGCCTCTCGACGAGGCGCTCTGACGCGGGTCAGGTGTCGCGGGTCAGGTATGGAGCCGCTCCATACATCTGCTGACATCTCCCGCCTCTCCGGCACATCTGCGCCCGCTCTTCGCGGTTGACGCCGATCCCATCCCTCCAGGGCTGGTTCTGTCCGGACCCGCCGGGTACTTGCGCGACGGGACGAGAACGGCAGGCGAACGGAGGAGGGGCACGATGTCGACTCCATCCGGCGGGCGAGCCGCCAAGGGAACGGACACGCGTTCGAGGCCAGCGACCGGGCCGGCTCGGGGCAGGACCGCGGAGGCGGGCGCGGGCGCCAGCGACGAGGAGATGACCAGGCAGGTCGCCCGCCAGACCGCGTCCGACCGGGCGGTCGAGCCGTTCTTCGAGCGGGAGCGAGGCGGGGCCTCGACCGACGTCGAGGCGGCCAAGGCTGGCGCCGACCAGGTGAGGTAGCGCACCCGCTGAACTCGCGGGCCCGCTGAAGTGGGCGGAAACCTCCGCTGACCAAACGCGCACAACCAGCGTCGATTGGTCGCGCGCCCCTGCGGACCGAGCATTCGTCGTCGAAGGTGGGTGGGGGCGCGGTTTGCGCTGCGCCCGCCGGGAACTCACCGACAGACACCGAGCCGGACGCGCACTTCGATCGCGGCGGTGCGCGACTCGAACAGAGGATGCCCGGGCAGACGCCGGCCTCAGGGCGTGACCGGCGCCTCGGTCGAGCCGGCTCGACCCTCGTCCTGACGACGAGGGCTCCAGCGGAGGTGATGCAGTTGCCTACCAAGCAGATGCCCGCGAAGATGACCCGTACCAGCCCTACCAAGACGACGACTCCTACCAAGACGGCTTCCCGTTCCCGTAAGGCGGAGCAGGCCGACCAGACGTGCGCCGGCGTGCCGTCGACGATCACGCGGTCCGACGGTTTGGCCGTCCGCACCTGGAAGAAAGCCCACGACTCGGCGGTGGGCACCTACGGCGAGGGCCAGCGCGCGCACCGGGCCGCGTACGCCGCGCTGAAGCACACCCACGAGAAGGTCGGCGACCACTGGCGGCCGAAGTCGTCACCCGGGCCGTCCGACGCGCGGGCGAAGCAGAGCGCGCCGGCGAGCGTACGCCGGCCGCGTCCGACCGCCGAGGGCGTGAACGCGACCGCTCCGTTGACCCGGCTGCGCGAGATGGCCCGCGAGCTGGAGATCCCCGGCCGTACCCGGATGACGAGGGACGAGCTGATTTCCGCGATCAAGAAGGCCAACCGGCGCGCCACCGCCGCCGCCCGCAGGTGACCCGGCGCGTCGCGTCGGCGTCGGGAAGTCGCGCGGGGTGACGGCGGGACCGCTGGCAAGCCAGGATTCGCCATGGTCGCGCGCGGGGGTGCCCGATGATCCGCGTCCGTCGATCATCGGGCACCCCTTCAGCTCGCGATGTGAGGTTGGTGACGCGACGCGCGGCTGTGGCGCCCTGCCAGGCGCGACTTCCGCCGGGTGACGTTGCGGGGCGGTTTCGTGGCCGTGGTCGCGGTCGCGCCGCCTGCGCGCCGCCGATAGTCTCGATACAGACCTCTTCCACCTGCTGGCGAGCCGTCCGGTGGTCGGGTCGGCGTCGGCTCGCGGGTCCGCGAACCGGGGTCACAACCACATACTGTGCCGCTCACACCCGTGCGGGAGAGTCCCGGGCAAGCCAGCCCGAGGCGCCGAAGGAGCAAGATCTCCCCACAAACTCTCAGGCCCCCAACCGCCGGGTCAGGCAACTCTGGAAAGCGGATGCCGCTGGGTGTCCCGCCGACGGTGCAAACCGGGCACGAGGTTGCCCGGTGAAGCTCTCAGGCCGATGACAGAGGGGGAGGCCGAGGCGAGCGACCCCTCCGTGGTCGAACGCCTGCCGTGCCTACCGGGGGTAACCCCGGACCCCGAAGCGGGGCCGGTACCAGGCCGGTGCCGCCTGACCTGCGGAGCGACACGTGCCTGACACCACCCCGACCCCGGCCACCACCACGCTCCCGATCGCGGCGCTCCCGGCCCCCGCCTATCGCGCCTTCGTCGACCGCCACATCGGGCCAGACGCCGAGGCTCAGGCGACCATGCTCGCCGCGCTCGGCTACTCGTCGCTCGCCGCGCTGACCGACGCGGCCGTGCCGGCGGCCATCCGATCCACCGAGCTGGAGCTGCCGGCGCCGGTCCCGGAGAGCGCCGCGCTCGACGAGCTGCGCGCGCTGGCCGGCCGCAACCGGCGGGTGACCTCGATGATCGGGCTCGGATTCCACCCGACCGTGCTGCCCGGCGTGATCCAGCGCAACGTGCTGGAGAACCCGGCCTGGTACACCGCCTACACGCCGTATCAGCCGGAGATCTCGCAGGGCCGTCTCGAGGCGCTGCTCAACTTCCAGACGGTGGTCACCGACCTCACCGGCCTCGCGACCGCCGGCGCGTCCCTGCTCGACGAGTCGACGGCGGCGGCCGAGGCGATGCAGCTCGCCCACCGCGTCGACAAGAAGAAGCGCTCGACCTTCCTCATCGACGCCGACACGCTGCCGCAGACGATCGCCGTCGTGCGGACCCGGGCCGAGGCRCTGGGCCTGACGGTGCACGTCGCCGACCTGCGCGAGGGCGTCATTCCTCGCCCGGCGCCAGCCCCGGGCGAGGGCCCGGCCGAACCGCTGCCCGCCGAGCCGGGCGAGGGCCCCGCGGAGGCCGCGGGTGAGCTGCCGGCGGCCGTGCTGGCCGACACGTTCGGCCTGCTGCTGTCCTACCCCGGCGCGAACGGCGAGGTCCGCGACCTGCGGGGCGTCATCGCCCAGGCGCGCGACCACGCCGTGACGGTGACCGTCGCCGCCGACCTGCTCGCGCTCACGCTGCTCGCCTCGCCGGGCGAGCTCGGCGCCGACATCGCGGTCGGCACCACCCAGCGGTTCGGGCTGCCGGTGATGTTCGGCGGCCCGCACGCCGGCTACATGGCGGTGCGCAAGGGATTGGAGCGGATGCTGCCCGGCCGGCTCGTCGGCGTCTCGGTCGACGCCGCCGGGAAGCCGGCCTACCGGCTGACGCTGCAGACCCGCGAGCAGCACATCCGCCGGGAGAAGGCCACCAGCAACATCTGCACCGCCCAGGTGCTGCCGGCCGTGGTCGCCTCGATGTACGCCGTCTACCACGGGCCCGCCGGGCTCGCCGGGATCGCGACGACCGTGCACGCCCACGCCGTCCGGCTCGCCGCCGGGCTGCGCGCCGGCGGGGTCGACGTCGTCCACGACGAGTTCTTCGACACGGTGCTCGCCCGGGTGCCCGCGCGGGCCGGCGAGGTCGTCGCGGCGGCGCTGGAGCACGGCGTGAACCTGCGCCTCGTCGACGACGACCACGTGGGGATCTCCTGCAACGAGGCGACGCTGGACGCCGACCTGCACTCCGTCTGGGCCGCCTTCGGCGTCCCGGCCCCCAGCGAGGCGCCGCCGGCCGTGCCTGGCCTCGACGCGGCCGGCGCGCTGCCGACGGCGCTCGTCCGCTCGTCCGGCTACCTGGAGCACCCGGTGTTCCACAGCCACCGCTCGGAGACCGCGATGCTGCGCTACCTGCGCCGGCTCGCGGACGTGGACTTCGCGCTCGACCGCGGGATGATCCCGCTCGGCTCCTGCACGATGAAGCTGAACGCGACCGCCGAGATGGCGGCCGTCACCTGGCCCGAGTTCGCCGAGATCCACCCGTTCGCGCCGCTCGACCAGGCCGCCGGCTACCTGGAGATGATCGCGGACCTGGAGCGCTGGCTCAGCGAGATCACCGGCTATGCCGGGGTGTCGCTGCAGCCGAACGCCGGCAGCCAGGGCGAGCTGGCCGGGCTGCTCGCCATCCGCGCCTACCACCGCGACCACACCGCGGGCGACGGTTTCCGTGACGTCTGCCTGATCCCGTCGTCGGCGCACGGCACGAACGCGGCGAGCGCGGCGATGGCGGGGATGAAGGTCGTCGTCGTCGCCTGCGACGACGACGGCAACGTCGACCTCGCCGACCTCGCCGCGAAGGCCGCGCAGCACGCGTCGCGGCTGGCCGCGCTCATGGTCACCTACCCGTCGACGCACGGCGTCTACGAGGAGGGCATCGGCCAGGCGTGCGCGATCGTGCACGACGCCGGCGGCCTGGTCTACGTCGACGGGGCGAACCTGAACGCGCTCGTCGGCCTCGCCCGCCCCGGCCGGTTCGGCGCGGACGTCAGCCACCTCAACCTGCACAAGACGTTCTGCATCCCGCACGGCGGCGGCGGCCCCGGCGTCGGCCCGGTGGCGGTTGGCGAGAAGCTGCTGCCCTACCTGCCGAACCACCCGCTCTGCCCGGAGGCGGGCCCGGCAACCGGTATCGGCCCGATCTCCGAGGCCCCGTGGGGCTCAGCCGGAATTCTCATGATCCCGTGGGTGTACCTGCGGCTGATGGGGGCCGAGGGCGTGCGCGCGGCGACGTCGGTCGCGGTACTGAACGCGAACCACATCGCCAGCCGGCTGCGCCACCACTACCTCGTCCTCTACACCGGCCGGGGCGGCCTGGTCGCGCACGAGTGCATCCTCGACCTGCGCCAGCTCACCAAGGAGACCGGCGTGACGGTCGACGACGTCGCCAAGCGGCTCGTCGACTACGGCTTCCACGCGCCGACGATGTCCTTCCCGGTCGCCGGCACGCTGATGGTCGAGCCGACCGAGAGCGAGGACCTGACCGAGATCGACCGGTTCTGCGACGCGATGATCGCGATCCGGGCCGAGGCGGACAAGGTGGGCGACGGCACCTGGCCGGCGGACGACAACCCGCTGCGCAATGCCCCGCACACCGCCGAGATGGTCACCGGCGACGACTGGGACCACCCGTACCCCCGGTCGGTGGCCGCCTACCCGGTGGCATCGCTGCGCACCGCGAAGTACTGGTCCCCGGTCCGGCGGATCGACGGCGCGTACGGCGACCGCAACCTCGTCTGCACCTGCCCGCCGCCGGAGGCTTTCGCCGACGACCTGACGGCCGCGGACGCCGCCACCGTCCCGGGCGCTCGCTCGGCCGCCCGCCCGCTCACCCCCGTTGGCACTGCCGGTTAGCGCCGCCGCCGGAAGATCAGACCTCCATATTCAGGCTATGCTCGATCCGCC
The DNA here is from genome assembly GCF_001854645.1 of Pseudofrankia sp. EUN1h. Lineage (NCBI taxonomy): Bacteria > Bacillati > Actinomycetota > Actinomycetes > Frankiales > Frankiaceae > Pseudofrankia > Pseudofrankia sp. EUN1h. The sequence goes on along the minus strand of NZ_MBLN01000073.1, from coordinate 106,972 downwards.
TGAATATGGAGGTCATCGTGGCACAGCTCGTGCGGCGCCGCTGGGAGAGTGACCTCGGTGCTGGGCTGTCGAGGAAGGACCGGCTGTCGTGCGAGTACGACGCCTACCTGCCGGATCCCCTCGTCGGGCGCGCGTTCACGCTGGACGGGCTGACCGCGGCCGACGTGGTCGACGCGGAGCATGCGATCGCCGCCCTCAACCGCGACGCGGTGGCGTTGCGCGGCATGGAGGTGCTGGCCCGGATCCTGCTGCGAGCCGAGTCGGTCGGCTCGTCCTGGATCGAGGGGCTCGAGGTCGGCGGTCGGCGCCTGCTGCGCGAAGAAGCCAGCCGCGAGTTCGGAGAGCCGGTGACGGACGTCACGGCCGCCGAGGTGCTCGCCAACGTGGACGCGATGGTCCGCGCGTCGGAGCTGGTGGGGGCCGGCGACCCGATCACGGTGGCGTCCCTGCTGGAGATCCACCAACGGCTGCTCGCCGGGAGCCGGCTGGAGCCGTATGGCGGCAAGGTCCGGACCGAGCAGAACTGGATCGGCGGCAGTAGCTACAACCCGTGCTCCGCGGCCTTCGTGCCACCGCCGCCGGAAGCCGTGCCCGACCTCCTGGAGGATCTTTGCGCGTTCTGCGCGGACGATGGCCTGCCGGCTGTGGCGCAGGCCGCCGTCGCGCACGCGCAGTTCGAGACGATCCACCCCTTCGTCGACGGAAACGGCCGGACCGGTCGGGCGCTGATCCACATGGTTCTGCGTCGGCGGGGCCTCGCGCCTGACGTGCTCCCGCCCGTCTCGCTGGTTCTCGCGACCCGGTCGCGGGACTACGTGGCGGCGCTGACCGCGACCCGGTACCTCGGGCCCTCGGACTCCGAGCAGGCCCGGGCCGCGGACGACGCCTGGATCGGCACGTTCGCCGGCGCCTGCGTTCGAGCCTGTGCCGACGCGGGCGACTTCGAGAGGCGAATCGGCACCCTCCAGGAGGCCTGGCGTCAGCGAGTCGGCCCGGCGCGCCCAGACTCCACCCTGGATCGGCTCCTGCGGATGCTGCCCGCCGCGCCGGTGCTCACAGTGCGCTCCGCGGCCGAGCTCACCGGGCGCAGCGTGCAGACCGCCAATGAGGCGGTGAGCCGGCTGGTGGACGTCGGCGTGCTCCGACAGATAACGGTCGGGCGGCGCAACCGGGCTTTCGAGGCCGCGGACGTGATCGAGGCGTTCACCTTCCTCGAGCGGCGTCTCGCCAGCCCGGGGGGAGACACCATGGCCAGCCCGCCGTCTCGGCGCGTACCGCGACGTCCCTGCTGAGCGGGGCACCCTGCGGGAACCGGGCATCTGGGCGCGAGGGTTGGGATACTGCTCGCCGCGGCGCGCGGCGCCAGGCGCGTGGGTGATGGCCGGGCGAGCCGGGCGCTCGGTGGGAGCTTGGAGGAGACGGATGGTCACGACGATCCAGGGGATCGAGGGCGCCAAGGCGCTGGCCGGGCAGGAATGGGGCAGCAGCGGCTGGATCGAGGTGACCCAGGAGCAGGTCAACACGTTCGCCGACGCCACCGGGGACCACCAGTGGATCCACGTCGACGTCGAGAAGGCGAAGGCCGGGCCGTTCGGCGGGCCGATCGCGCACGGGTTCCTCACGCTTTCGCTGATCCCGGTGCTGTTCCATGACGTGGTCCACGTCGAGGGCATCTCGATGGCGGTGAACTACGGCCTGAACAAGGTGCGGTTCCCCGCGCCGGTGCCGGTGGGCTCCAAGCTGCGCGCGCACATCAAGAACCTGACGGTCGAGGACGTCACCGGCGGCGTCCAGGTCGTCAACCAGGTCACCATCGAGCTCGAGGGCCAGACCAAGCCGGTCTGCGTCGCCGAGTTCATCTCCCGCTACTTCGCCTGAGACGGCTCAGGTGGTCGGGCTGGTGGCGAGGCCTGGAGCGCCTCGCCACCAGCGATCTGGTCAGCTGACGACCGCCGGCTGTTCGTCGGCTTGGTCGGCCTCGTCGGCCTCGTCGGATGGCTCGCCGCGCGGCGCGGGCAGGGCCAGCGCCGGCGCCGCGGACCTCTCGCCGYGCAGGTCGATGCGCGGGAGGATCCGGTCGAGCCAGCGCGGTAGCCACCAGTTGGCACGGCCGAGCAGGGCCATGGTCGCCGGCACCAGCACGAGCCGGATGACGGTCATGTCGACAAGGACGGCGACCGCCATGCCGAGGCCGATCATCTTCACGGTCACGTCCGGGTCCAGCGCGAAGCCGGCGAAGACGGCGATCATGATGAGGCCGGCGCTGGTGATGACCCGGCCGCTCTTCGCGAGCCCCCGCGTCACGCTGCCACGGGCGTCGCCGGTGGCCAGCCAGTCCTCCCGGATCCGGGAGAGCAGGAACACCTCGTAGTCCATGCTCAGCCCGAACAGCACCGCGAACATCAGCAGTGGCAGCCAGCTCGACATCGGCACGGCATGTGGCAGGCCCAGCAGGCCGGTGCCCCAGCCCCACTGGAAGACGGCGACGATGACGCCGTAGGCGGCGGCGATCGACAGCATGTTCATCACCGCGGCCTTCAGCGCGACCAGCGGCGAGCGGAACACCAGCAACAGAAGCAGCACCGAGACGCCGACGACGAAGGCCACGACCTCCCACAGCTGGTCGGCGAGCAGGGCGGAGATGTCGGTGAACGAGGCGGTCCAGCCGGTGATCTCGGCGCCGCCCGGCAGCACGTCGGCTCGCAGGTGGCGGACCAGCGCGGATGCCCTGGGGTCGCTCGGGCCGACCGTCGGCTCCGCGACGAGCAACGCGGTCGAGCCGTCGGCGGAGAAGATCGGGTCGGCGACGCCGGCGACATCCGGAGTCGCCCGGATCTTCGCGGCCAGCGGGCCGAGCTCGGCCTTCGGCAGCGTGCGCAGGTCCGTGGCGATCAGCAGCGGGCCGTTGGCGCCCGGCCCGAACTCGGCCGCGATCAGGTCATAGGCGCGCCGCTGGGTGAGCGACGTCGACTGGCTGCCGGCGTCCTGCGGCCAGGTGCGCATGTCGAGCACCGGGGCGGCGAGGGCGAGCAGCAACCCGAGCGCGCCCAGCGCCCAGGGCAGCGGCCGGCGGCCGACCCGGGCGGCCCAGCGCGCGGTGAGCGGCTCCCTGGCTGAGGTGGCAGCGGGTGCGCCGTCGGTGGTGCCCTGGCCGGCGTCGGCCGTGCCGCCGGCCCCGGCCCCGGCCGCGCCGCCGGCCCCGGCGGTCGCCGCGGTGGCCAGGGCACGGCGGGCCTTTCGGCCGAGCAGCCGTTGACCGGCCAGGCCGCACAGCGCCGGCACCAGCGTGAGCGACGTCGCGACGACCGCGACGACGACCAGGGCCGTGGTGAAGCCGGTCGTGGAGTAGGTCTTGAGGTGGACGAGGCGCAGGCCCATCAGCGCCAGCACGACGGTCGCGCCGGCGAACAGCACCGAGGTCCCGGACGTGGCCGTGGCCCTGGCCGCCGCCTCCCGTACCGGCAGGCCGGCGCGCAGGCCCTCGACGTGCCGGGTGACGAGCAGCAGGGCGTAGTCGATGCCCACGCCGAGGCCGACCATCGTGCCGAGGGTGGGGGCGATGGTGCTGACCTGGGTCGTAGCCGCGATCAGCGTGACGCTGCCGGAGCCGATCCCGAGCCCGATCAGGGCGACGGCCAGCGGTACGCCGGCGGCGATGACCGAGCCGAAGGCGAACAGCAGGATGACCAGCGCGGCGGCGATGCCGATCGCCTCGGCGGTGCCGTCGACCTTCTGGATGTTCTCCGCGACCTGGCCGCCGATCTCCGCGGTGACGCCGCCGGCCCGGCTGGGCCCGGCCACGGCCGCGACCAGCTCGTCGAGTGCCTTCTTGCCGCCCACGTGGGTGACCGGCCGGTCGTAGTAGACGGTGATGAGCGCCGTGTCGCCGTCGGCGGACAGCCGGGGCGGGGTGACCAGGTCGACGTGCTCGACGCCGGCGAGGTTCCTGGAGACGGCGGTCGTGACGGCGGCGTCGAGCGGGCTGTCGCGGTCGTGCAGCACGATGCGCGCGTCGGCGCCCGCCACCTCGGGGAAGCCGGCCCGCAGCAGGTCGGTCGCCGCCTGCGAGGGCAGGCCCGGGGTGTCGTAGTTGTCCTGGGGCGCGCCGCCGAACGTGCCCGCCAGGCCCAGTGTCAGTACCAGCGCTGCGACCCAGGCGCCGACCACCCGCCAGGGGTGGGCGGCGCAGGCCCCACCCAGTCGCTGCAAGAACCCGGACATCGTCTCCTCGTTCCCTTCGGGGTCGCGGTCCCGGACATGACGAGCCGGACCCGGGGACTGTGACATCCGTGGTCATCCACGGGCAGTCGCGTACCCGACCGGTGTGACGCCAGACATCCGACGGGCCGCCGTGTCGGCCGGGTTGTGGTCGGTGGCGTTGGTCCCGCCCGGCTCCCAGGCCGCGTGGGGGCGAATGCACCCTGCAACCGAATGGAACAAATTCTGGACAAGTAAGGCACATGTTCCATGGTGTGATCTATACGAAGAGCGACGACTCGATACTGTTGCGTTGGGGCTCGCGGTGCGTCGGCTCCCGGTGGCAAACAGGCACTACCGGTATGTAGGCGAACGGTTTGCCGGCGCCGTCGCGAGCACTCGCACGGCCGAGATCGCGCGCGCGACACGTCTCCCGGCGCCGCGAGACGGCGTCGCGACGACGTCGGCGGCCGTGTCCCCACGTGCGGCGGCCGCCCTGGCGCGCCGCGTCATGGCGCCCTCTGGCGAAAGGCTGCGCATGGCATCGATCGATGATCTTTGTCGAGCCGGCTCGCCGTCGCCGGCTCGGCTACCCGCGCGGGAACACGGCGCGTCCGGCGACCCGCCCGATGGCACGGCGGGCCTGGCCGGGTGGGCGGCCGCGGGCCGCGCCGCGGTGAGCCTCGTCCGCCTGCCCGTCGCGGCCGTCGAGCGGGTGACCATGCCGCCCCTGCTGTGGGCGGGCAGGCTCTGGCTGGGCTATGTGGCCTTCGGCGCCGTCGCGATCTCCAGCTGCTACATCGGCGGGTACGGCGCGGGCTCCACCACCACCAGCGGCTGGGTGGTCGCGCGGTTCACCGTCTACTGCGCCACCAGCGTTTCGGCCGCCGGCGCGGTGTTCGTCGGGCTCCTGCGGTTCCGCCCCACGCCCCGGTCGCCCTGGCTGCTCATCGGGATCTCCCAGCTGGTCTATGCCGGCGCGGGCATCGCCTTCTGCGTCGATCGTTACCTGTTCGCCTCGACGGCGTTCGTCGCGATCAGCGATGGGCTCTACTTCGCCCACTACCCGTTGCTGGTCGCCGGCCTGCTGCCGATCGTCCGTCGACGGACGCCAGGCGGCGACCTGCCGGGCCTGCTCGACGGGCTGCTGGCCGCCACCTGCGCGGCCACAGTGGCGTACCTGCACCTGGTCAGGCCGCGCCTGGACGGCGAGCTGTCCACCGCGGTCGCCGTCATGTGGGTCGCCTACCCGATCGCGGACCTCATCGTGTTCGTGATCGGTGTCCGGCTCGTTCTGGGCACCGGTAGCCGGCCGCCGGCGTTCAGCCTGCTCACCGCCAGCCTGTTCGTGATCCTCGCCGCGGATGCCGGCTACTCCCTGCGGCAGCTCAGCGATGGGTACTCATTGGGCGGCGGGCTGGAGGGCGCCTGGCTTGCCGGGAACATCGCCCTGGGGGCCGCCGCGCTGCACCCCACGATGGCCGGCATCGCCGAGCCCGCGCACCGACCCGCCGGGCTTGGCCGCGCCCGGCTGTTGGTGCTCTATCTCGCCGGCCTCATCGCCCCGCTCACCCTGGTCCTGCAGGGCGGGCGCGCTGACTCCCACACCGAGCTGGTCATCGCGTTGGCGATGGCCGTGTCGACCGCTCTGATCATGATCCGGATGCGGTGCGCCGAGGCCCAGCAGCGCCGGCTCGCCAACACCGACGTGCTGACCGGCCTGTGTACCCGGCGCTTCCTGGAGACCCGGCTGGCGCTGGCGACGGCGCGAGCGGCACCGCGCGGCTGGGCGCTCGCCCTCCTCCTCGTCGACATCGACCATTTCAAGTCGATCAACGACCGGTACGGCCACCCCGCCGGGGACCGCGCGCTGGCCGAGGTGGCGCTTCGGCTGCGTACCGCGGCCCAGTCCCGGGACGTGGTGGCTCGCTACGGTGGCGAGGAGTTCGCGCTGCTCGCGACCGGAGTCGGCCAGGACGACCTGCGCGCCCTCGGCGAGCTGCTGCGCGCGACGGTCGCGGCCACCCCCGTCCTCATCGCGGACGGAGTCCACCTCACCGTGACGGTGTCGGTCGGCGCCGCCGCGGTCGTGGCGGCACCCGCGAGCCCGGCGGAGCTGGTCGACCGCGCGGACCGAGCCCTCTACGCCGCGAAGGCCGCCGGCCGCGACTGCGTGGTCGTCGCCGACCGCGTCGAGTACGGCCACCTCGGCACCCATGGCCGGCTCAGGGTGTTCGGTTCGTACTGAGGTGAGGTCCGCCCGGCGGAGAGGTCGCGGCGGACGTCGGGCCTGGGATGGCTCGTCCGGGTAGTGCCGGGTATCCGGAAGACGTCAGGTGACGGCGGGGTGTCGGCTGCGCGTCCCGCGCATCGAACCGGCTGACCGCGGGTAATCCGTGTTGGACACTGAAAACTCCGGTACGCCCTGCCCGTCGCCATGAGGCCAACGGGCGTCAAAGTGACGATGTCGCCACCGACCACGACCGTCACCGGGGGTCGGGTGTGAGGGAGCTAACGCCCCGCGCCGTGCCCGGGTGGGAGGAATGGTCGGAAGCGGATACTGCGGATACTTTGACCAGGAGGACCTTTCGATATCGCCCGCCCCGCGCGGGCCACCACCCAGTCATCCGCGCCGCGGCGAGGACGGCTGTGGCGGACCGCGTTGTCAGCAGGGCTGGCGAGTCGCTGTTCGATACCCGTACCGCCACCGGCGGCCGGGACGGATAGAGAGGAAGTGTTCCGGCCGACGGGCGGAGCCGGGCCGGGCGGATGCCCGGGTGAGCTCCCTCGCTGTCGCGACGCACGAGCCGGAGCGGGGTGGTGCGGGTTCGGCGCGACTCGCACGCGGTGGCCGCACCCCGTTCCGACGACGTTCCAGGCGACGGGCGTGACAAAACCCATGGCCGGGTGGAGGGGATGTCCACACCACACTAGGTCACCCGAGAGGGGCGTCCGTGCAAACGCTCGATCCCACCACCCTCGACCTCGACGCGATCGAGGAAGACAGGCTCGCGCGAGGAATCACGCTGAGCCTGCTGATTCCGGCCAGGGGGCCGGAATCCGCGAAAACCCTGGGCAACATGATCGCGCAGATCCGGGATCGATGGATGCGGGACCGGCATGCCGTCGACGAGATCGGCGTGATCGTCGACCCGACCTCCGACGGTGACGAGCACGGCCTGGTAGACATCGCCGAGGACGCCGGCGCCAGCTGGGCGGTGCGCGGCGAGAGCGTGCTCGCGGCGCACGCGGGCGCGGAGGCGCCGTCGCTGGGCGGCAAGGCCGGAGCCATGCGCAGCCTCGCCTATCTCGCCTTCGGCAACCGGCTGATCTTCCACGACTCCGATCTGGAGAACTACGATCCCAACACGGTCGGCCGGCTCGCGGCGGCGGTCACCGCCGACGAGGGCCTGATGTTCGTCAACGGCAGCTCGCCCCGGCTCACCGGGAGCGGCCAGCCAGGCGGGCGCACCACCGAGATGCTGCGCTCGCTCTACTCGAAGCAGCTCTCCGGCCACGTCCCGGCCGTCACCACGACCTACCAGCCCCTGATCGGCGAGTTCGTGCTCGACGCGGACGTCTTCGCCGCGCTGGCGTTCTCCCGGGGCTACGGCGTGGAGACGTCGGTGAAGGTCCTGGCCCTGGATCTGCTGGCGCCGGAGGAATGCGCCCAGGTGGAGCTGCCGATCAAGTACCAGGTCGGCCAGCACTACCTCGACCTGGTCAAGCAGTTCCACGAGATCAGTTTCACCGTCGACGTACTGGAGGCGTACTTCCAACGCCGCCGGGTCGACCCGCGCGTGACGGTCTGCGAGATCGCGGACGACTACGACCTGCTGTTCCCGGGCCGGCAGTACGCGCTGCACCGGCCGTCGGGCTACGACCAGGCCGACTTCATGCCGCGCCTCGGTTTCTACCCGCCGCTGGCGAGCACGCCCGCCTACCAGGCGCGGCTGCCCGAGATCATGACCGCGCGGCGCGCGGCGCTCGACGCGCTCGGCCGCAAGATGCGCACCTCGGCCTAGAGGGCCAAAGGGCGTGCGAAAATGATCTTCTTTCGCACGCCCGGAGGCCGTTGTCCCGGATCACCAATAGGGGTTACCGAGCCGGATAGGCGGCGGGCTGGCTGGTGGGGGTCGAACTGCCCACCAGCCAGCCCGCCGGGGAAGGCGCGGCGGTCGTTGCCATGCTGACCGGGTGTCGGTAGCCGATGCGGATGATGACGTCCAGCATCTGCTGGTCGAACAGGTCGTCGAAGTGGCCGAGCGCCGGTGGCAGGTGGCCGAAGAGCTCCAGCGACAGGAACCCATGCAGCTGGGTCCAGACGATCAGGCAACCGGCGAGGCCCGCGGGAGAGATCGGGGCGCTCTCCTCCACCCCCCAGTCGATCAGCCGTGACCGCAGCTCCGGCTCGAGCTGCTCGTCGAGGTGGGAGGGGTCGACGGCGCCGCTGGCCATCTGTTCGCTCATGCACCGGAACAGCACCGCGGTGCCGCGGTGCATCTCGTCGCCGCAGCGCCCGGACTTGTCCAGCTCCAGGGTGCTCGGCCCGAACAGCAGCGCGTACTCCGGCTTGTTCGCATGTGCCCAGTCGCGGTACGCCCTCGCCAGCAGCAGCCAGCGCCTGGCCTGGTCCGGCTCGCCGACGCCGGCCTCGAAGGCCGCCTCGAGCGTGTCCGCGAGCGAGCCGAACGCGTCCGCGCACAGCTCGCCGATCAGCACGTCGTGGCTGTCGAAGTATCGATACAGCGCCGACGGTGTCATTCCCATCGCCCTGGCCACGCCGCGCAGCGAGACCGCCGCTACCCCGCCCTGCGCGACCTGGTCGCGAGCGGCCTGCTTGATCTCCGCGATCGTCGCCGCGCGCAGCCGCTCGCGCCGCGGTGCCAGTGGGTTCATCGGGGCCATCTTTCCAGCTTCCAGCCGAGATCGGCCACCGCGACGGACCGAGGGCGGTCGCGCGGCAAGCGTTCTTGCCGGCATTTGCTCTTGACAGCATTCGCGCTAGAGAACACTGTTCTCTCTTGAGACTATAGCTCGCAGGAGGCAACGGTGTTCTCGCGTCTCGCCGGGGCAGTCACTGGACGGCCCCGCATCGTCCTGGTCGCCACGTTGGTCTTCGTGCTCGGGGCGGGCGTGCTCGGCGTCGGTGCCTTCGGCAAGCTGCTGACCGGCGGCTTCGACGACCCGAAGTCCGACTCGTCCCGCGCCGCCGACATCGTCGACACCCAGTTCGGCGGTGCTCCCAACCTCGTCCTGCTGGTCACCGCGCGGTCGGGCACCGTCGACGACCCGGCCGTCGCCGCCGCCGGCCGGTCGCTGACCGCACAGCTCGGCAAGGAGCCGGGTGTACGCGGCGCCGCCTCCTACTGGACGGGCGCCGGCCCGGCGCTGCGCTCGGACGACTCGCGCGCGGCGCTGGTCGTCGCCTCGGTGGACGACGACCACTCGGATGACGTCGTCGAGAAGTACGAGGACGCCGTCGACCCGTCCGGCCCGGTCACCGTGCGACCGGGCGGCGCAGCGGGCGTCAACAGGGACATCGGCGTCACCGTGAGCGCCGACCTCGCCACCGCCGAGTCGTTCGCGATCCCGATCACGCTCGTCCTGCTGGTCCTCGCGTTCGCCGGCGTCGTCGCCGCACTGCTCCCGCTGGGCGTCGGTCTGATCGGGATCCTCGGCGGGTTCGCCGCGCTGTCCGTGATCGCCGAGGCGACCGACGTCTCGATCTTCGCGGTCAACCTGGCGACGTCGTTGGGGCTCGGCCTCGGCATCGACTACGCGCTGCTCACGGTGAGCCGTTTCCGCGAGGAGCTGGCCACCGGTAAGGACAGCCGCGCCGCCGCGGTCGCGACCGTCCAGACCGCCGGGCGCACCATCCTCTTCAGCGGTGCCACCGTGATCGTCGCGCTCGCCGTGATGCTGGTCTTCCCGCCGTTCTTCCTGAAGTCGATGGCGTACGCGGGAATCGCCGTCACCCTGGTCACGATGCTCACCGCCGTGGTGGCACTGCCGGCCGTCCTGCTGCTGCTCGGGGAGCGGGTCAACGCGCTGCGGGTGGGCGGCCTGATCAGCCTGTTCCGGCGTCGCCGCGCCGCCCGGCAGAGCATGGCTTCCACGCCCACGGCCGCCGCGGCCGCCGGCCCGCCGCGGGAGGCCACCGAGTCGCCGTTCTGGCGGGCCGTCGCGACCCAGGTGATGCGCCGGCCGCTGCTGACCGGGCTGCCGGTGGTCGCGTTGCTCCTGCTGCTCGCCGCGCCGCTGCTGCACGTCAGCTTCGGCACACCGGACGACCGGGTGCTCAGCGGTGACAGGTCGAGCCGGTCGGTCGGCGACGTGCTGCGGGACGACTTCGGCTCCAACATCAGCGGCGCGCTCGACGTCGTCGTCAACGGCCCGACCACGACCGACACGCTCGCCGGCTATGCCACCTCGCTGTCCAGGCTGCCGGGCGTCGGCCGGGTCGACAGCGCGGCCGGGGAGTTCCGCGACGGCGCGCTGACGACGCCGGCCGGCCCCGCCTCGGCCCGTTTCGCCTCGGCCGACGGCACCTTCCTGCAGGTGGTCCCGTCGATCGACCCGATGTCCGGCGCCGGTCAGGACCTGGTCCGCGCGGCCCGCGCGCTGCCGGTGCCGGCGAACACCGAGGTCCTCGTCGGCGGGCAGCCGGCCTACCTCGTCGACGGCAAGCACGTGATCAGCGCGAAGCTCCCGCTCGCCATCGGCCTGATCGCGCTCGCGACGTTCGTGCTGCTGTTCCTGTTCACCGGGAGCGTGATCCTCCCGCTGAAGGCCATCGTGCTCAACGGGCTGGTGCTCGGCGCGGTCCTCGGCGTCTCGGTCTGGATCTTCCAGGACGGGCACCTCGCCGGGCTGTTCGGCTTCACGCCCGGCCCGTTGGACACGTCGATGCCGGTGCTGCTGTTCTGCATCGCGTTCGGCCTGTCGATGGACTACGAGGTCTTCCTGCTCTCCCGCATCAAGGAGCAGCACGACGCGGGCGTGCCCAACACCGAGGCCGTCGCCACCGGCCTCGCCCGCACCGGTCGGATCGTCACGACCGCCGCGGTGCTGCTCGCCGTCACCTTCGCCGCGTTCGCGACCGGCTCGGTGCGGTTCATGCAGATGTTCGGCCTGGGTACGGCGCTGGCGATCCTGCTCGACGCGAGCCTGGTGCGCGGCGTCCTCGTACCTGCCTTCATGCGGGTCGCGGGCGACCTCAACTGGTGGGCGCCGGCGCCGCTTCGCTGGCTGCACGCCCGTATCGGCCTCAGCGAGGGCACCCCGGCGCCCGCTCCGGCCGAGGCGGGCGTCCCGACCATGGCCGAGATCCCGCGTCCGGGCGGCGAGCCGGAGGGCCGGGCCTCGTCGGCCGCCTCCGCCTCCAGGTCCTGATCTCCAGGTCCCTGATCTCTCGGCCCGGCTCCGCGCCGGCCACCAGCCCGACCGGTGGCCGGCGCGGTGTCCTTCGTGGCCTTGGCCGCCGGCGGCCGGCTCAGGTCGCCGGCGTCGGGCGGGGGGTGGCGGCCGGGGCGGGAGCGGGGGCGGACGCGTGGCCGTCGGGGGTGTGGGCGCGGGTGACGGCCAGGTCGAACCAGAGGTACTTGCCGGAGTCGGCGGTGACCGCGCCCCAGCTACCGGCGAGGGCGTCGAGAACGAGCAGGCCACGGCCGCCCTCGGAGTCGTCGTCGACTGTGCGGCGTTCGGGCAGCGCGGTGGAGGTGTCGGAGACCGAGGCGTGGATCAGGCCGGGGCGCAGCTCCACCAGCAGCCAGACGGGCGGCTGGCCGTATTTCACCGCATTGGTCACCAGCTCGCTGACCAGGAGCTCGGCGACCGAGGCGGCGTCCTCGTCGAGGCCGGCGCCGCGCAGCGACTCGCGTAGCACCTGGCGGGCCCGCGGTACCGCCGAAGGCAGGTAGGGCAGCTCGGCGAGGATGTGGGTCGCCGGTGGGGTGCGCGACGTCGCCCGGCGCACGACGTTCACCGGCGCCACCTCCCCATCCGGTTCCGCGAGCGGAATCGAAGGGGACCCCTGCATCGCGCTCATCGACCACCAAATCGGAACGAGGACATCCAACACGGTCTACCCAGCCGGAGCGATTCGGAAGCCTCGGTCAGGCACCGATTTTTCCGCTGTCGTCCCGTCCCGGAGCCCACGCGACCGGCTCGCCCGCGCCTCCGGCGGCCCGGGAGTGCAGGTCGCCGGCCTGTCGGCGGCGAACCCTTGGTCACGCTCCGGGTCGGTTTGCCCCGAAATGACGGTCGGTCATTACCGGGGGACTGCCGCCAGCCTCCTACCCCGCTACCCGCTGTCGCAACCACCGGGCCTTTTTGGCTACAGAGAGTCACTAGCATGTGCGGACCGCGGTCGTCAAACCGGGCGGACGGGACGGGCGGCGAGCTCGAGGTGGGCGGATCCGGTCCGCCTGCGTGTCGCTGCTGGCATGACGGGTGCCGCTGGCGTCACGTCGCTAGTGGCGTCACGCCGTCGCCAGCGTGGTGCTGGGGACCCGGATGACGACGATGGCCACGTCGTCGCGCAGGTTGCCGCCCGCGAACCGGTCGGCGGCGGCCCGTACCCGGTCGGCGATGCCCTGGGCGGACATCCCCGCGCAGCCACCGACCGCCTCCAGCAGCCGCTGCTCGCCGAGCAGTTCCCGGCCCGCCCTGGCCTCCACCACGCCGTCCGTGTAGAGCACCAACGCGTCGCCGGGGTGYAGCTCGACGTCCGTCGACGGGAACGCGACCTCGTCGTCGTCGAGCACACCGAGCAGCGTCCCGGGCACGCCCACGTAGGCGACCCCGCCGTCGCCCGCCAGCATCACCGGCTGCGGATGGCCGGCCAGGTGCAGCGTCAGCCGGACACCCTTCTCCGACGGTTCGGAGAGGCTCGCCGTCGCCATCGTGCAGAACCTCGGCTGGCCGTGCGGGTAGGCGGTCGCGGTGTCCCGCAGCGTCCTGTTCAGGTCGATGAGGATGCGTCCCACCGGGGTGGCCAGTCCGGTGAGCAGCCGCAGCACGGCCCGCGCGACGCCGGTGACGGTCGCCGCCTCGGCGCCCTTGCCGCAGACGTCACCGATCGCGATCGTCCAGCCGTCGGGCCCGGGCATCAGGTCGAAGAAGTCGCCGCCGACATCCAGCCCGGCCGAACGGGCGGCGCCGTACGCGGCGCCAAGGTCGAGCCCGGAGATCTCGGGCAGGACGGGCGGGCGCAGCCCGGCCTGCAGGCCGTCGGCGAGCTCCACCTGCCGGCTGTAGAGCTTGGCGTTGTCCACCGCGAACGCGGCGCGGCGGGCGAGGTCGGCGAGCAGGTCGGCCTCGTCGGCGGCGAACGTGGCGCCGGGGTCGCGGCCGATGGCGACCATGCCGAGCGCCCGGCGCCTGGCCCGCAGCACCGCGACGAGGACCGGCCCGTCCGGGGTGGCCACCTGCCGCACCGGCGTGGCGCCGGCGCCGCGTACCGCCGCGAGCAGCGGGCCGTCGGGGTCGCTGGCGGCCCTGGTGAGCTCGGGCTCCGCGGCCTCCTCGGCGTGCGCGACCGCCGCGAGGACCGGATTCCCGTCGTCGCGGCGCAGGTAGACGGCGCACCAGCGGCCGATCCGCGGCACCGGCAGGTGAGCCAGCATCGACAGCGTGTGCTCCAGCTCGAGGCTGCCGGCGAGCAGGTCCGAGGCCTCGGCGAGGAACGACAGCATCCCGATCCGGCGTTCCTCGGCCTGGCGCATGTCGCCGCCGCCCAGCGCGAGCGCCATCCAGCGCGCCACCAGCCGGACTCGCTCGCCGTCGACGCCGTCGACGCCGTCGACGGCGTCCGGCTGGCCGCCGTCGACCGGGTGGGCGTGGTCTGGCCAGAGCAGCACCTCGCCGAGGCTGTCCTGGGTGGGGTCGAGCGGGAACGACAGCGCCTTGGCGGGGTCGCCGGTATTGCCGAGGGCGGCGACGATCTCCGGTTCCGGGTCGTCCGGTGACGGCCGGTGGACCAGGCCGCCCGTCACCGGCTGGGTGTCGACGAGCTGCGCGAGCAGCTCGGCCACCTCGCCCTCGGCGGTCAGGGCCCGTGCGGTCGACCGGGAGATGAGCCGCGGGGGCCGCGGGTGGGGCTCCAGTGCCGGTCCGATGGTGGTGGACGGCGCCATCCCGTTCATGGCCGGCGGCGGGCCGGTGGGTATCGCCGTCGGCTGGGTCGGCCCGGCCAGCGAGCCGTCCGCCGCCCGCTGCGCGGACGTCGGAGCCGCGTTGGGCGCCGACGGCGCGGTCACGGGCGCTGATGTGATAGAAATCACATCGGCGGTTGGCTCGGAGGGGGTGGCCGCCGGCTCGGCGGGTGGGGTCGGCGACTGGGCGGGGCCGGCGAGATGGAACCACACGGTCTTGCCGCCGGCGCCGTGCTGGGTGCCCCAGCTGCTGGCCAGGGCGTCGACGAGGGCGAGACCGCGGCCGTCCTCGCGCAGCCCACCCAGGCCCGACTCGCCGAGACCGCCCTCGTGGGAGCCGGCCGGCCCGTCACCCCCGCCACGCCGCGAGGATCCGATGCGCACCGGATGCAGGTCGTGCACCCGGACCGTCAGCTCCCCCGAGGGCGTGGCCGTGACGTCGACCGTGGCCGGCGTACCCGCGTGCACCACCACGTTGGTGACAAGTTCCGTGACCAGCAGCAACGCCGAGTCGAGCGTGTCCTCGTCGATCCGCCCGCGCAGGGCGGACAGCAGAAATCTGCGAGCGGAACGTGGTGACTCCGCCGCGGGTGGCAGTGTGATGGTGTGGTGAGGTAGCCGTTCATCCAGCCCTACGGCGCTCATGTCGGTCAGTCTCTCCTGTGATGTCCCCGCCGAGGCGGATACTGGCGCCGGGTGTGACCTGCCGAGGGACGATTAGCTACCACCGGTGTGCTGCCGTAGACCCCGAGGAGACAGATGAGCCTCGATCGTGACCACGAAACGCCGGATGCGCGCCAAGATGATGGTGCCCTGCCCGGTTCGTCGGCGAGCACGAAGGCCCGCTCGGCATCGGCGGATCACGGGGGGACCACGGAGAGCGCCGGATCCGCGAGCCAGAACGGCGGCGGTCATGGGACGGCGACCGCCGTCCTGGACGGCCCGCCGGCCGACGGGGCGGGGCACGACCTCGCCCCGGGCGCCGTGGACAACCTGCTGTCGGATCTGCTCGCCGGCCTGTCCGGGCTCTGTGACGGCGACTTCGGCGTCCGCCTCGGCGCCCGGGAGGGGCTGTCCGGCGAGGTCGCCCGCCGCTTCGACGAGCTGGCCGCGACCCAGGAGCGGCACGCCCGCGAGCTGGAACGGGTGAGCAACGTCATCCGCCGCGAGGGCCGGCTGACGCAGCGGATGGACGACCTCGGCGGCCGGGACGGCTGGCGCAGCCTCACCCGGTCGGTGAACTCGCTGATCGACGACCTCGCCCGCCCGACGCACGAGGTCGGCCGGGTCATCGCGGCGGTGGCCGAGGGTGACCTCTCCCAGCACATGCCGCTGGAGATCGCCGGCCAGCCGGTGCGGGGGGAGTTCCTGCACATCGGCACCACCGTGAACACGATGGTCGACCAGCTGTCGTCCTTCGCCGACGAGGTCACCCGGGTGGCCCGCGAGGTGGGTACCGAGGGCAAGCTGGCCGGCCAGGCCCAGGTCAAGGGCGTCTCCGGCGTGTGGCGGGACCTGACCGAGTCGGTGAACTCGATGGCGGGCAACCTGACCGCTCAGGTCCGCGGGATCGCCCACGTCACCACCGCGGTGGCGAACGGCGACCTGTCACAGAAGATCACCGTCGACGCGCAGGGCGAGATCGCCGAGCTCAAGCACACCGTCAACACGATGGTCGACCAGCTCTCCGCCTTCGCCGACGAGGTCACCCGGGTCGCCAAGGAGGTCGGCACCGAGGGCAAGCTCGGCGGCCAGGCGACGGTCAAGGGCGTCTCCGGCGTCTGGCGCGACCTGACCGACTCGGTCAACGTCATGGCGGCCAACCTGACCACCCAGGTCCGCGGCATCGCCGAGATGGCGGCGGCGGTCCAGCGCGGCGACCTGACCCGCCAGATCCAGGTCGACGCCCGCGGCGAGGTGGCCGCGCTGGCGCACACGCTGAACACGATGGTCGACCAGCTGTCCTCGTTCGCCGACGAGGTGACCAGGGTCGCCTGGGAGGTGGGCACCGAGGGCAACCTGGCCGGCCAGGCGCACGTGCGTGGGGTCTCCGGGGTGTGGCGGGACCTGACCGAGTCGGTGAACTCGATGGCGGGCAACCTGACCGCCCAGGTCCGCAACATCGCCCTGGTGGCGAAGGCCGTCGCCAACGGCGACCTCTCGCAGAAGATCACCGTCACCGCTCAGGGCGAGATCGCCGACCTCAAGGAAACCCTGAACACGATGGTCGACCAGCTCTCGGCCTTCGCCGACGAGGTCACCAGGGTCGCCAAGGAGGTCGGCACCGAGGGCAACCTGGGCGAGCAGGCGCACGTGCGCGGGGTCTCCGGCGTCTGGCGGGACCTGACCGACTCGGTCAACGTCATGGCCACCAACCTGACCACCCAGGTCCGCGGCATCGCCCTGGTCACGACGGCGGTCGCCAAGGGCGACCTGTCCCAGAAGATCACGGTCAACGCGCAGGGCGAGATCGCCGAGCTCAAGGACACCGTCAACATCATGGTTGACCAGCTGTCCTCGTTCGCGGYCGAGGTGACCCGGGTGGCCCGCGAGGTCGGCGTCGAGGGCGAGCTCGGCGGCCAGGCGACGGTCGCGGGCGTCGCCGGCGTGTGGCGCGACCTGACCGACAGCGTCAACCAGCTCGCCTCGACGCTCACCATCCAGCTGCGCGCCATCGGCGACGTGTCGACGGCGGTGACCCGCGGCGACCTGACCAGGACGATCTCGGTCGAGGCCGAGGGTGAGGTCGCCGAGCTCAAGGACAACATCAACCAGATGATCACCCGGCTGCGCGAGACCACCGAGGTGAACGCGCAGCAGGACTGGCTGAAGTCGAACCTGGCCAGGATCGGCAGCAAGATGCAGGGCCAGCGCGACCTGTACGCCGTCTGCCAGATGATCATTTCCGAGATGACCCCGGCGGTGAACGCCCAGCAGGGCACCGTCTACCTGCTCGACTTCATCGAGGGCGACAAGCTGCGCTACGTCGCCGGCTACGGCTCGGTGCCGCGGCGCCGCTCGGACGGCACCTTCCTGTTCGGCGAGGGCCTGATCGGCCAGGCCGCCGTGGAGAAGACCCGGATCAGGGTGGAGAAGGTGCCGGCCGGCTACCTGACCATCCGCAGCGGCCTGGGCAGCGCGCCGCCGAGTGACCTGGTCGTCGTGCCGGTGCTGTTCGAGAACCAGGTGCTCGGCGTGATCGAGCTGGCCAGCTTCACCCCGTTCTCGGACCTGCACCTGAACCTGGTCGAGCAGCTCGTCGACACGATCGGCGTGGTGCTCAACACGATCATGGCGAACGCCAGGACCGAGGAGCTGCTGGCGCAGTCCCAGCGGCTCACCCAGGAGCTGCGTTCCCAGTCCGTCGAGCTGCAGCGCACGAACGCCGAGCTGGAGGAGAAGGCGCAGCTGCTCGAGGTGAAGAACCGCGAGATCGAGCTCGCCAGGATCGGCCTGGAGGAGAAGGCCGAGCAGCTCGCGCTGTCCTCGCAGTACAAGACCGAGTTCCTCGCGAACATGAGCCATGAGCTGCGCACCCCGCTGAACAGCCTGCTCATCCTGGCGAAGCTGCTGGCCGACAACCAGGACGACAACCTCACGTTCCAGCAGATCGAGTTCGCGAAGACGATTCACTCCTCCGGCTCCGAGCTGCTCATGCTGATCAACGACATCCTCGACCTGTCGAAGGTCGAGGCCGGKAAGATGGACGTCGAGGCGGCGGCGGTGCGCACGGACTCGCTGTGCGACGCCCTCGGGCAGGCGGTCCGGCCGTTGGCCGAGGAGAAGGGGCTCACCTTCGCGGTGACGGTCGCCACCGACGTGCCGACGGAGTTCGTCACCGACGAGCAGCGCATCCAGCAGGTGCTGCGCAACCTGCTGTCGAACGCGGTCAAGTTCACCGACGCCGGCATGGTCCGCCTCGACGTCACGGTCGCGTCCTCCGACGGGCCGTTCATCGTGCCGAGCCTGCGCTCGGCGCCGACCGTGCTGTCGTTCGCCGTGTCCGACACCGGCATCGGGATCGCCGCCGACAAGCTCCGCATGATCTTCGAGGCGTTCCAGCAGGCGGACGGGACGACGTCGCGGCGCTACGGCGGCACGGGGCTCGGCCTGTCGATCAGCAAGGAGATCGCGCGGCTGCTCGGCGGCTCGATCGCGGTGTCCAGCGTCTTCGGGCAGGGCAGCATCTTCACGCTCTACGTCCCGTCGGTGATGCCCACGGACCACGTGCCCTACGGGCTCACGCCCGGCGAGCCGGACGACGTCCTGATCATCATCGGCGACGAGGGCGCGTCGGGCGGCCGAGGGGCAGGGCCGGGCGGCCACGGCGCGTTCACCCCGCCCGGCCAGCCGGGCGCGGGCTACCTGGGTGTGGGCCACGGCGACGCCTGGGCCGCCGACGCCACGGCGCCCCGCCTCGCCCCGCCCCCGCCAGCACTGCCCGCCGCCGAGCCGGGCGAGAGCGAGCCGCCGACCGTGCGGACGCTCTCGAGCGGCGGCGCCGGTACGGGTCCCGCGACCCGGCGCGGAGAGGTGGGCACGCCGGAACCGGGCGGGACGCCGTTCCTCACCGAGACCTCACGGCCGCGCCGCGAGCTCGACCCGGACGAGACCGACCCGTTGCAGGGCACCACGGTGCTGGTCGTCGACGACGACGTGCGCAACGTCTTCGCGCTGACCAGCGCGCTGGAGATGTTCGGCATGCGGGTGCGCTACGCGGACAACGGACGCGATGCCATCAAGCTGCTACAGCAGGAGGCCACCGAGGCCGTCAGGCTCGTGCTGATGGACGTGATGCTGCCCGGCATGGACGGCAACGAGGCGACCTCGGTCATCCGGGCGATGCCGGCGTTCATCGATCTGCCTATCCTGGTACTGACCGCGAAGGCGATGCCGGGCGACCGGGAGAAGAGCATCTCGGCCGGCGCGAGCGACTACATCACCAAGCCGGTCGACCTCGACCACCTCCTCTCCGTCATGCGTTCACACCTGTGAGGCCCGCGATTCATCGCCCCGCGGTCGGAAGTTGTGCGTTGTCAGCCGGCGACCGCCAGCTACCTGGGAAGCCGGTGGGCGTGGCTCACGGGCGATTGTTCGGGGGGCGGTGGTGACCGCTTGGCGGCTATCGGCGATGGTTGGTATGTCGGCGCGCGCGTGGAGGACGATCCTGGTGTCCCGTGCCCGCGGAACCGGCGCGACCTAGGAGCATCACGACAGGAGGAGGAAGGCGGGTGACCGAGCGGACCGGCGGTCCTGTCGACACAGGAGACGGGCCGAGCGCGGAACGGCCACGGAGCAAGATTCTGTTGGTCGACGACCGGCCCGACAACCTCATGGCGCTGGAGGCGATCCTCGCCTCGCTGGACCAGGAGCTCGTTACCGCCTCATCCGGCGAGGAGGCGCTCAAGCGCCTGCTCGTCGACGACTTCGCGGTGATCCTGCTGGACGTGCAGATGCCCGGCATGGACGGCTTCGAGACCGCCCACCGGATCAAGCAGCGCGGGCGGACCAGAGACACGCCGATCATCTTTCTCACCGCCATCGACCGTGAGCCGCACCACGCTTTCCGGGGCTATGCCGTCGGCGCCGTCGACTACATCGCGAAGCCGTTCGACCCGTGGCTGCTGCGGGCCAAGGTCAGCGTCTTCGTCGAGCTGTTCGAGAAGAACGAGCGGCTCGGCGAGCTGGCCCATCAGCGTGTTCGTGACTTCGACCTGATGACCGAGGTCGCGGAGCGGTTGATCGCGCTCGATGTGCTGCTGGAAGGCGCGCGCGACGCCTCGGCGGAGGAGATCATCGCCGCGGCGGGCGCGGAGGTGCGCGGACTGGTGGCACGACTGCAGCCGTTCGCCCGGTCAACGCCCGCCGGCTGATGTCGCTTGGGCGGCCAATGGTCGTCGGCGGGCGGCTCCTCGTTGTCTCTGGTCGGGGTGGCGGCGCGCCGCGGCTGGCACGCGTGGACCAAACGCGCCCGTGGTTCCGTGCGTCCTGCCCAGCCATTCCGACTGGTCATCGGGCCGTGCGGGCGCGCGGATAGCATCCGGCCTGGACAGACGTACCGAACGGCAGACTCGATGACATCTCCCGCGCCCGGCATTTCGATGGCGGCCCGGTTGTCGGGATTGCCGGCGGGCCAGCGATATCGCTGGGGTAACCAGGCGACCGGATGTCGTTCGGCGAGACCGCGTCGTCCACTGGCTGGTCGGCGTTTCCTGGAGGTCGATGCGTGGCCGTAGCCGGTGAGCGCCCGACGCCCGCGCGCCAGAACCGTGGCGGCCGCGCGGAGCGGCCGACGCGGATCGGTCCGTACGCCGTCGAGCGGGTGCTGGTGACCAGCGGTACCGGGACGGTGTACCTGGGCCACGCGGCCGACGGCCGGCAGGCGGCCGTGAAGATCATCGCTCCTGACCTGGCTCGTGACCGCGCCTTCCTGGGGCAGCTGCGCTCGGAGGCGCTGCGCGCGCGCGACGCCGCGCCGGCCTGCCTGGCCGAGGTCCTGGACGCCGACGTGAACGGGTCGACGCCGTACGTCGCGACCGAGTTCCTCGACGCTCCGACCCTCGGCGCGGTCGTCGACGGCGGCGGCCCGCTGTCCGCGGACGCGGTCGGGCGGCTGGGCGCGGCGATGGCGACCGGGCTCGCCGAGCTGCACCACAAGGACCTGGTGCTCGGCGACCTCAACCCGCCGCGGGTCGCGCTTGCCGCCGGTGGCCCCCGGTTCATCGACTTCGGGGTGGTCAGGGCGCTCGGCCGGCTCGGAGCGGGGACCCGCCGCGGCCCGGCCGTGGCGACCTTCGGGGCGCCCGCGTTCATGGCGCCGGAGCTGGTGCTAGGCAACCCGCTGACGGCCGCCGCCGACGTGTTCGCCTGCGGCGCGCTGGTCATCTACGCGGCCACCGGCCGACCGCCGTTCGGTACCGGCTCACCGCGCGCGCTGCTGCAACGGGTCGTCTACACCGAGCCGGACCTCAGAGGGGCGCCGCCGCCGCTCGCGGCGCTGCTGGCCGATGCGATGCGCAAGAATCCGGCCCGCCGGATCAGCGCCCGCAGCCTCGCCGACCGCCTGCTCGAGTTCGCCCACCTGCCCGCGCCGGGCACGGTGGCGATCCCCGTGCGCCCCGTCCGGGCGGCGGCCGATCCGAGCTCGGCGGCCGTCGAGCTCGAGGACCTCTTCGGGGACGCCGCGCCGCGGTCCGAACGCGACGGCACGCGGCCCGCGGCTGAGCCGGCCGCGGCCCCGACGCCCCCGACGGCTCCGACGGCGGTGTCCGAGGAGACGGCCACGGTCGTCGAGGTCGCGGCGGTCGTCGAGGAGCCCGTGGTCCTCGAAGAGCCCGCCGTCGTCGAGGAGCCGGCCGTCGTCGAGGAGCCCGCTGCTCCGGACGGCGCCGGCACGGCCGCGGACACCCAGGTGGCGGCGTCCGACGGCGAGTCGTTGGACGGGGACACCCCACCTGTGCCCGACGAGAAGCCCGATCCGCCCGTGTCGGCGGTGCCCGTCACGGACGGTGGGACGACGCCTGCGGGAGCCCCCGAGCCGCCCACCGACCTGAATTCGGCGGATGCTCCCCCCGACCCCGACCCCGACCCCGACCCCGACCCCGACCCCGACCCCGACCCCGACCCCGAGCCCGAGCCCGAGCCCGAGCCCGAGCCCGAGCCCGAGCCCGAGCCCGAGCCCGAGCCCGAGCCGGAGCCCGAGCCGGAGCCGGAGCCGGAGCCCGAGCTCAAGGCCGAGCCCGAGTCGGAGCTCAAGGCCGAGTCCGAGCTCAAGTCCAAGTCGGATCTCGAGCCGGATCTCGAGCCCGAGCTGGATCGCGGGTCGGATCCTGAGGGGCGGCCCGAGCCGGTGGCCGCCGGTACCGGCCCGTCGGCGGACGCGGACCGCGAGCCAGGGCCGCCCGGCGACCTGCCCCCGGGCGGCGGCGCGGGCGGCGGGGCCGGCGTCACCCCGTTACCGGCCGCCAGCCAGGAGCCCGACGACGAGCCGGCCTCGCCGCCCGCGCCGGAGATCGGGTCGGCACGGGCCAGGGGCGCCCGCCGCTGGGGCTCCGCGGCCGTCCGCCGGCTGCGGGCGCTGGTGACACCGGCGAGCACGCTGGTCACCGTCGTCCTGGCCGCCGTGCTGGTCATCGGCGTGATCGCGGTACTCGATCGGGTGCACGCGACCCGCGACGCGGCGACGTCGCGGCGGCTCGCCGCCGAGGCGAGCCAGCTCCTGCCCGCGCGCCCGGACTTCGCCGGTCAGCTCGCCGTGGCCGCCTACCGGATCTCCAGGACCGCGCAGGCCGCGCAGGTGCTCGTCGCCGCCGCGGTGCGCGAGACAGGGCAGGCGGGCGGCGCCGTGCACGACGTCGCGCTGAGCGCCGACGGCGCGACGCTCCTGCAGGCGGGCGACACCGGCGTGGGCGTCTGGGACCTGCGCGACCCGAGCGCGGTCCGCCGGGGCGCCACGTTCCTGGCGAAGACGGGCGCGGTCATGACGGTCGCCTCCGCGCCCGCGGATGCCGAGGACCGGCGGGTGGCGGCCACCGGCGGCGCCGACCGGCTGGTCAGGCTGTGGGATCTCGCCGACCCGGCCCGCCCCGTCCAGCTCGCGGTGCTGCGCGGTGCCACGGCGACGGTCAACGACGTCGTGTTCTCCGCCGATGGCCGGACGCTCGCCACGGCGGAGGCGGACGGCTCCGTGCGCCTCTGGGACGTGGCGGACCGTGCTCATCCGCGCCAGCTCGCCGCGGTCAGGATCGCGGGTCCCGCGCTGTCGGTCGCGCTCGCGCCGGACGGCCGGACGCTCGCGGTCGGGGGCGTCGGCTTCCTGCGGGTCTGGGATCTCTCCGAACGGGCCCGGCCGCGCCCCTACGCCGAGTTCTACGTCTGGACCAAGGCGAGCCAGGTCCGGTTCAGCCCGGATGGCTCCCTGCTCGCCGTCGCCACCACCCCGCTCGACCGGTCCTCCGCCGGCGCCGCGGCCTCCACCGCGTCGGACGGCGGCAACATCCAGCTCTACCAGCTGTCCGGCGGCCGGCGGCCGCGGCCGGTGGCCACGTTCGGCGCCCGCCCCGCCGGCGTCGCGGGCCTGGTCTTCAGCCAGGACGGGCGGACACTCCTGTCCGGCGGCGCCGACGGTGAGATCACGATCTGGGACATGACCTGGCCCACGCGCCCGCGGGCCGGGGGCACCCTGCGCGTGGACGGGACACCGGGTGCGCTCGCCCTCAGCTCGTCCGGCCGCGGCTGGGTGCTGGCCGCCGTGGGYGCCGGCTCGACGCGGGTGTGGGAGCTGGATCCGGCGGTCGCGGCGGAGCAGGTCTGCGCCCGGGTCGGCACTCGTCTCACCCAGGCGGAATGGCTGCGCGCCCTTCCCGGCCACTCCTACCGGGCGCCCTGCCCGTAGCTCCGCCTGCCCGTACCTCCGCGTGCCCGCAGCCCCGCGCCTGGTGGGAGCCCGGCTGGACGGCCGAGATCTGGACGGCCGGGGCGTCAGGAACGGACTAGACGGGCGATGGCGGCGGTGCCGAGACGAGCGGGAAGGTACCCAGCCCAGGGGCCAGGCCCGAACGGTCGTGCAGCGCGGCGCCGACGGCGGCCAGGCGGGCGTCCGATCCGGCCGGGCCGATCAGGCTCACACCGTAGGGGAGACCGGCGGCGAAACCGGCCGGGACCGCGACCGCCGCGAGATCCAGCAGGTTCACGAACGTCGTGTACCGGCCGAGGCGGGCGTTGCGCCGGATCGGGTCGGCCAGCATGTCCGCGACGGAGAACGTCCGCGGCACGGTCGGCAGCAGCAGCGCGTCGGCCGCCCGCCACGCCGCCTCGGTCTGGCGGCGCAGCGTCCGCAGCCGTTCGAAGCCGGTGAAGACGTCGACGCCGCTGACCCGCGCGCCGGGCGCGAGCAGCTCGGCGACGACCGGGTGGACGGCGTCCGGGTGCTCCTCGAGGAAGTCGCCGACCGCGGCGTAGCGCTCGGCGAGCCACGGGCCCTCGTAGAGCATGGTTCCGGCCTCGAGGAACGGCGCGAGGTCGATCTCGACCAGCTCGGCGCCCAGGTCGGTGAGCAGGTCGAGCGCCCGCGCGAACACCGCCTGGACCGCGTCGTCGCAGTCGGCGGCCACCAGCGCCGCGGCCGGGATCCCCAGCCGGACGGGTGGCGCGCCCAACCCCCCGAGACCGGGCGCGCCACCCGTCGCGTTGTCGTCCGCCACGTCGTCGTCCGCCGGGTGGTCGTCCTCGCCGCTCCAGGAGACCCGGCCTGGCGTCGGCGGGGGAAAACGGCGCGACCAGGGGTCGTGTTCGTCGAAGCCGCTGATGACGTCCAGCACGAGCGTGCCGTCGGCGACCGACAGCGCCGAGACCGCCGGGCAGTCCAGCGACCGGCAGGCGGGCACGACGCCGCGGGAGCTGACCAGCCCGCGCGACGGCTTGATGCCGACGGTGTTCGTCAGTGCGGCCGGTACCCGGCCGGAGCCGGCCGTGTCGGTGCCGATGGCGAACGTGACCAGGCCGGCCCCGACCGCCACCCCCGAGCCGGAGCTGGACCCGCCGGCGATCATGGCCGGGTCGAACGGCGAGGTGGGGATGCCGTAGGGGCTGCGCACCCCGGACAGACCGGTGGCGAACTGGTCGAGGTTGGTCTTGCCGACGCAGACGGCGCCGGCGGCGAGCAGCGCGTCGACCAGCGGCGCGCCGGCGGTGGCCGGGTAGGCGAAGCCTGGGCAGGCGGCCGTCGTCGGCATCCCGGCCACGTCGATGTTGTCCTTCACCGCGAACGGCAGGCCGAACAGCGGCGGGAGGTCGCCACCGGACGCCGTCCCGATCAGGGAGGTTCGGAGCACGTCGAGCTCCGCCGCCCTGGCGAGCAGGTCGGCGCGGTCCGCGACGTGGATCCAGACGCCGTCGTCGCCGCGGGCGGTGATGGCCGCCAGCACCGCCTCGACGACGTCGATCACCCGCAGCCGCCCCGAGAGGTAGGCGTCGCGCAGCACGGCGGCCTGCAGGTCGAGCGGCCCTGGCGGGAGCGCCGGCGCTGTCGCCGGCTCGGAGGCTGGAACTGGGGGTTGGACTTCGGGCTGTGTCAGGGCTTCGGGTTCGGGGAAGGTACTGACCATCGCCGGTCAGCCGGCGACCGGGGCGGCCACGGTGGCCAGCAGCGCGTCCGAGGTGGCGACCGAGCCGAAGACACCGCCCTGCATCTTGACCATGTTGAGGGCGGCCTCGTAGTTGCCGTAGTCGGTCGCGCCGGTGCAGTCGGAAAGCAGCAGGCACTCGTAGCCGCGGTCGTTGGCGTCACGCATCGTAGTGTGCACGCACACGTCGGTGGTGATGCCGGTCAGGATGATGTGGGTGATGCCGGCGCGCGCCAGGATCAGGTTCAGGTCGGTGGCGTAGAACGAGCCCTTGCCCGGCTTGTCGATGACGACCTCGCCGGGCAGCGGGGCGACTTCGGGGACGATCTCCCAGCCGGGCTCGCCGCGGGTGAGGATGCGGCCCTGCGGACCCTCGTCGCCGATGCCGGCGCCGATCCGCTTCGAGCGCCACAGCTTGTTCGGCGGGCAGTCGGACAGGTCGGGGCGGTGGCCCTCGCGGGTGTGCACGATGAAGAACCCGAGCGGCCGCAGCGCCTCGAGCAGTCGCGCCGTCGGGGCGAGCCCCGCCCTGGTGAGCTCCAGGTCGTAGCCCATGGTGTCGACGTAGCCGCCCTTGCCGCAGAAGTCGACCTGCCAGTCGATGTTGATCACGGCGGTGGTGGCGGGGGAGAAAGACCCGTTGTACGGCCAGTCGTACGGGTCCGCCTCCACGGTGGCGAAGGTGACGTCGTTGGCGGTCATCGTGGTCCTACCTTCCGGATTCCCCGAACTGCTGGCATAGGTCGATGGCCCGCTTTCCCCGCCGATTCCGTCCGGCCCGGCACCAAGGTCGAAGCTATGGCGCCAGGGCCAGCGGAATCGGCGGGGAAGCGAGGCGGAGAGTCAGGTCGTGCGATTGGTCGTGTCTAGGACTTGGGAAGCTCCCCGACGACGCCGTCGACGAAGTAGTCGATGGTGTCGAGGGTCGCATAGTCCGGGACGGTGCCGGCCGGGATGCGGACCTTGCCCTCCTGGTCGGTGATCGGGCCCTTGAACGGCGAGCCGTCCGTCGCCGAGATCGCCGTCTTGGCCTTCGTGATGGCGTCCTTCGTGTCCTGGGTGACGGACGGCCCGAACTTCGACTGGACGAACGGGTTCTCACCGTTCTTGTAGCCGACCCGGTAGTTCGCGTTGTACTTGCTACCGGTGAAGCTCCCGGCCAGCGACGTCTTCACGATGTCGGTGTAGAGCGGGCCCCAGGCCCACTCGGAGCCGGTGAGCCAGCCCTTCGGCGCGAGCGCCGAGGCGTCCGCGTGGTAGCCCACGGTGAATGCTCCGCCGGCCTCGGTCGCCTTGATGACGGTGCCGGTGCAGTCCTGGTGCTGGGTGATGACGTCGACGCCCTGGGAGAGCAGGCTCTGCGTGGCCTGGGCCTGCTTGGCCGGGTCGCACCAGTTGGAGGTGTTGACGGTGTAGGTCTTCGCGTCCGGGTTGACCGACTTCGCGCCGAGCTCGAAGGCGTCGATGTTCGCGATCGTCTGCGGGATCGGGAACGCGTAGACGTAGCCCAGCTTGTTGGACTTCGTCGCCTTCCCGGCGGCGWTGCCGGCCAGGTAGACCGGCTCGTAGACCGTGCCGAAGTAGGTGCCGGTGTTCGCCGTGACCTTCCCGTCGGCGATCACGTTGCCCTGCTGGACGACGACGACGTCCGGGTGCGCGGCGGCGACCTTGAGCGCGGCGTCCAGGTGGCCGTAGCTGGTGGCGAAGATGATCTTCGCGCCCTTCTGGATCATGCCTTCCATGACCCGGGCCGCGTTGTCGTCCTCGGGGACGTTCTCCGCGGTGATGACCTGCAGGTCCGGGAAGGCCTTCTTGACCTMCTGGCTGCCCTGGTACGCGGCCTGGTTGTAGCCGTAGTCGTCCTTYGGGCCGACGAAGATGAAGCCGACGGCCTTGCTGTCCTTGCCTGGCACCGATGAGCCGGTGGCGGCGCCGGCGGAGTCGTGGGACGCCGCGCTGCTGCAGCCGGCGGCCGCGATCGCGAGCGCGGAGGCGAGCGCGGTGAACGCCACCGCGACGCGCCGTGAACGGAATCGCATGGTGAAAGGGTCCTTCCCGGTGGAAGTGAGCCGAGGTTCCCGCGGAACGCGGTCGTTTCGGGCAGGGAGGAATGACGCCGCCGGGGGTCAGTGCGGCGCGCACGGGCAGGGAGAGATGGCCGGACGGCCAAAGGGGGGCAGGGGAGGATCCCGGCCGTCCGGCCGATCGGTGAGAAACCGATGCGGGGGCTTTGTGGCCCGCGCGGCGCGGGTCTCGCGCCAGGCGGCGCGGGGTCTCGCGCTAGGCGGCGCGGGTCTCGAAGACGCGGCGCAGTTCGTCGGGCGCGGCGAGCAGCGTGCGCTTGCCCAGCACGGCGAGCACCAGGATCGTCACGACGAACGGGATCGCGTCCAGGGCGAACTGGTTGATGCCGTAGCCGCGAGCCTGCAGCGCGGGCGAGAGCGCGAGCGCCGCGCCGAACAGGTACGAGCCGGCCATGACCCGCAGCGGGTTCCAGGTCGCGAAGATGACCAGCGCCACCGCGATGAAGCCGCGACCGACCGTCATGTTCTCGAACCAGGCGTTCGAGTAGGCGATCGACAGCTGCGCCCCGCCGAGCCCGCACAGCCCGCCGCCGGCGATGACGGAGACGTAGCGCACGGCGTTCGTCGAGTAGCCGTGGACGAGCAGCACCTCGGAGTGCTCGCCGGCGGTGCGGATCAGCAGGCCGACCCGGCTCTTGTAGAGCAGCCACCACACCAGCGGGGCGACCGCGAACGAGAGGTAGGTCAGCGGGTCGTGGTCGAACAGGATCTGGCCGACCCAGGGGATCGACGACAGGCCCGGTACCTTCCACGGGTCGAGCGCGTGGATCTGCCGCCCGACGTAGGCCGCGCCGAACAGGGACGTGAGGCCCAGCGCGAAGAACATCACCGTCAGCCCGGAGGCGAACTGGTTGGCCTTGCGGGCCACCACCAGTACCGCGTGCACGGYGGCGAGCGCCGCGCCGGCGCCCATGCCGGCCAGCACGCCGACCCACGGGCTGCCGGAGGTCGCGGTGGCCGCGTAGGCCGCCAGCGCCCCGCCGAGCATGCTGCCCTCGGTGCCCAGATTGATCACACCCGCGCGCTCGGAGATGGTCTCGCCGAGCCCGGCGTACATGATCGCCGTGCCGCCGCCGACGGCGCCGGCCAGGACGTCGACCACCAGGCTGCTCATCGCGCCTTCCCCCCGCTCTTCTTGCGTGTCGTCCAGCCGAGGACGGCGATGAGCACGAGGCCCATCAGGATGTTCACCGTGGCCGCGGGCAGCGCCGAGTCGAGCTGCAGGCTGTCGCCGGCGACCGTGATGGCCGCGAGCGCGAGCGCCGCGAGCACGACGCTCACCGGGTTGTGCCGCGCGAGCCAGCTCGCGAGGAACGCGATGTAGCCGAAGTTGGTGGTGATGCCGGTGCGCAGCTTGTACTCGACGCCGGCGTAGTGGACCATGCCGCCGAGCCCGGCGAGCGCCCCGCCGACGAGCATCGCCGACAGCAGCAGCAGCGCGACCGGGAGCCCGGCGCGCCGGGCCGCCTCCGGGTTGCCGCCGATCACCCGCAGGCGGAAGCCCCAGGTCGTGTAGCGCAGCAGCAGCCACACGACCGCCGTCGCGATCAGTGCGAACACGATCCCGACGTGGACCGCGGTGGTGCCGATGTAGGGMAGCTTCGCCGTGTCCGCGAGCGGTGCGGTCGTCGGCTGCCCGGTACCGTGCGGGTCCTTCCACGGCGAGTAGATCAGGTAGAGCAGCAGGTCGAGGGCGATGTAGTTCATCAGCAGCGTGCTGACCGCCTCGTTGATGCCGACCGTCAGGCGCAACACCGCGGCGAGCCCCGCCCAGGCCGCCCCGGCCGCCATCGACGCGACGACCATCAGGATCATGACCAGCCCGCCGCCGAGCCGGTCGCCGAGCGAGATGCCGATCCCGCCGGCGGCGACCGCGCCGATCACGATCTGCCCCTCGCCACCGACGTTGACGAGCCCGGCCCTGGCCGGCACCACGACGGCGAGCGCGCCGAGCAGCAGCGGCGCCGCCTTGATGAAGATCTGCTCGATCGACTGCTGGTGGGTGAACGTCGAGGTCCACACGTTGGAGTAGACGCTCGCCGGGTTCGCGCCCTTGAGCAGCAGGAGCACGGTGAAGATCGTGATCGCGCCGGCGAGCGCGGCCGCCCACCGGGCCACCCCGCGGCCGATCCCGGTCAGCCGGCTCTCGACGGCCGGCATGACCGGTGCCGCGGACGCACCCGGAGTCCCGGGGGCGACCGGTACCTCGGGAGCAAGGGTCGCCGTCGCCACGGCGCCCGTCCCGCCCGCCGCGTCCTCCGGCGCGAACTGCGCCGGAATGGTCGTGTCGCTCATGCCCCTTCGTCCCCCTCTGACGTCGGGCCGCCCGCCGGCGCGTCGGCCGTCGCCGTCTCGGCCGCGGCGGTCTGCTCCGTGGGACCAGGCGCGCCCGTCATCAGGGCGCCGAGCTCCTGGCGGTTCGTGGTCGCCGCCGGCACGACGCCGGTGAGCCGGCCGGCGCAGAACACCGCGATCCGGTCCGCGACCGACATCAGCTCGTCGAGGTCCTCGGAGACCACCAGCAGCCCGGCGCCGTCGGCGCGGCGGGCCAGCAGCAGCTCCTGGGTGCGCCGGGTGGTCGCGATGTCCAGGCCCCTGCTCGGGTAGGCGGCGACCACGAGGCTCGCCTCCCGGCCGAGCGCCCGCGAGAGCATCACGCGCTGGATGTTGCCGCCGGACAGGTCGGCGACTCGGCGGTGCGCCGGCGCCATCCGCAGCTTGACCCGGTCGTTGATCTCCGTCGTGTGCCTGCCGATCCGGCGCCAGTCCACGCCGATCCGGCGCAGGAAGGCCCGCAGGTTGCCCAGGGCCATGTGCTCGAGCACGGTCAGCGTCGGGACGACGGCGTCGTTCACCGGGTCCTCCGGCACGTCGACGGCGCCGGCGGTGATCCCCGCGGTCGGGCCGCCGCGGCCGAGCTCCTGGCCGCTCACCCGGACGGTGCCGGCCGACGTCGGCCGGGCGCCGACGGCGACCTCGCACAGCTCCCGCTGCCCGCTGCCGGCCACGCCGGCCACACCGACGATCTCGCCCGGCTGGACGGTCAGGGTGACCTCGTGCAGCGCGGTGACCCCGCGGTCGCCGAGCGCGCTCACCCCGACCAGTTCGAGCGCCGGCGGCGCCTCCGAGGCGACCGTCGGCCGTTCCGCCGGCAGGGGCGCCACCGTCTGCCCGACCATCGCCTCGACCAGCTCGGCGTCGGTCATCGGCTTCGGGTCGACGCCGCCCAGCACGACCCGCCCGCCGCGCAGCACCGTCACCCGGTCGGCGATGGCCCGCACCTCGGCCAGCTTGTGGGTGACGATCACGACGCCGAAGCCCTGCGCCTTCAGGCCGTTCACCATCGCGAACAGCGCGTCAACCTCGGACGGCGCGAGCACGCTCGTCGGCTCGTCGAGGATGACGATCCGGGCGCCCGTCATCAGCACCTTGAGGATCTCGGTGCGCTGACGCTCGCCGATCGACAGGTGGCGCACCAGCGCCGTCGGGTCGACGGCCAGCCCGTAGGACTCGCTCGCCTCGGCGATGCGCCGGCGCAGTTCGCCATGGCGCAGYGTGAGCCCGGTCCTGGCCAGCGCCAGCGCGTAGTTCTCGGTCACGGTGAACGCGGGCACCAGCCGCAGGTCCTGGAAGACCATGCCGATGCCGAGGGCGCGGGCCTGTGTGGGCGAGCCGACGGCAACCTGCTCGCCGGCCACCCGCATCTCGCCGGAGTCCGGCCGGTACATGCCGTAGACCAGCTTGAGCAGGGTGGACTTTCCGGCGCCGTTCTCACCGATGAGGGCGTGCACCTCACCCGGTCGAACGTCGAAGCTCACGTCCGTGTTGGCGAGCACCTCGCCGAACCGCTTGGTGAAGCCGGTGACGGCGAGCAGCGGCTCGGCGGTGGTGGTCGCGCCGGGCGCTTCGACGGTCACCGTGGACATGGCATGCCCGCGGGTATTGCCGGGATCGACGGCCGCCGGGTGTGCGAAAGAAGATCATTTTCGCATACCCTTTGGCCCTGTGTTGCCGGGATCGACGGCCGCCGGGTGTGCGAAAGAAGATCATTTTCGCACACCCTTTGGCCCTGTGTTGCCGGGATCGACGGCCGCCGGGTGTGCGAAAGAAGATCATTTTCGCACACCCTTTGGCCCTGCGTGGCTCCGGGCGCGCGCCCGGACAGTTCTGACATCGCGGCCTTCCGGTTCCTCGGCCCGGGAGGATGCGTCCTCGTCGGGCCCGTCGGGCGGTGCTGGATCTGTGCCTTCGAGGGCATGCTCGAAGGCACGAAGGAAGGGTGGACAAAAGCGCGCGTGACAATGGCGATGTCTTGTGCGCGGAGTCCGGGTGACCCGTCCTTCGGCAACGCCCGACCGTCCGGCCGCGTGGGCCCGCCGCGCGCGGCACCGGCGAAGACGGTCAGCGGGAGAGCTGTCTCCCGCGGGCCGACGACGGCGKCGAGCGGCGTGGCGGTGTCACGGGCCTTGGCGCGGTGAGCGGCCTCGGCGGAGCACCATCTGGGTAATTGCGCGGGCGGCCCGCTTCTCCACGACCTCCATCGACTCGCCGACATGGCTGCGCAGCTTGCGCACCGCGTCGGGCAGGTCGCCGGTGAGCACGGTCTCGACGATGCCGAGATGCTGCTCGATGGTGAGAAGGATGCGGTCCTCGGTGAGGAAGTCGTGCATGCGGACGGGCCGGATCCTGGCGTTTATGGCGTCGAGCAGGCTGGCCAGCTCGAGGTTGCCGGACGCCCGGGAAAGCGTGAGGTGGAAGTCCTCGTCGAGGGCGACGAAGGAGGGGTCAGGGTCGGGAGGCGCCGTACGCAGGGCCCGCCAGCTGTCGCGCAACGGTTCCAGGAGTGCGGCCTCGTGCGGGACACCGGACTCCAGTGCCCTTTCCAGGCCGCGCAGCTCCAGCACCACCCGGATCTCGTAGAGGTCGCGCAGGCCGGTGAGGTCGGGCTCCGCCGGGTAGTAGCCCCCGTCCTGCCGTTTCTCGACCAGGCCGTCGCCCGCCAGCCGGGTGAGCGCCTCCCGCACCGGTGTTCGCGAGACACCGAGCAGTGCGGCGAGCCGTTCCTCGGTCAGTCGGTCGCGGAAGGAGAACTCGCCCTCCATCAGCCGCTGGCGCAGGGCGACGTAGGCGTGCTCGCGCAGGTTTCCGACCGGCACGGTCCTGGCCGGCGACCGGCGCGCCACGGTGCGCGGCTGCGCGCCCGGTGGCTGCGCCCCCGGCGGCCGTGCTGCGGGCGGCTGCGCTGTCGGCGGCTGCGTCGGTGTCATGCAGCCGAGCATCCGCCATGGGCCACAGCCGTGTCCCAGGCCCCCACCCGATCCTGGCCCTGAGCGGGCACGACGCTGAGCATGGTCGTACCTCCTAGGGCGGACGGCGGTCGGCGGCCGGCAGTGAACCTGGCCGTGGCGGGGAAGGGAGGGTGGCGCGCCAGGGCGGCGGACGGGCGGTGCCAGACACCTCGCGACCTCCTTCCCCCTCTGAATACGAGCCTGTATACAGGCTCGTGTACATGCAGGTGACGGTAGAGATTCGCGTGTTTCGGATCAACGCGCCGCTTGTTACGTTCCTGGGTCGCGGCCGCCGCCGCCGGCCGCCCGCGGCCGTGGCGGACCGATGATGGCGGCCGGACCGCCGGACCGGGCGCGGCGGCTGGACCGGGCGCGGCGGCTGGCCGGCGACCACGCCATCACGATGGAGGTGACCGCGACGATGAGGACGGCTGAGCCGGCGCCCGCGCCGTCGTTCCTGCTGCTGCACGGGGCGGCGACGACCGGCGCCATCTGGGCCGGGGTGCGCCGGGAGCTGGGGGAGCGCCAGGTGCTGGCCCCCGACCGGCCGTCCACTGGCGATCTCGCGCGGGAGCTGGCCGCGGTGCGCGCCGCCGTCGAGCACGCCGGACGGCTCGGCGTCCCGGTGCCCGCCCCGGCGAGGCCCAAGGCCTCAGAGCTCGAGGCGGCGCGGACGGTGGTGTTCGGCGGGGTGAGCGGTGGGGCGACCCTGGGCCTGGCCGCGCTGGCGGCCGGGGTACCGATCGGGGCCGCGGTGCTGCACGAGCCGGCCGTCGGGTCGCTGCTGCCCGGCCTGCTCGCGCCCATGGCGGCCGCGTTCGAGACCGGCGGGGTGGCGGCCTTTGGGCGGACGCTCTACGGGGATCGCTGGCGGCCGTCGGACGCGCCGCTCGACCCGGGCGCGGTCGCGCGCGACCTGGCGATGTTCCTGCGCTTCGAGCCGGCCGCGCCGGGGCCGACGCCCGGCCCGGTGATCGTCACGGTCGGTGAGCGTTCCCCGGACGTCCGCCACCGCGCCGCCGAGCTGTTGCGGCGCGAGCTGGGCGTGACGGTTCGGGTGCTTGCCGACTGCGGCCACGCGGCCCACCTGGAGGCGCCGGCCGAGTTCGCCGCGCGGCTCCTGGATGCCGCGGGAAATCTGCGCTGACGACGACAGTCCTTCCAGCCCTTCCCACGCGGCCCCTCAGTGATCCAGACGACAATGGCCTCCGGGTGCGCGAAAGAAGATCATTTTCGCACACCCTTTGGCCCTCTAGTCGACGTGGTGCGGGGGCACGTCCGCCAGCAGGCGGGCGAGGTTGTCGCCCCCACCGCGCAGCGAGTCCTCGGGGTCGACGCCCTGCGCGGGCTCGCGTTCCCAGTCAAGGTCGAGGTGACGCCGCGCCACCCGCGGTGCTGACGGCGCGGGAAGAGCGGGCGGCGCGGAAGCGTCCGCCGGAATCCCGTCCTCCGTTCGGCCATCCTTGGGCAGGCTTTCGCTTGTCATGGTTCGATCCTGCTCCCTGTGCGTGTGCTCGGGCTCGGTGCGTGGTGCCAGTCGCCTCCGGTTCGCTCGCGCGATGAGGACCGGATTCATCCGCAACTTATCGCTGGAAAGCAAAACAGCCCTAGTGTCTATCTTGCGCGAGCAAAGTGGCTACGATGTCCGCCGTGGACGACGGTGAGCAGTTGGTCGGTATCGGGGACATCGCGTTCCAGCTCAAGATCACGCGTCAGGCGGTGGACTACTGGACTCGTAAGGACCCAAAGTTCCCCGACCCCTTGCAGGTCATCAACGCACCCGCGGGCAGTGGGGCCAAAGGAACTCGGGTCTGGCGCAAGCGAGAGGTCGATGCGTGGATCATCGATCACTACCGAAGGCGCAAGTCGTAGCGGTCCGGACCGTCAAACGCCTGGCGCTTCACCCGTTGGTGGCGTCCGGGTTGTCTTCCGCCGACGCTTTGATGGCACTGGGTGCCTTATTGCTGCCGGTTAAACGGAACGTCCGTTACCAAACTGGGCTAGATAGGCCGCATCGCCCTTCCTCGCCGATTGACCGGTCGGTCCGCGCGTACGGGGCGCCAATCGGAGACCAGTCAGCAGGGAGACCAGTCGGCAGGGAGACCAGTCGGCAGGGGTCCCATCAACAGGGGTCCCGTCAGCAGAGGGTCCCGCCCCGATCGGGGCGGGACCCTGGCGCGACCGTGGCGGAGGCGCGGAGCCGGGCGGCAGCGGCGAGGTCAGGCGGCGTTGGCCGCGCTGCCACCACCGCTGGCGGACGAGGAGGAGGCACTCGAGGCGGCCGGCGTCGCGGTGGACTTCGCCGCGTCCGAGCTCGTGCTCTTGCCGCCGCTGTCCGCCGCGGTCTCCTTGCCGCCGCCCTCGGCCGCGGCCTCCTTGGTGCGCTGCGCCGGCGCGGTCGCGGACGACCCCGAGCGGCTGTCGGTCTTGTAGAACCCGCTGCCCTTGAACACCAGGCCAACCGAGCTGAAGACCTTGCGCAGCCGACCCTGGCAGACCGGGCACTCGGTCAGCGCGGCGTCGCTGAAGCTCTGCACGGCCTCCAGGTCATTGCCGCAGGCGGTGCAGCGGTACTGGTACGTCGGCACGGTCTCCTCCCCAGGAGTTGGCACTCGACAGTAACGACTGCCAACTGTAACCGGTTGGCCGGCGTCACGTTCCCGCCGGAGCCAGCGAACGGGTATCCGAACCGTCACACCGGTCCGCGGCGTACGACCTGGGTGGGCGTCACGATGACGGAGACAGACAGGTCGTGCGCGTCGACGGGCACGCTGTCCACGATAGCGAGGTCGTCGACGACGGCGACCAGCGTCGCCTCGGGACGGACCCGGCGCAGGGCGCGGTCGTAGGAACCGCCGCCACGGCCCAGGCGGCGGCCGTGCCGGTCGACGGCGACCGCCGGGACGAGCACGACGTCCGCGGCCGCGAGCTCGACGGCCGGCGCCGCAGGGGGTGGCTCTCGCGTGCCCAGCGCTCCCGGGACGAGGGCGCCGGTGAACTCGCGGAAGTCGAGGTCGAGATCCTCCCGGACCGCCGGCAGCAGCACCCGGGCGCCGCGGGCGCGCAGGGCCGCCAGCAACGGTCGCGTGTCGGGCTCGCCCGGCAGGCCGACGAACGCCGCCACCCAGACCGCGTTGGTGACCTCGGGCAGGGCGAGCACCCGGCCCGCGATCCCGGCGCCGCCGGCCCGGGCGGTCCGTGGTCCGGTGCCCGCCGACGGACCGAGCCTGGCGTCGGGCGCCGGCCGTGGCTCGGCGCCGCTCCGGCGTGCCGCGACCAGCCGACGAAGCTCCGCCTTCGCGTGGGCCGTCAGGTCGGCGCCGTCCAGCGCCCTGCCCCACTCCGACACGGGTCAAGACTGCCCGAAGACGGTGCCTGACGGGAGGCGTCGGCGCATGCGGATCACCGGCGCCCACGGCGGCGGTCAGAACGAAGGCATGGCCGTCGGTCGACGCGCTCCTGGTGGCCGGCCGCCCGTCGGCCACCGGACGGCAACCTCGCGGACGGTGTGGTGTTTACCGAGCCGTGCGGCCATGGCTGTGCCTCCGACAGTTGGGGCCACTAAGGTTTCGGCTATGCCAGTGACGAAGGCGGTAATTCCGGCTGCGGGCCTCGGGACCCGGTTCCTTCCGGCGACGAAGGCTGTGCCCAAGGAGATGCTGCCCGTCGTCGATCGGCCGGCCATCGAATACGTGGTCGAGGAGGCGTCGCGGGCTGGCCTGCGGGATGTCCTGCTCGTCACGAGTAGGTCGAAGAAGGCCATCGAGGACCACTTTGACCGCGACGCCGAGCTGGAGCTGGTGCTCGAACGCAAGGGCGACGCCACGAGGCTCGAACGGGTCCGTGCCTCGAACGAGCTGGGCGAGGTGCATTCCGTCCGGCAGGGCGCGCCGCGGGGCCTTGGACACGCGGTGCTCTGCGGTGCCGGTCATGTGGGCGACGAGCCGTTCGCCGTGCTGCTCGGCGACGACCTGATCGACGAACGTGACCCGCTCCTGCCGGAGATGCTGGCCGTGCAGGAGCAGTTCGGCGGCAGCGTCGTGGCGCTCATGGAGGTCCCGGAGGAGATGGTCTCGCTGTATGGCGTGGCCACCGTGGACCCGGAGCCGGTGCGGGCCGATGGTCGCTACGAGACGGTGCGGATCCGCGACCTGGTCGAGAAGCCGCCGGTCGCCGAGGCACCGAGCAACCTCGCCATCATCGGGCGCTACGTGCTCTCGCCGGTCGTCTTCGACGTGCTGCGACGCACCGGGCCCGGCCGCGGCGGTGAGATCCAGCTGACCGACGCGCTGCGCGAGCTGGCGATGGCGGCGGACGAGGCCGGCGAGCCGGTGCACGGCGTGGTCTTCACGGGCCGCCGCTACGACACCGGCGACCGGATCGACTATCTGAAGGCGATCATCCGGCTGGCCTGCGAGCGGCCTGACCTCGGCCCCGAGCTCTACCCCTGGCTCGAGGAGTACGTCGCGGGTGGCGGCCCGAAGGCCGACAGCTGACCCGGCATCCCCCAAAAGAGCCGGAGGGGAAGATGCTCGCCGGGCCGTCAGGGCGCGGTGCTTCTTTCCCACTGACCGCCCGCCACTCACTATCGCGGACGGGCGCGCCGCGGCTGGGTAGCCCTGCGTGCCGGAGCCGCGCCGGCCGGGGTCTCGTCAGGAATCGACGGCGGTCGTCGGCGGCGCATACTGGTGACCATGAGTGATTGGCCTGGCGGCGTGGGTCGTGGCCGGGCCGCGCCCGGTGCCTCGATCCGGCGTAGCCCGAGGGTGCCTGTGCACAAACCGGCGGCGATCGCTTGACGCCGGTGGTGTACCGCCGGAACGCTGCGGGGTCTGGGACGTGTGAACGCCAGGCCCGCCGGTCGGCGGCCGGTCGTCGGAGAGGCTGGACGCCGTCGGCCGAGGTGCTCGGCGTCCGGACGTCGGGCCAAGGCTCGTCACAACTCGCGACGGAGGACGCGGGTTGATCGGGCCGTCCGTGGAACGCGTTCCACGGGTTATGGAGGTCAAGCGCCGATGAAGACGGTCGACGAGCATATTTCGGACATTCTGCGCACGGTCGAGGTGTTGCCGGCGAAACGCATTCCCCTGGCCGAGGCCCATGGCTGTGTGCTGGGGGCCGATGTACGGGCGACCATGGCGATTCCCAGGTTCGACAACTCCGCGATGGACGGCTACGCGGTGCGTTCGGCTGATATCGCGGCGGCCTCCGAGCACGCCCCGGTGCGCCTGCCGGTGACCGGGGAGATCGCCGCGGGCGCGGCGCGGCCGGGCGAGGTCGCCGCGGGCACCGCGGTGAGGATCATGACCGGCGCGCCGTTCCCGCCGGGCGCCGACACCGTCGTCCAGGTGGAGTGGACCGACGGCGGCACCGAGACGGTGACCGTCTACCAGCCGGCCCGCCGGGGCCTGCACATCCGCCGCGCCGGCGAGGACGTCGCCCCCGGCACCCTCGTGCTCACCGCCGGGACGCCTCTCGGCGCCGCCCAGATCGGCCTGCTCGCCGCGATCAACATCGCCCGTCCGCCGGTTCACCCGCGCCCGCGAGTCGCGGTGCTGTCCACCGGCAGCGAGCTCGTCGACGTCGGCGAGCGGGTCGGCCCCGGCCAGATCGTTGACTCGAACAGCTACGCGGTCGCCGCGGCGGCCCGCGAGACGGGGGCCGAGGTTCGCCGCCTGATCGGCGTGCCGGACGACCCGGCCCGGTTCGAGGCGGCGCTGCGCGCGGTGCTGCCCATGGTGGACGCGGTCGTCACCACCGGCGGGGTGAGCGTCGGCGCGCACGACATCGTCAAGGAGGTGCTCGCCGCCACCGGCGAGGTCACCTTCGACCGGATCGCGATGCAGCCGGGCAAGCCGCAGGGGTTCGGCGTGATCGACGGTGTGCCGGTCTTCACGCTGCCCGGCAACCCAGTGAGTGCCCTGGTGTCGTTCGAGCTGTTCGTCCGGCCGGCGCTGCGCAGGATGCGCGGACTGGTGGGGCCTGGCCGTCCGCGGCTGATCGTTACCGCCGCCGAGGCTCTGGCCTCGCCCGCCGGGAAGCGCTCCTACTTGCGGGTACGGGTCGGCCGAGGGGAGGACGGTGGCCTGGTCGCGTGGTCGGCCGGCGGCCAGGGATCGCATCAGCTGTCCGCCGCGGCGGGGGCGAACGCGCTGCTGGTCGTCCCCGAGGACGTGACCGAGGTGGAGCCGGGCAAGCCGCTTACCGCCATCCTGCTCGCCACCGACCCGGCGGACGCCCTGCTCGCCGCCGCGGCCGTCACCGACACCCCGGAGATCGACATCTAGATGGCCACCCCGCCGCCTACTCCCCGGCTGACCCATGTCGACGAGACCGGCGCCGCCCGGATGGTCGACGTGTCCGCGAAGGACGTCACCGTTCGCACCGCCACGGCTGGCGGCCGCCTGCTGGTGAGCCCGGCCGTGGTCGAGCTGCTGCGCGGCGAGGGCGTGCCGAAGGGAGACGCGCTGGGCACCGCCCGGATCGCCGGGATCATGGGCGCGAAGCGGACCTCGGAGCTCGTGCCGCTGTGCCATCCGCTCGCGCTGTCCGGGGTGACCGTCGACCTGGCCGTTCGCGACGACGCCGTGGAGATCACCGCCACGGTGCGGACGACCGGCCGTACGGGTGTCGAGATGGAGGCGCTCACCGCGGTCGCGGTGGCCGGCCTCACACTGCACGACATGGTCAAGGCGGTGGACCCGGCGGCGGAGCTCACCGGCGTCCGGCTGCTGGCGAAGTCGGGCGGCCGGCACGGCGACTGGCGCCGCCCGGAGGCGGCGGCCGTTACCGCGACGACCGCCGGCCTTGATAAGAAGGCCAGCATCGATATGAAGGCCGCCACCGCGAAGAAGGACGACGAGGAGCAAGGTCAGCCGTGAGCGGGACCGCTGGGTTGCCGGAAGGCGCGCGGGCCAGCGTCGTCACCGTCTCCGACCGGGCGTTCCGTGGCAGCTACCCGGACCGGTCAGGTCCGGTGCTGGCCGAAGGGCTGGCCGGGATGGGCTTCGCCGTCGACGGCCCGACGGTCGTGCCGGACGAGCGCGCCCAGATCGTCGCGGCGCTGCGGACGGCGATCGCCGCGGGGGCCGACCTGGTCGTCACCACCGGCGGCACCGGGCTCGCGCCGCGCGACGTCACCCCGGAGGCGACGGCCGACGTCATCGAGCGGGCGGTGCCCGGCCTCGCCGAGGCGCTGCGCGCGGCCGGGCAGGCCAAGGTGCCCACCGCGGTGCTCTCCCGCGGGCTCGCCGGCGTCGCCGGCCGGACGCTCGTGGTGAACCTGCCCGGCTCGACCGGTGGCGTGCGCGACGGCCTCGCCGTGCTCGGCCCGGTCGTCGGCCATGCCGTCGACCAGCTGCGCGGTGCCGGCGACCACCAACCCGGCGGCCACCAGCCCAGTGGCCACCAGGCCGGCGGCCACCAGGCCAGTGACCATCAGCCCGGTGGCCGGCAGGTTGGCGGCCCGGGCGTCGACGGTCCCGACGCCGGTGGCGCGGGCGCGGAACCGGCAGCGAGCCCGTGAACGCGCCGGGCTGGCCCGCGCGGCTGGTCGACGGCCCGATCGAGGTGCGCCCGCTGCGGGTCCGCGACGGACCGACCTGGGTCGACATGCGCCGGCGCAACGGCGACTGGCTGGCGCCCTGGGAGGCGACCCCGCCGAGCGTGACGTCCTTCCGGCTCAGCTGGGCGCAGCGCCAGACGCTCAACATCTACAGCCAGATGCTGCGCCGGCTGCGCCAGCAGGCCAGGGCGGGCATCGCTCTGCCGTTCGCGACCTTCTACGGCGGGGCGCTGGTGGGTCAGGTCACGGTGTCGACGATCGTGCGCGGGGCGTTCAACAGCGGGCACGTCGGCTACTGGGTCGACCAGGGGCACGCCGGGCGCGGCATCACGCCGACGGCGCTCGCTCTCGTCGTCGACCACTGTTTCGGGCCCGTCGGACTGCACCGCATAGAGGCGAACGTGCGACCGGAGAACGTGGCGAGCCGTCGCGTGCTGGAGAAGCTGGGATTCCGCGAGGAAGGTATGCACCGGCGCTACCTGGCCATCGACGGCTTCTACCGCGACCACGTCGGTTACGCGCTCACCACGGAGGACGTGCCCGAAGGGCTGCTCAGCCGGTGGCACGCGCTTCGTTCCGCCCGACCCTGACGGCCCGATCCCGACGGCCCGATCCCGACGGCCTGGCCCAGACGGCCAGGRCCAGACGGCCAGGGCCACGCTCCGGCGTGCGCGTTTCGCCCAGCTGGCCTGTGCGCTTCGCCTAGCCGGCCTAGCCGGCCCGCCGGCGTGGTCCTGAGTCGCGAGTCGCGCCGTCGTGACGCGGCGAGAATGCGGCCCGGTCGCCGAGATGCGGCCGCGTGCCGGTCAGGTGGGTACTCAGACGGCGGGTTTCGCGCCCCCGCAGGGGGTGTTGGGGCTCGCGCGCTTGACGAGTGCCAGCTGTTGCGCGACACGCGGGTTGGTGGTCGGTGACCGGACGGATTTCCCTCACTAGCGTCAAGCAAGAAATCGGAAACCCACCGCCAAAGGCACACCACGACAAGGAAGGTGTTACATGGCCGGCACTCCCGCGCTCCGTGCGCGTTCGGCGTCGCCCAAGCGCCGTCGCCACGGCTGCCGGGTGGTTCCGGCGCAGGTAGTCGCCGGCCGCCAGGGATGCCGGGGCACCCGTGTGTGCCGCGGCTCGAGCTGGGCGGTCACCGTATGAGCGCACTGATCTGGCTCGCGATCGTCGGCGTCTGGGGTTTCGTCCTCATCCCGATGTGGCTGCGGCATCATGACGGCGCGCTCGAGCAGCGTTCCGCCGACCGCTTCTCCACCGCGATGCGTGTCCTTTCCCGCCGGGGCGGGCGCGCTCAGCCCGCGCCGGCCACCGTGCGCGGAGTCATCGATGTCGACGTCGATGTTGATGTCCATGTGGACGTGGACGATCTGGACCGTGTGGACCGTGTGGACCGCGTGGACCTTTCCGGGCAGCCTGAGACCGAGGGCGTGGACGAGGCGGCGGACGCGGACGACGAGATGATCGGGACGGCGCCCGAGAGCGCGCCGGTGTCCCGGTTGAGTGGGCCGCGCCTCGACACCGGGCCGGCCGCCCAGGCCCGCTCGGCGCGCCTCGCCGCGACCAGCGGCACCGCGTCGGGATCGGGCCGGCTGACTGGCCAGGGCCGCCACCCCGGCGGGCAGGCAACGCCGCCTCGCGCGGGCACTCCCGCGGCGGACGGCGTCGCCCTGGGCGACGGCGAGCCGGACGAGACCGCGCACACGGTGGCCGTGGGGCCGACGCGGCCGGTGCCACCGGCGCGGATAGCCGACCCACGGCGTCGCGCGCTGCTGCGGCTGCGTCGTCAGCGGCTCCTGGTTCTGCTGGCCGCCGTGCCCATCACGATCGGGCTCGCCGCCGGTCTCGCCGGCATGTGGATCGTCGTGCAGCTGCTCGTCGACGTCGGGCTCACGGTCTACCTCGCGCATCTTCGGCGCTCCACCCGGGCCGAGCGGCGACTCGCGGCGTCCCGCGCCGCCCGCGACCGCCGGATCGCCACGGAGCGGGCCGCGCGCCGCGCGAGCCGGCAGACGGGGGCGCCACCCGTGTCGGCGGGCCGGCCCACGGCCGGGCGTGGCTCGGCCGCCGCCACCAGCAGGGCCGCCGCCGATCCGCGTCAGCGCATGGCCGGAGGAGGCTCGTCGGCGCCCACCTCCGCCCGGGAGACTTCCTCGGCGTCGCGCTCGGGGGCGGGCCACCGCGCCGAGCCCGCCGACGGCGACTTCGCCGGGCGGCCCCGCGTCTCCAGCGGCCAGGCCGGCCGGCTGGCCTCGCCGGAGTACGCCCCCGTCCGGCTGTCCGGAGACGACGGGCCGCCGCTGACCGAGGAGGAGCTGGCGACCGCGCACGCGCAGACCGTCGACCTCGGCGGCTATGTCGCGGCCGCGACCGTGGTCGCGGGGGCGTCCGGCGGGGCCGAAACGAGCCCACCGGCCACCGGCGAGGATGAGACGTACACCAACAACGTGCGGGTGACGGGCGCGCGCCCGGCCGCGCGCCCCAATGCCCGCCCGTCGACCTCACGGCCCGGGCGGGTGCAGGTGAACCCGCCCGGGACCCACGGCGGCCTCACCGCCCCGCCGGCGGCGGGCGGTACCGTCGTCGCGCCCCCGGCCGTCACGTCCGCGAACGCGGGCGGCCCGGGCTCCACCGGCGCGCCGGCCGTCGGCGAGCCGGCGGTGGCCGGCCGCGAGGAGGGCGGCGCCGCGGTCCACGTCCTGCGCCCCGCCGTCGGCAGCTGACCCTCCCCACAGCCCCCGCCACGTGGCGGGGGGCGCAGTCCCGTGCCCCGCGCCGCCTCACGCCGCGTGGCGCGCGTCTCAGATAGGTGTCTGGCTGTCCGGCAGGCTCGG
Organism: Pseudofrankia sp. EUN1h; assembly: GCF_001854645.1. NCBI lineage: Bacteria > Bacillati > Actinomycetota > Actinomycetes > Frankiales > Frankiaceae > Pseudofrankia > Pseudofrankia sp. EUN1h. The sequence goes on along the minus strand of NZ_MBLN01000073.1, from coordinate 63,722 downwards.
AAGCCGTCAGGACGAGGTGTCATGGCGGGCTGTCCGCGGTCCGGCGGCTGCCGGCTGAGACGTCGGATGGCCCCTGTTTGTGCTGGTAGCGGGTGAAGGACCGGTTCGGCGGCGGCAGCTTGCACGGGGCGTCGCGTGGGCGGAACGTTGGAGCGCGGACGTGCATAATGGGCTCGTGACCCACCGTGTGCAGCCGAGCCTCACGCCCCTTGGCGTGGCGGCCGGCGCGCGCTGTCCGCGGTGTTGTCGTTGTCGACGCCCTCGCGTCCGCTGACGCCCGCGTTCGTTCATCCCGCGGCGACGTCTAGCGCCGCCGGCCAGCCAGGTATGGCTGGTGGCCCGGGACGCGAGGGGTTCCGAGCTGGCTGATCCTGACGCCTTGCCGATGGTCGCGACCGCGCTCCGGGAACACCCCGACATCGAGCCCGATTCGACCGGCGGTGCCCGGGGCTGATCGTCCGACCGAGGGTGATCGTCGTCCCGAAGGTGATCGCTTGTCCGAGGGTGATCGTCCGACCCGAGGGATCGCCTGGCGACAGGCAAAGCCATCGCACACTCGCCAGCTCTGCTGTCCACCGCGCCGCGCGGTGCACGCCTCATCGCCATTTTCGTGGACCGTCGCTGCTCACGGGCCGTCGCTGTTCGCGGGCCGTTGCCGTGCCGTTTGGGTGTCGGCCCACGAAGCGACGCCCACAGGCGGCGGGACGCCCGAGGACGGCCGGGCTGGGCGGACACCGACCACCACCATCGAAAGGCAGCCGCCGTGACGTTCGAAGCCTGGCTTGCCCGGCTCCGGAACGACGGATACCTGCTCTGCCCGGCCAGCACGGCTGTGCCCGTGGAGCTGCGCGCCGTGCGCCCCGACGGCTGGGGCCTGCACCTGCGCTGCCGCGGCGTCCGCGTCCAACTTGGTCTCTACCGGCCTGGTCGTTCTGCCTGGCAGGTGCCGCTGTGGGATCGCGACGTCCTGCCCGAGGACAGCCTGGAGCTGTGGGAGCACCGGCCACTGCCCCTGACCGGGGTGGCGGTGCCCGAAGGCACTCGCATCGCCTTCACCGGCGCCCACGAGGCGCCGGACCATCTGGTCGTCTTCGACGGCGCGCGCGAGCGCGGCTGGCGGGGCTACGAGGCAGGCCTGCTGCGTTCCGGAGACGCTGCCGAGATCTTCGCCGCGCTGCTGGCCGCGGYGGAACCCGAGCTCGTCCACTGGGGCCCAGCCGCTTCCGAACGCCCCCGTCACGCCCTGGCCGGTGCGGTCGCCGTCGCCGCCGAGCTCCTTCCCGGCGGCCTGGTGCCGTCCGCCCGGACAGCCTTGCGGGAAGGCCGTCCCGCGGCGGCGACCTCGTCGCGTTGACCACCGGTTCCGGCGCTCGTGGCGCCCTTCGCCGCGTTCCCGACCGACCCGCCAGCTGGCCGGATTGTCCTGGAAGATCCCAGTCGCCCTCTCAACCACATCCGTGCGTCCGTCCTGTAAGCTGCGAAGTGCTTCCGGGGGTGTAGCTCAGCCTGGTAGAGCGCCTCCCTCGCACGGAGGAGGCCAGGGGTTCGAGTCCCCTCACCTCCACAAGAGTTGCCACGTTCGAAACATGATCTTGGCTGCTTTGTACCCCTGAAGCCATTTCGCCGTTCGGGCCGAGCCCGGACGGCGTTTTGTTTTGCCCGAGAACTGTCCGCAGCCGGCCTCGCGTCCTGACCGACGACGTGCCGTTGGGCGGTTCTAGAACGGGCAGAAAACGTCGGTCGCGGACCGCGTGTTCGGTGTGGCTGGTCGTGTCGTGGTTCGGGTGGTGGGTGTCGTGCTGGCTGGGTTGGTGGTCCAGGTGTGGGGGTCTTCGTGAGGGAGGAGACCTTCTTCTTCGGYGGTGGTGGTGGTGGTGTCGTTGCGGTGGGTCCGGCCGGTGGGGGTGGTCCAGATGAACATCCCTGGTTCGGGCTGGTCTAGTTGCCATCCTGGGCTGTGGTCAAGGCCTACATGTGTGGCTTGACGCAGAGGACTGTGACGTGCGAGTTCCCGACTGCGGCCCCCGACAGTCGGGCCTGCGGCTTGATCGCTGTTTGTGCACTCGGGTGGTCACGATCTGGCCTCGCCGGCAACCACGGCAGTGCACAAACCGCGATCACCGAGGCTGACACGTCGGCCGGTGCGTTCGCCGTCACAGAAGTGCGGATCGACTTCTCCGTCTGATCGGCTGGCGGGAAAATCGGAGCAGCGCGCCAATCCGCACCCATGATCCCACCAGATCGCCGGGCAGTTCATGATCTGGTGGGATTTTCGGAGTCCCAGCTCCGAAAATCCCACCAGATCATCGACTGTCATCGGTGGCCACCGCTGCCGGCAGGCTCATCACCGTCAACGCTGTGCTCTTCAATCGGAAGAAGCGGCCTGGCGCGGGAGATCGACACTTCGCCTGCGCAACCACACCAATCGCCACCCTCGGCCTTGGGTAAGGCCTCCACCTGACTTGGCGGCGACGACTACGACCTGCGGGCCTGCCTCCAATGGCCGCCCGGCCGAGCGAGCGCGCCGGTGATCTTCGACCATACGGCTGCCAGCACCCCCGGGCGGTTCAGCTCCTTGGTGCTGCTGTCGTGCTGGTTGGTCGGGCGGTCGGGGCTGAGCTGTTGACGGCCGCGTCGAGCTGCTCGCGGCACGCCTGCTGGACAATCGCCCGAATCTGATCATCGGTCGGGCTCTCCAGGAACTTCCACTCGTCGGCGAGGAGGTACAGCTGGCCCAGTGGCAGGCTGGCGACCGACTCATCAATAACCGACACAAGCCTCCTATCGGGGTCAAGCATCCTGTACACCGTGCGCAGCACCCATTGTTCGGTCGCGCGTCCCTGGGCGTGTAGTTCGGCGATGGYGGTGAAGGCGGTCACGGCGGCCGCGCGCCTGCGATCCCGTTGCGCGGTGCCGAGATCGGCCCCGTCCAGGCCGCAGCCGCCCAGGGCTGCCCCGAGCAGTTCGTGGACGGGGCCAGGGTCACGTCCGCTGAGYCCCGCGAGTTCGACGAGAGCCTCGCCGTCGTAGCCAGCAACCAGCCAGTGCGCGGCCCAGAGAGGGACCCGCCGTGTCGGCACGGTGTCCAGTACCCGCCAGGCGGCGACGAGCCGCGGAGACGGGACTTGATCCGGCCAGTCATCCACGCCCGCATCATCCCGAGGCTCGCCGCGCCMGTCGCGCCAATTAGCCACGATGGCGGACCCACGACCACGGCCCACCTCTGCACGAGTGCGGGAAATGACATTCCTGACCATGTTTCATGACGTGGTGGCGGCGGCAGAGCGGGCCCAGATTGTCCAGCGCGGTGCGGCCACCGTCGGCCCTGGCGATCGTGTGGTCGAGGTCGCAGGCGACGGCGGGCATGGCGCAGCCGGGGTAGACGCAGCGGGTGTCGCGGTGGCGGACAAGCCTGGCGAGTGCAGGGGTCGGGACGCGGCGGTGTCTCAGGTCCAGGACGGTGCCGGTCCGGGGGTCGGTCAGGACTCTTCGCCAGTGGGCGTCCGCGGCCAGTACCCGGCCGATGTGCGCGGGGATCGGGCCGTGGCCGACCAGCTCGGCGGGGTTGTCGTCGAGTCCGGTGAGAGTGCCGACGGGGGGCGATGACCTGGATCTCGACCGTGACCCGCTCGTGGCGGTTCCCGAGGAGCAGGGCGGTCAGGACGTCGGCCCGCCGGGCGCCGATCGGTCGGGTGTCGCCGTCATGGTGGGCGTCGTTCCTGGCGATCCGGTCAACGAGATCGAAGACCGCTCGGGCGTCCTCGGCGGGCAGGGTCGCCGACAGCAGTGCCATGCCGTCCTCGGCGGGTTCGAGCGACACCTCCCGCCGGGCCTTCGCTTCCTTGTGGCGGCGGGTGGCCGCGTCGGGGTCGAGCCTGCCGATCATTCGGTGGATCTTGCGGCGCCACTGGGTGGGTGACCTCAGCCGGCCGCCGGCCAGCATCTGTGCCTCGACCGTCGCCCGCTGCCCGTCGGACAGAACCTGGGTGAGTGCGTGCAGCGCGCGTGGCCGGGTCTGGTCCAGCTCGCCGCCCGTCAACGCGTCGAGGGCGGCTGGGAGGCGGTGGGCGAGGTCCCAGGCCTGGTCGAGCCGGCTGGTCATCGTCCGCGGTGACTGGCCCAGCTCGGCGGCCAGTTCGTCACCCAGATACGGCGAGGACGGCTCACCCTCCTCACCCTCCTCCCCCTCCTCACCGTCCAGACATCCCCCGACAGCCGGATGCAGCTCCGCCAGCCGTACCTGCGCCCGGACCGTCAGCCCCTCCAACCGTGACGCCAGCCGCGCGAGCCCGACCACCAGATCGAACGCCTCCGCCTCGGCACACCCAGCCAGACCCGCCAACACCTCGTCGAAGACCGCGCCCACTGCCACCAACCGAGCCGCCAACCCACCAGTGGCCTCGAGCCCCCCGTCAACGGCAGGCCCGTCAACGGCAGGCCCGTCAACGGCGCGGCCATCGGCCGCGGACCCACCGGCGGTCGACTCGCCAACCGCAGGTCCGCCGACGGTGAGGTCGGAGTCAGAGACCCTCACCGAATCCGCGGCGCCTTCCGCTGGCCCCGTCCTGGCTCGTAGCGCCCGCGTGCCGGCACGCGACGACGAGCGTCGTGCAGTCCCTCGCGAGGCTGTGACCGGCCACGGCCGGAATTCGCTGGCCGCGGGGGCCGGCCTGGCCGCGCGCCGACGGCCGCGGCCGAAGGGTTCCGGAATGACGGCACGGCGCCATCTCCTGAATCCCTTGAGTCCTCGCCGTTTGTTTCGAACATGCGTTCACTCTGGTCGGAAATGCGGAGTCACGCAAGCCGTTTACTGGGCGGCTAAACCCCATGATTGAGCCTTCTGTATTTGCCATCTCCTATTTCATGGATAGATGCTGGCGGGTCGAATGCGGGATCTATCGAGAGGGGGGCTGTCGGCATTGTATTGCGCATGTGAAAGCCGGTAGACGCAGTGTCGGAACGCGATGGAGATGATTACCTTCCAAAGGCTCGTGGGACTTTGTTTGGCCTTGCAAGGAGCTTGGATTCGAGCTGGTGGCGATGGATCCGCAACCGACGTCTGTGCCCCGTCCATCGGCGGTTGCTGCTCAGACGGCCTCGGCGTCAGCGCCCGTGCCCCGCCCGCCTGCTCGCCCGCCCGCTGCCCCGTCACCCGACTGCCCGGTGGCCCGTCGCTGGGTCGGCAGCCCGACGTGGTTCGCTGGTGAGGGGGTACTCGACCCCGCGGTTTGCCCGGTTTGACTGATTGGGAGCATTGGGTCGAGTGTGGCGCCGTGTCCGTGCCGTCCTGGTCGCGTCGACCGGGGCCTCGGCAGGTGCCCCTTGGGGGAGCGGTTGCTCGTCGCGGCGTTGAGGACACACGGGCCCGAGCTGGCTGGGCCGCTGCGCGGTCGGCGACACCCTCCCACGGCGTTCGGCGTGGACACCAGGTAGGTCCTGACTGGCGGAGGTAACTGCGTGACCCCGGATGAGCTGCTCGCGTCGGCACGCGAGACCACTGGCCTCGACGACTTCGGCGACGACGAGCTGTTCGGCGGGGACAGCTGGCGCGACGGGCTGGACGTCCTGCTCAAGAGCCTGGAGAACGACGGGCGGCTGACCGAGTTCGGGCAGATCGCCGTGGCGGGTGAGCTCGGCGGGTATCTGGCCAACCGGCTGCGGATCATCGCCCATCACCGCGCGCACCCGGAGATCAGGGATCGCGACGTCGCGCCGCCGATCGTCATCATCGGGCAGGCCAGGACGGGCACCACGATGCTGTTCGACGTCCTCGCCCAGGACCCGGCGCACCGGGCGCCGCTGACCTGGGAGGTCGAGGCCCCGCTGCCGCCGCCGCGGACCGAGACCTACGAGACCGACCCCCGGATCGCCCAGGTCGAGGAGCTCATCGGGCTCGTCGACATGTTCATCCCGGAATTCCGGTCCATCCACCAGCTCGGCGCCGGGCTCGCGCAGGAATGCGGCCGGATCGCCGGTAGCGCGTTCACCAGCGCCATCTTCGCGACCCAGTATCGCGTTCCCGGCTACCTGCGCTGGTGGTCACACGACGCCGTGCGCGACGGCCACGTCGCCGCCTCGTACACCTGGCACCGCCGCTTCCTCGAAGTGCTGCAGAGCGGGCATCCTGGCGAGCGTTGGCTGGTGAAGTCGCCGGCGCACGTGTGGACGCTGCCGCAGCTGCTCGCCGAGTACCCGGACGCCCTGCTGGTGCAGACCCACCGCGACCCGGCCCGCATCATGGCCTCCACGGCCAGCATGCTGGCGTCGCTGCGCCACCTCTACACCGACGACGTCGACGTGACCGAGATCAGCGCGGAGTTCGCCGAGCTGATCCTGGACGGTCTCGAGCGGACCGTGGACGCCCGCCTCGACGGCACGGTGCCGGCCGGACAGGTCATCGACCTGCAGTTCGCCGACGTCATGGGGGACGCCCTCGGTGCCGCGCGCGCCGTCTATGACCGGTTCGGATTCGAGCTGTCCGCGGACACGGCGGCGCGGATGGCCCGCTTCGCGCGTGACTACGCCCGCGAGCCCCGCGGCCACCAGTACACCTTCGCCGACACCGGTATGGACCTGGACGAGCTGCGCCGCCGCACCGCCCGCTACGCCGAGCACTTCGCCGTCACCGAGGAAGCCGTCTAGGGCCAGAGGGGGTGCGAAAATAATCTTCTTTCGCGCACCCGGAGGCCGTTGGCCCCGAGATCGCTAAGGAGGTACCTGTGATGGGTGCCAAGCGGTGGGTCCTGGTGATGGGTGTCGCCGTGGGGCTGCTGGCCGTCGGCGGCGGGGCCGGATTCCTCGCGGGGCGGCTGTCGGCGCCGGACTCCTCGCCGCCGATCCGGCCGGCCTGGCCGGGTGAGAAGGTCCAGCACGCGGCCGCGGCGCGCTACGGGAACATGACGCTGCGCCCGATCGGGCTCACCTGCGGGATGCACTGGGTGTCCGGTACGCATGCCGAGTGGGAGGCCCGCGGGCAGTACTGCCGGCTCGGCATCGTCGTGAACAACGTCGACACGGCCTTCCACGATCTCGACACCGGCGCCCAGCGCCTCGTCGACGCGTCCGGGAAGAGCTACGCGCGCAGCTTCGACGCGATGCGGATCAGGCGTCAGCCGGACGTCCTGACGATCGGAGCGCACGACGCCGTGGCGCTCGACATCTGGTTCGACGTGCCGAACGATGCTCGGATCGTCGCCGCCCGGTTGAAGGGCGACGACGACCCGAGTGGCATCGACCCGGTCGCGAACACCCCCCGTCCGCCGGGCGGGGTCCAGGTACCGCTGTCGCTGTAGCGAACCGTTCGTACCGCCGGGTGTTTACTGAACTGTTCGGATGGCGAGATTCGCTGGTGGCCGCGAAGTTCGCTGGTGGTCGGGAAAGCCGGCGAGACGAGAAAGCCAGGAAGAAGTGTGAGCCCCATGGGCGGGGACGGTGGACGACCGGGAGATCTGTGCCGCGTCGACCCGGACGCCGACCCCGCGAACCGGGTCGGCCGGGAGCTGCCCCGCACCCGGCTGTACCGCGGCGGGAAGCTCGAGGCCGAGGGGTTCCCGGTCGCCCACATCAGCGACTACCTCGCCGAGCCGGACACCGTGGTGTGGCTCGACCTCTGCGCGCCGCGGACCGACGAGCTGCACGTCATCAGCGACGAGCTGAACCTTTCCGCGCTGGCCGTCGAGGACGCGGTCAGCCCGCATGAGCGCCCGAAGCTGGACCGCTATCCCAGCCACCTGTTCCTGAACGCCTACGCGGTCACCCTCGACCAGAGCAGCGGCGAGCTGACCAGCCATGAGGTGGGCGCGTTCATCACCGAACGCGCGCTGGTCACCGTCCGCGCCGACGAGGGGTTCGACGTCGACGGTCTGGTCGCGCACTGGGGCGAGGCCGACCCCGAGCTCGCGCAGTTCGGCGTCAGTCACCTGGTGCACGGTCTCCTCGACTTCATCGTCGACCAGCACTTCACCGCCGTGCAGGCGCTCGACACCGAGATCGAGGCGCTCGAGGACATGCTGTTCGACGAGCGCCCGCACGACGGCGCGGTCCAGCGGCGCAGCTACCAGCTGCGCAAGAGCCTCGTGCTGCTGCGCCGGTTCGTGCTCCCGATGCGCGAGGTCGTCAACACGATCATGCGGCGCGACCTGCACGTGGTCTCAGCCGAGATGGCGCCCTACTACCAGGACGTCTATGACCACGTCCTGCGGGCGACCGAGTGGACCGAGAGCCTGCGTGACCTCGTCACCACGATCCTGGAGACGAACCTGACGATCCAGGGCAACCGGCTGAATCTGATCATGAAAAGGCTGACCGCGTGGGCGGCCATCATCGCGGTGCCGACGGCGGTCACCGGCTTCTACGGCCAGAACGTGCCCTACCCAGGTTTCGGCAAGGAGTCGGGTTTCCTGGCCAGCCTCGCGGTCCTGGTCGTATGCGCGGTGACGCTGTACGTCGTCCTCAAACGCCGCGACTGGCTGTAGTCCGCTGGGCGGCGGCGGCGGCGTGGGTGGGTGGCGGCCCGGTCCACGCCGCCGTCAGACCGCCGGCKGTGGGGCCGATTCCACGACGAGGGCCTGGCGGCGGCGGTGGACGGTGAGATAGCGCAGGCCTTCGTGACTGGCGGCCAGCCTGCGGCGGGAGTGGCGGGGAAGCCACAGCAACGCGCCGGGCACGAGATCGAGACTGTCGCGTGCGGTGAAGAGCGTGCCCGAGCCGGCGAGGACGTGGACGAGCACATCGACGTCCGGGCCGACGTGCTCCTCTATGGTCCCGCCTGGCGGCAGAGCGATGATGTTGGAATCCAGGTCGCGCTCGCTGGCTGGCAGTTTCCAGACGGCGCCCGCCACGGCCGGCTCGCCGACGCCGGCCGCGAGATCGCCCGTGTTGACCAGGACGCGGGGGAGAAGGGTGGTGGTGCGTCCCCGCGGGGTTCTCGGATCCCGGGTCATTTCTGTCCTCCAGCCCTGGTTTTTACAAGTCTGACTTGTGTAAAGTACCGGCTGTGGCGAACAACGGCGAGCGGGACCGCCGCGACGGCTCGTCGCCGGACAGCCGGCGGCTGGATGTACTGCGGGCGCTCAGGGCGACGGGGGCATCACGCGGGATCGTCGAGATCGCCGACGAGCTGGGCGTCCATCCGAACACCGTCCGGTTCCACCTGGACACGCTGGTCGCGAACGGGCAGGTCGAGCGGGCGCCGTCCGAGAGCCACCGGCCGGGCCGGCCACGCGCGTTCTTCCGAGCGGTGCGAGGAATGGATCCGGGCGGGCCGCGCCACTTCCGGGTCCTCGCCGAGATTCTCACCGAGAGCCTGGCCGCCGGCCCCGACCCGGCCGTGCGCGCCATCGAGGCCGGTCGGGCCTGGGGGCGGCGGGCCGCCTCGACCGTGCCCACCGCCGCCGTCGACGCCGCGGACGCCCCGGGCTGGGGGCGATCGGTCGGGCGGCTGATCCGCCTGCTCGACGACCTGGGCTTCGCCCCCGAGCCGCCCGGTGCCGGCACGGACGCCGACTCCGCCCCGCCGGTCCGGCTGCGGCACTGCCCGTTTCTCGAGCTGACCGAGACCCGGGCCGAGGTCGTGTGCCCGGTTCATCTTGGCGTGATGCGCGGCGCCCTGGACACCTGGGATGCACCGCTCACGGTGGACCGGCTGGAGGCGTTCGCCGAGCCGGACCTGTGCGTCGCCCACCTGGTCCCCGTTGGAGGAAGATCATGAGTGCTGGGGAGTCGGTAGCTGTCGCGGTCACCTTCGTGTGGCTGGGCATGGTGCTGGCGATCTCGTTCCTCGAAGCGCCGCTGAAGTTCCGCGCCCCGGGGGTGACCGTGCCCATCGGGCTCGGCATCGGCCGGCTCGTGTTCCGGGCACTCAACACGGTCGAGGCCGCGCTCGCCGGAGCTGTCGTCGTCGTCCTGGCGCTCGACCCCCCTCGCCTGGCCGCCATCGTCGTTCTCGCGGTGGCCGTCGGCGTCCTCGCCACCCAGCTGGCCGTCGTCCGCCCACGGCTGGCCCGGCGCTCCGACGCGGTTCTCGCCGGCCAGGACCTGCCTCGTTCGTCGGCTCACCACGTCTACGTCGCCCTCGAGACGGCCAAGGTGGCGACTCTCCTCGCGGGCGGCGTCTTCCTGCTCGCCGCAGCGTGACCGAACGAGCCCAACTACCTGTGAGGTGGGGAACCGCGATGGAGACGACCTCGTTGACCGCGATCGCCGAGGAACAACTGGCCCGGGCACGCCAGGCCCACGCCGGCCGGGCCGCCCACACGCTGCACGGCGGACAGGGACACTCTCTGCGCCAGACGATCCTCGCCCTGCTGGCGAACCATGAGCTCGCCGAGCACGAGAGCCCCGGTGAGGCCACCCTCCAGGTGCTGCGCGGCCGCGTCCGGCTCACCGCGGGCCAGCGGGCCTGGGACGGCGCGGCCGGCGACCATGTCACCATCCCACCCGAGCGGCACGCCCTCGCCGCCATCGAGGACTCCGTCGTCCTGCTGACGGTCGCCACCCGCCCGTAGCGGAGTCTGCTCGGGGGTGGCCGCCTGGGGTGGACTGACTCCGCCCCAGGCGAGTCCCGCGGGGGCAGGGCGGGCCCGGCTGGCCGGGCGACGACACGGCCAGCCGGACGGACGGGGCCGGCGCCTGCGCCGGCGCTCAGCCGCGGGCGGCCGGGATCTCGTGGTTGGCGCGGATCAGGCCGCGCGGGTCGACGCTCGCCCGCACCGCCCGCAGGCGCTGGTAGACGTCCGCCGGGAAGAGCTGGGCCGGGTCCACCGTCTTCTCGGTGAAGTTGAGGTAGAGGCCGCCGGCCTGGCCGCGCAGCGACTCCTTCATCGTCGCGAGCCACTGGCGGACCGCCTGGACGCTCGCGGGGTCGGGAGCGATTCCGACGCCGAAGAGGATGTACCCGCCGGGCATCCGGGACAGCGCACCGCTGCCGCGCCGCACCCGGTCCAGCTCCCCGCCGAGGTGGCGGATCTCGACGCTGACCAGCGGCGAGCCCGAGCCGGGACCTATGGCGTCGACGAAGCGGTCGATGTCGGCCGGGGTCACGTCAGCCAGCACCATGCTGTCGCCCTGGTAGGGCATCGGCTGCGGCGGGTCCATGTGCAACTCGGCGATCCCGGCGGGCGGAACCGTCGCGAAGGTGTCGAGGACCGGCCCGAGACGGCGAAGCGGCTCCATCAGCCGAGCACCGGTCTTCTCGTCGCCGAGGAACACACCCTCGACCAGGACGAACGCCTTGCCACGCAGTGGCTCGGGGATCTCGGGGAAGGGCGGGAACTGCATGATCCGGCCGACGGAGGTCATCTCGTCGGGCACGGTCCGGGTCCAGGCCTCCCAGGCGCGCAGCACCTCGGCCGAGCGCTCCCAGGGGAAGAACAGCACGCCGGCGTAGACGTCGGTGACGGGGTAAAGCCTGAACTCGATCGCGGTGACCACGCCGAAGTTGCCACCGCCGCCGCGCAGCGCCCAGAACAGCTTTGGCTCCACGTCCGGGTCGACCCATCGCAGCACCCCGTCCGCGGTCGCGACCTGGATGCCGGTGACGCTGTTGCACGCGAGCCCGAGCGCGCGGGCGTACCAGCCGAGGCCGCCGCCGAGGGTGTAGCCGACGACGCTCACGTCCGGAGTGGAGCCGTGCAGGGCGGCAAGACCCAGCTCGGAGGCCGGCGGGACGACGTCCGCCCACTTGGCGCCGGCGCCCACCAGCGCGCGGCGGCGCGCGGCGTCGATGCGGACGTCGCGCATCGCGTCGGTCCGCAGCAGGATCGCGCCCGCCAGGTCGCCGAGCGGTTCGGCGTTGTGGCCGGTGCGCTGCGGGACGACCCGCAGCGCGTAGCGGCCCGCGTACCGGATCACGGCCGCGACGTCCTCGGCGTCCGCGGGAACGACGACCAGCGCCGGGCGCTGGTCCAGCACGAGGTTGTAGGTGCCGCGCGCCTCGTCCCAGCCCGCGTCGCCCGGCTCGAGAACCACGCCGCGGACTGTGGCGCGCAGCGCCGCGACGTCCGGCCCGGCGCCCAGGGCAAGAGCGGAGTACAGCTCGATTTCCGAATCGGAGACGGTGCTCGACATGGTGACACATCCTTGGTGGTTCTGTTGCCTCTGAACCTCGACGAGCTCATTGATACGTGAGCGCTCGACAATGCGCCAAGAAATGACGTCGAGCGGACATCGAACGCACCTGGAGTTGACGGAGAGGCGACACTTTTCGCTGGTCAGCGGCCCGATGGTGACAGCTTCGCGACTTGCCTGCGTGACAAGAAATCGCCGCCGAAGGTGTGTCCAGACATGCTTTCTTGAACGCCTTCTTTGGTATTTGCCTGTGCCGTCGGGTGGTGCTGACACGAATGCTGCCGTGGTGGTGGCGACATGGCGAGAACCCGGCGGCGGGCGCTGTCGCGGGATCGCCGGTTCGCGTCGGCGGCGTCCGCCATGTCGACCGCGTCGACCGCGCGCTTGACATCGCGTGAGGTCGGGATCTTAATCCGCTGTGCCGCACGTCACATTCATCGCTCGATGGCCCGCCGGGCCGTGCCGTGCCGCGCCGCCGGCCGGCGGCGTCGGCCGTCGGTGGCGGTGGCGGTGGGACGGCGGACGGCAACGGTGACGACGAGTACGGAGGCGACGGCGTGAACGTCGACGATCTGCTGGCCGGGGCGCGGGACGCCACCGGGCTCTCCGATTTCGGGGATGACGAACTGTTCGGTGGCGACCTCTGGCGCGACGCCCTCGCCAGGCTCCTGGCCAGCCTGGAGGCCGAGGCCCGGCTCAGCGAGCTCGGTAGGGCCATCGTGGCCAGCGAGCAGGCGAACTACCTGACGACGCGATTACGCGTCGTCGACCATCATCGCGCCCACCCGGAGATCCGGGAACGCGGCATCACCCCGCCGATCGTCATCGTCGGGCAGGCCCGCACCGGCACGACGATGCTGCACGACGTGCTCGCCCAGGACGCGGCCCACCGGGCGCCGCTTACCTGGGAGGTCGACCTCCCGCTGCCGCCGCCGCGGACCGAGACCTACCTGACCGACCCGCGCATCGCCCAGGTCGACGCGACCTTCGAGCTCGTCGATCAGGTGATCCCGGAGTTCCGCGCCGTTCACCAGCTCGGCGCCCGGCTCGCCCAGGAATGCTCCCGCATCGCGGGCGGCTCCTTCGTCAGCGTGATCTTCCCGACCCAGTTCCACATCCCCGCCTACCTGGACTGGCTGCTGCACGACGCCGTCCGCGACGGCCACCACGCGGCCGCCTACGTCTGGCACCGCCGCTACCTGGAGCTGCTGCAGAGCGAGCATCCTGGCGAGCGTTGGCTGGTGAAGTCGCCGGCGCATGTGTGGACGCTGCCGCAGCTGCTCGCCGAGTACCCGGGCGCCCTGCTGGTGCAGACCCACCGCGACCCGGCCCGGGTCATGGCCTCCACCGCCAGCATGTTGTTCCACCTGCGCCGCCTGTACAGCGACGACGTGCGGGTGGCCKAGCTCGGGCCGGAGTTCTCCGAGCTGATCCTCGACGGCCTGGAACGCAGCGCCGAGGCTCGCCTCGACGGCACGATCCGGTCCGAGCAGGTGGTCGACGTCCAGTTCCGCGATCTGATGGCCGACCCGCTGGGTACCGCCCGGGCGATCTACGGCGCGTTCGGGTTCGAGCTGACCGACGACGCCGAGGCGCGGATCGCCGGGTTCCTGCGCGACAATCCGCGTGAGCGGTGGGGCGGCCACGAGTACACCTTCGCCGACACCGCGCTGGACCTGGCCGCGGTCCGGCAGCGAACTGCCCGCTACAGCAAGCAGTTCGGCGTGCCGGAGGAGGTGCTCTGACCTCGTCGTCCCGGGTCGGCGCCGGCGGCCGGATGCCACACTGGCGGCATGGCGGAGCTCGACGGCGTCGCGGTGGACGTCGCCCAGCTTGAGACGCTCGCGCTCGTCAACTACGGGCACTTCACCTCGATGGAGGTGACCGACGGCCGGGCGCGGGGCCTGTCGCTGCACCTGGAGCGCCTGGTGCGCGACTGCCGCCAGCTGTTCGACGCCGACCTCGACCCCGACCGGGTCCGCCACCTGGTCCGCCACGCCGTCGCCGGCGTCACGGCGCCGGTCGTCGTCCGCGTCACCGTCTTCGACCCGGACCTGGGGCTCGGCCGTCCCGGCGCCGATGCGGTGCCGCGCGTCCTCGTCACCACTCGGCCCGTGGCTCCACCGCCCGGCCCTGGGCTGCGCCTGCGGTCCGCGTGGTACCGGCGTGACCTGCCGGAGGTCAAGCACGTCGGGCTGTTCGGCGCCGTGCGCCTGCGGCGCGCCGCCCAGCGCGCCGGCTTCGACGACGCGGTGTTCACCGACGCGGGCGGCGTCCTGTCCGAGGCGACGACGTCCAACCTCGGATTCGTCACCGGCGACCGCGTGCTGTGGCCCAGCGCCGAATGCCTGCCGGGCGTCACGATGCGGCTCCTCAACCAGGCACGCGCAGAGGAGCCGGTGACGGCCGCGGTCACGCTCGCCGACCTGCCGCATGTGGACGCGGTGTTCGCCACGAACGCCGCGACCGGTGTGCGTCCGGTCGCGGCGATCGACGACGTCCACTGGCCCACCGATCATCCCGTCCTGCGCGCGCTCGCCAGGCAGTACGCGGCCGTCCCACCTGAGCCGCTGTAGCGACCGGGCACTGGCGGCGTCACAGCCGGGGGTCCACCGGCTCGGACTCGAGCGCGAGGACGGCGAAGACGCATTCGTGAACGCGCCAGAGCGGCTCGCCCGCGGCGGCGCGTTCCAGGGCCTCCAGGCCCAGGGCGTACTCGCGGAAGGCCAGCGAGCGCTTGCGGCCCAGGCCGCGGGAGCGCAGGCGGTCGAGATGCTCGGGGCGCAGGTAGTCCGGGCCGTAGACGATCCGCAGATACTCCCGGCCGCGGACCTTGACGCCCGGCTGGACGAGGCCGCGCCGGCCGCGCGCCAGCCCGGCCGCGGGCTTCACCACCATCCCCTCGCCGCCGGCCCGCTCGGCCGTCAGCTCCTCCCACCAGTCGACGGCGCGGCCGACCGACGCCGGGTCGTCCGCCCGCACCGGGATCCGCCGGGTGGTCGCGACGAGGTCGGGGTCGGCCGCGGCGAGGCGGTCGGCGATCGCCAGCTGCCAGTCGTGCGGCCGGTCGACGTACGTCGTCCCGGGAGTAGCCCGGCCCGCGGGACCGCTGGCGAGCAGCATGAACGGGGCGATCCGCACGCCCGCCAGGCCGTCGACCGGCCAGCAGTAGCGCCGGTAGGCGCGGGTGAACGCCGTCGCGTTGTCGAGCCGGTCCTGGGTCGTCGCCAGCAGGTCGGACACGTCGATCCCGCGCGCGGCGGCCGTCGCGAGGGCCGAGACCGCGACCGGCAGCGCGCCCCGGGCGGCGGCGCCGGCCGCCGCGTACTGCCGGGAGAGCAGCTCGCTGGCCTTGGCGCTCCACGGCATGATCTCCGCGTCGAGCACCAGCCAGTCGGCACCCAGCTCGTCCCACAGCCCGGCCGCCGCCACGGCCGCCCGCAGCCGGCCGAGCAGCTCCTCGGTCAGCTCGGGAGAGAAGAACGGCCGGCCGGTGCGGGTGACGACCGCGCCCGTGGCCGCGCCGGTGGCCGCGTCGGTGCCGCCAGCCGCGCCGAACCTGGCCGCGGCGACGGCCTCGTCCCGGCAGACGACCGCGACCGCCCGCGACCCCATGTGCTTCTCCTCGCACAGCAGGTCGTCGACGCCGTCGGCCCGGTAGGTCTCGAACGCCTCGGCGGGGTGCTCCAGATAGCCGGGCAGCGGCGACGTGGGTGGCGGGCTCATCGTCGGCGGCAGGTAGACCAGCCAGCGCGGGTCGACCGCGAACCGGCTCATCACCTCCAGCGCCGCCAGCGCGTTCTCCGCCTGGATCTGCACGCGCCCGCCATGCCGCGTCTCGACCGCCCGCCGGCCGAGCACGTCGGTGATGTCCAGCAGGTCGCCGGCCCGGTGCGCGCCGGGCCGCACCCCCGCCAGGCTGGCCGGCGCCAGCAGCACCTCGGCGGACGCCGGGTCGGCCATCTCGACTGGCCTGGCCGGGCCCGCGGAGCCGGCCGGGTCCGCCGCCTCGACTGGCCTGGCCGGGCCCGCCGTCGAGGTGGGCTCGGCCAGCGGGCGGGCCGGGGTGAAGTGGACGCGGGTGGCCGCGACCGTGACCAGTTCCCGCTCTGGGTAGCGCAGCGCGGTCAGCCGGCCGCCGAAGACGCAGCCGGTGTCCAGACAGAGGGTGTTGTTGACCCATTCCGGCTCAGGGATGGGGGTGTGGCCGTAGAGGACGGTCGCGGTGCCTCGGTACTCGTTCGCCCACGGGTAGCGCACCGGGAGGCCGTACTCGTCGGTCTCGCCCGTGGTGTCCCCGTACAGCGCGAACGAGCGGACGCGAGCCGACGCGCGGCCGTGGTAGGCCTCCTTCAGCCCCGCGTGCGCGACGACCAGCCGTCCGCCGTCGAAGAGATAGTGCGCGACCAGCCCGTCACAGAACCGGGCCACCTCGTCGCGGAACTCGGCGCTCTCGGCGTCGAGCTGCGCGAGCGACTCGGCGAGCCCGTGCGAGACCGTCACCTTCTTCCCGCGCAGGGCACGAACCAGCTTGTTCTCGTGGTTGCCGCACACGGCGAAGGCGTCGCCGTCGGCGACCATGCCCATCGCCAGGCGCAGCACGCCCGGTGTGTCCGGGCCGCGGTCGACCAGGTCGCCGACGAACACCGCGCGCCGGCCCGACGGGTGGCGGGCGCCGACCGGGCGGCCGGCCTCGTCGTGGCGCGGCTCGTAGCCGAGCTCGGCGAGGAGCGCCTCGAGCTCGGCGCGGCAGCCGTGGACGTCACCGATCACGTCGAAGGGGCCGGTCTCGTGGCGCAGGTCGCTGAACAGCCTGGTGTAGGCGATGGTCGCCGCCGAGGCCTGCGCCACCGAGCTCAGCACGTGGACGTGCCGGAAGCCCTCCCTGGTGAGGCCGCGCAGCGACCGGCGCAGGTCGGCGCGCTGGCGCCGGATCACATGCGCGCCGAAGTCGCGGTCGGGCCGGGCGGCGTTGCGCTCCAGGCAGACCCGCTCGGGCGGGTCGAGCACGATCGCCACCGGCAGGACGTCGTGCTCGCGGGCCAGCTCGACGAGGGACTGGCGGGCGTGCCGCTGGACGTTCGTCGCGTCCACGACGGTGAGCCGGCCCGCGGCGAGCCGCTTCCCGGCGATGTAGCGCAGCACGTCGAACGCGTCGCCGGTCGCGGCCTGGTCGTTCTCGTCGTCCGCGACCAGCCCGCGGCAGAAGTCCGACGAGAGCACCTGCGTCGGCCGGAAGTGGGTGCGGGCGAACGTCGACTTCCCCGCGCCGGACGCGCCGACCAGCACCACGAGGCAGACCTCGGGAACCGTGATCACGGTCGGCTCGCTCGCGGAGAGGGAGTCGGAGCCGGAGTCGCTGGTGTGAGTCATGGCGGCTCAACCGATCCTTTCCAGCACGGCGAGCTGGGTGGGCGCGCCGAGCTCGGGGTCGGCGGCGCCGACCCCCTCGATGCGGGCGGAGTAGGGATAGCGACCGACGAGGTCCTTGACCCAGCCGGCGAACTCCTCCCTCGTCCACTCGAACCGGTGGTCGCGGTGCCGCGGCGCACCCGGCGCCAGCCCCTCGTAGCGGACGTTGTACTCGACGTTCGGGGTGGTGATCACGACGAGCCGTGGCCGGGCCTCGCCGAGGACGGCGGCGGCGAGCGCCGGCAGCCGCGGCGGGTCGACGTGCTCGACGACCTCGCTGAGCACGGCCGCGTCGAGGCCCGCGATCCGGGCGTCCCGGTACGTCAGCGACGACGCGACCAGCCGCAGCCGTGCCCGCACCCGATCGGGTAGCCGGTCCACCCGCAGCCTGCGGGCGGCGAGCTCCAGGGCGCGGTGCGAGACGTCGACCGCGACGATCTCGGTGAAGCGCGGGTCGGCGAGCAGGTCCCCGACGAGCTTTCCGTCGCCGCAGCCAAGGTCGGCGACGGTGCGCGAGCCTGCGGCCCGCAGCACGTCAAGGATCGCCTGGCGCCGCAGCATGGCCAGCGACGGCGGCCGCGGCGCCTCCACCGGCACCGCGGCCGTCTCACCGACGGCGTCGGGAACGCTGATCTCGGCGCCGGGCTCGGCGATCTCGAGGCCGGGCTCGGTGATCGCGGCGCCGGCCTGGGTGATCGCGGCGCCGGTCTCGGCCTCGGCGGCGGCGAGCGGGCCTGGCTCGAAGCCGGTGGAGACGCCCTCGTCGGGGATGTCCTCGACGCCGCCGAGGCGGGCCAGCGCGGCGGAGGCAAGGCCGGCCCGGTGGGCGAGGTAGCGGCGGGCGATGAGGTGGCGCTCGGGATGGTCCGGCAGCCAGGTCGCGCCCTCGCGCACCAGCTTGTCGATCTCGTCGCGGCCGACGTAGTAGTGCTTGCCGTCGTCGAGGACCGGCAGTAGGACGTAGAGCTGGGTGAGCGCGTCGGCCAGCCGGGCCGTCCCGGTGAGCGTCACGTCGTGGTGCGCGGCCGTGCCCCACTCCGGGAACAGCGGGTCGAGCGGGGCGGAGACGGCGGCGACCCGCCAGCCGAGCGGCGCGAACAGGCGCTCGGCCAGGGGCGCCCCGCCGCGCCGGCAGGGCAGCGCCGGGACCCGGATCTCCAGCGGGATCGGCGTCGTGGCCAGCTCCGGACGGGCCTTGCAGATCCCGGCCATCGCCGTGGAGAAGACGGCCGCCATCGCGACCGCGAGCAGGCTGGAGGCCGCGTACGGCCGGTCGTCGACGTAGTGGGCCTCCGGCCCGGCGCCGCGGCCGCCCGGGCCCCCGCCCTTGCCGCGGACCAGTCCGACCGGGTCGATGTCGAGCAGCAGCGCCGCCGTGCAGCGCTCCTCGGTCGCCTCGGGGTAGAAGACGTGCGCGCTGCCCGCCGCCGTGTCGAACCGCTGTGCCCGGCCGGGATGCTTGTGCAGCAGGAACCCGAGATCGGTCGCGGGACGCGCGGTCGTGGTCAGGGTCAGCAGCATGCGGGCATTCTTCCCGACAGGGGTGATCCTGTCATTCGGTTTTCGCCCCTGTTGGTATGCGTCTTTCCGGGCCGCCGAGGGGTGTTTGCCGGAAATCCCGTCGCCGTTCTCCGGTGGGCGGCCCAAGAAGGTTCGCCAGACACTGAGCGGCGGGGCTTCGAGCGGCGGTACTTCGAACGGCGGGACTTCTGGAAAGTGGGGGCGTCGGCTATTTACGGGAGAGAACCGGCCACGCGGCGCGGTGGAACCGAAATACCGCGGCCACCGGGCCCAGGCCGGCGGGCCTCGCGGCTTGGGCTGTCGGATCAGGATCTGGTGGATATGCCGCCGCACGCCGGGAGGATGACGCCGCATCTGGGCCTGCTCGGGCTGACGTTCGTCTCGCTTGGGTCGATCATCGGCTCCGGCTGGTTGCTCGGCGCGCTGACGGCCGCCCGGGTCGCCGGGCCCGCGTCGCTGGTGGCCTGGGTGCTGGCCGGCATCCTGATCATCGGCCTGGCGCTGGTACACGCCGAGCTGGGCGCCGCGTATCCGGTCGCCGGCGGCAGCGCGCGCTATACCCAGCTGGCGCTCGGCCCCCTGGCCGGGTTCGTCGCCGGGTGGCTCGCCTGGATCCAGGCAGTGGCGCTCGCGCCGATCGAGGCCGAGGCGGCGCTGTCCTACCTGAACAACGTCTGGCCGGGGCTGGTCAAACCGGACGGCACGYTGTCCGGGAAGGGACTGGCCCTCGGAGCCGGCGCGCTCGGGCTGTTCACGGTCATCAACGTCCTGGGCGTGCGGCGGCTCGCGGACACGAACGCCGTCACGGTCGTCTGGAAGTTCCTGATCCCGGTGCTGACCGTCGGCACGCTGCTGGCGGTCGCGTTCACGCCGGGAAACTTCCACGCCGGCGGCGGCTTCGCCCCGTTCGGCGCGCACGGGATCTTCGCGGCGCTGCCGGCCGGCGTCGTGTTCGCGCTGCAGGGCTTCGAGCAGGCCATCCAGATGGGCGGCGAGGCGCGCGATCCGGGCCGGGACATCCCACGCGCGGTGATCCTCGCGACGCTGCTCGGCACGGCGCTCTACCTGCTGCTCGCGGTCGCCTTCCTGGGGGCGCTCGACCCGGCGCTGATCGCCGGGGGTTGGGGGCACCCGGTCGGGGCGGGCGACTACGGGCCCTATGCGACGATCGCGACCGGGCTCGGGCTCACCTGGCTGGCGGTGCTGCTCTACATCGATGCGGTGGTCTCGCCGGGTGGTACCGCGCTGATCTATGTCGGCACCTCGGCACGGCTGGCCTACTCGCTTGGCCGGGCCGGCTATCTTCCGGGCGGGTTGACGCGACTTGACCGTCGTGGCACCCCGGTCCTGGCTATTCTTCTCGCGTATGGCATTGGACTGGTGATGTTCCTGCCGTTCCCGGGTTGGCAGCAGCTGGTGACGCTCATCAGTTCTGCGACGTTTCTGACCTATGCCTTCGCGCCTATTTCCCTGATGGTGCTGCGTCACGCCGATGCCGACCGGCCACGCCCTTATCGGCTGCCAACGGCCGCCCTGTTGACCCGGATCGCGTTCGCCACGTCGAATCTGATCGTCTATTGGGCCGGCTGGGAGAACGACCAGAAGCTGGCCGTGGGAATCATCGCCGGGCTCGTGCTCTTCGCCGGCTACCGGGCGACCCAACCGGCGGGGCGCTGGCCGGCGCTGGAATGGCGCTCGGCACTGTGGCTGCTGCCGTGGCTGGGTGGCCTGACCGTCATCTCGTGGCTCGGCCAGTTCGGCGGAGGTCTGGCCGTCATCCCGTTCTGGGTCGACATCGCCGTCGTCGTCGCCTTCAGCATCGCGATCTTCGAGCTCGCCGTCCGCACGGCTCCGCCGGCCGCGCGCTCCCGCCGCCTGATCGAAACGGAACTCCTCCGCCCCTGACGCCCGCCGGCCCCGGTGAGCCGGTTAGCCCGGTGAACCTGGCTGGCCCAGGTGGGCCGGGTGCGAGGTTTGCCACTGGGCATCCGGTTACCTGCGGGTTCATGATGGAATCCACAGCCAACCGGGGGTCGTGGCCACCGGCCGACGCCTGAGGCGGCGATGGTGGAGTCCTGGGATGAGCCGGCCGTCGCCGGGCCGAACGCGGCATCCGGGTCCGCGGGTTCCCAACCGGTGACCACCCGCGACCGCCGGCTCGTGCGCGGCGCGCCGGGCCCCGGCGGCTACCGGCCGCTGGTCGCCGGCCCCGGCGAGCCGCAGCTGGTGCGGACCGAGCTGGTCGAACCGGTGGTGGGGCCGGCGGGCACGCGGCCCGGTCGGCGGTCGCTCGCGCGGTTCGCGCATCTGTCCGACCTGCACGTCGTGGATCACCAGTCGCCGGCCCGGGCCGAGTTCCTGGAGCGGGCCGGCGACCCGGACTCGCCGTTCTGGGAGGTGGTGGTCGAACTCGGCGCATACCGGCCGCAGGAGCCGTTCACCGCGCACGTCGTCGAGGCGATGGTCCAGACGGTGAACGCGCTGGCGGCCGCCCCGGGGGGCGCGCCGATCGCCTTCGCGATCGTCACCGGCGACGCGACGGACAACTGCCAGGCCAACGAGCTGGCCTGGTACCGCGACGTCCTCGACGGTGGCGGGCCGGTCCAGGTCGACTCGGGCACCCCGGACCGATACGACGGCGTCGCCGACGACGTCCGCTACGACGTCCGGTACTGGCACCCGGACGGCACCCCGCCCGGCCAGGCCGACGACCTGCCGCGGGCCCACTACGGCTACCCGGCGGCGCCCGGCGTGATCGACGCCGCCCGGCGCGCGTTCGCCGCCACCGGCCTGTCGATCCCCTGGTACACCGCGCTCGGCAACCACGACAACCTGGTCTCGGGTACCGCGGTTCCCATCGACGTGATCACTGACCTGGCCACCGGTGGCCTGAAGATCGTCGATCTCGCCCCCGACGCCGACGTCGCCGCGATCGGGTTGGCGATCGACACGGGCGACCCGGCGGGCTTCGCCGCGCTTCTCGCCGGCCCGGGCAGGACCGTGCCGGCGGACCCGCGAAGGCGGTCTGTCCGGCGAGACGAGCACGTCGCCGCGCACTTCGAGACCCGCGGCCGCCCGGTGGGTCACGGGTACACCGAGACGAATCTCAAGGACGGCACGGCCTACTACACCTTCGACATCGCGGGCCTGGTGGCGGCCGCCGCCGGCCAGGATGGCGAAGGGTCCCAGGTGCCCGTGGTCGGCGTGGTGCTGGACACCGTCAACCCGAACGGTGGCTGGCAGGGCTCGCTGGACGAGACCCAGTTCGCCTGGCTGGAGTCGACGCTGCGGGCGGGCTCCACCCGTTGGCTGGGTGCCGACGGGACAGTCGCCACCGGCGCCGGGCCGGACTGCCTGTTCATCCTGTTCAGTCACCATCCGCTGGAGACGCTGGTCAACGACCAGGAGTCCCCGGCCGGCGGGCCGCGCGTGCTCGCCGGGCGGGTGCGCGACCTGCTGCTGCGGTACCCCAACGTCGTCGGCTGGGTGAACGGCCACACCCACCGGCACACCGTCACGCCCTACGCCCGCCCCGCCGGGAGCCCGTTCCCCGGCGGATTCTGGGAGATCACCACGGCGTCGCACATCGACTGGCCGCAGCAGTCCCGTCTCGTCGAGCTGTACGACAACGGCGACGGCACCCTGTCGTTCGTCGCCACCGTCCTCGACACCGCCGCGCCCGCGACGTCCGACCACACCCAGTTCGGCCCGTTCGCGCAGACCAGCGCGACGAGCGCGACCGGCGCGACGAGCACGCGCGGCACGACCGGCACGACCGGCACGACCGGCACCGTGACCGCCACGTCCGGCGGCGCTGGCCCGGTCGACCCGCTGGCGCTGGCGTCGCTGTCGCGCGAGCTGGCCGCCAACTACTGGCAGCGCCGGCCCGGGAACGACGCCGACCCGGACCCGGGCGGCGGCTCCGGTGCCGGCACCCGCCTCGACCGCAACGTCGACCTCCTGCTCCCCGCGCCGAACTCGGCGAGCTGAAGTTGTCAGCAGGGTGTTCGCGGCGGTTCAGGATGACGTCATCATCCGGTCGTGGCGCGGGCAGATGCTGGGGCGATGAGCCTGGCGGGACCGGTCGGCGTACTGACGGTTGACGATCTGGAGTTGCCGGCGCTGTGGCTGCGCGACGCATGCGGCTGTGCCGAGTGCCGGCACCCGGGAACCGGGCAGCGTCTGGTGGGGTCCGCGCGGGTGGCGCGGCTGTTCGCGGACACCGCCGTCGAGTACCACGAGCTGACGGACGGCCGGTTGACGGTCGTGTTCGCGCCCGACGGCCATCGGTCGACGTTCGAGCTGGACTGGCTGGAGCGCAGCGCCCCGGGGCGAGCGGCCCGGACGGGGGACCAGTCCGAGAGCGGCCGGGTGCCGTGGACCGCCACCGACCTGCCCGCCGGGCCGCCACGGGTGGCCTGGGATGCCTACCTGCGCTCCCCGGTCGCCATGATGACCACACTCGGCGCGGTCTCGGCGCTGGGCGCGGCGATCCTCACCGAGGTGCCCGCGCGGGCCGGCATGGTGCTCACGGTCGCCCGCACCTTTGGGTTCGTCCGGGAGACGAACTACGGCAGGCTTTTCGACGTTCGCAGCGAGGTTGACCCGGAGCACCTCGCCTACACGGGCGTCGCCCTCGCGCCACATACCGACAACCCCTACCGCGACCCGGTGCCGACCGTGCAGCTTCTGCACTGCCTGCGCGCCGCCGGCGCGGGCGGAGACACCACGCTCGTCGACGGCTTCGCCGCGGCGAGCCGACTGCGTGACGTCGACGCGGCCGCGTTCGACACGCTCACCCAGGTCTGGCTGCCCTTTCGCTACGACGGGCCGACGACGATCCTGACCGCCCGCGCGCCGGTCATCGCGATCGACGACGAGGGCGCCGTGGCTCAGGTCCGCTGGAACGACCGGGCCCTGCAGCCGCCCGACGTGCCCCCCGACCGGGTGGGCGAGGTCTACCGGGCGCTCGCCGCCTTCGCCGCCGTGGTCGAGGCGCCCGACCTGGCGATCACGCTGCGGCTGGCGCCCGGCGACTGCCTGATCTTCGACAACACCCGGGTGCTGCACGGGCGGACGGCCTTCCAGCCGGACCCGGCCGGCGGCGGGCGTCACCTGCAGGGCGTCTACGTGGACATGGACGGCCTGCGCGGCACGCTCGAGGTGCTGCGCCGCGATGGCGCCGGTGTCAGCCGCCGGGCGCGCGTCGCCTCAGACGCCTCAGACGCCTCAGACGCGTCGGGCGCGTCGGGCGCGTTCGCGCCAGCGGCACGGAAGGCGGCGGCGGCATCGCCGGCGACCGCGCCGGCGGTGGCTCGATGAGTGGCGACCCGATGAGATCCGACCCGATGAGCGCGGGCCCGACCGGCGGCGGACCGGTGAGCCCCGACGGCGCGGCTCCGGCTGAGGCGCTCGCGGCCGTCCACGCGCTGTTCGACGCGGCGAGCTCGTCGGAGTACCTGGGCGAGGCGGTCTCGGTGGCCGGGCATTCGCTGCGGACCGCGGCGTGCGCGGTCGCCGCCGGCGCGGCGCCCGCGCTGGTCGCCGCCGCCCTGCTGCACGACGTCGGGCACATGCTGGACCGTGACTCGGCCGCCGCGCTCGCCCGCGGCGACGACATCCGACACGAGATCACCGGGGCCGCCTGGCTGTCCCGCTGGTTCGGACCGGAGGTGACCGAACCGGTGCGGCTGCACGTCGACGCGAAGCGCTATCTCTGCGTCGTCGACCCGGGCTACTACGACATCCTCTCGCCGATCTCCCGCCGGACGCTGGCGATGCAGGGCGGCCCGTTCGAGGGCGACGAGCTGACCGCGTTCCGGGCGGGTCCCTACGCCGAGGACGCCGCGGCGGTACGGCGGTGGGATGACGCGGGCAAGGACCCGTCTGTCGTGATCCCACCCCTGTCCGCCTATGACGACCTGCTGGCCGGCCTGATCCGGGACGGCGGGGGAATCCGGTCATCAGGGTGATCGCTGGCGGGCCTCCGTGAGTCCACGGTTCGCGAGCTGGTCGGCGAGGACGTTGCCTGGGTTGCCCGCGTGCCCCTTGACCCACACCCATTCGATCTGGTGCTGCCCGACCAGGGAATCGAGCCTCTGCCAGAGGTCGACGTTCTTGACGGCCTTCTTCTCTTTCGTCTGCCAGCCGTTGCTCTTCCAGCGCTGCAGCCATCCGGTGATTCCGTTACGCAGGTACTGGCTGTCGGTGTTGATCCTGACGACCGACGGCCGGGTGAGTGCCTCCAGCGCCCGGATGGCGGCAAGCAGCTCCATCCGGTTGTTGGTCGTGTCGTTCGGCTCGCCGCCACAGATCGTCTTCTCGTGGCGTCCGTAGCGCAGGACCGCGCCCCAGCCGCCGGGCCCGGGGTTGCCCTTACACGCCCCGTCCGTGTAGATCTCGACGGCGCTCGTCATGCCCGGTCGTTTCGCCAGCTCGACGTAGGAACCACCGCATGATCCTAGCTGTGAGCTTGATCGGCGGAACTGTACCGGGATCCGAACTGGCGGAGGCTCCGAGCTCGGATGTCGATACAGTCCCGACGATCTTCTGGATGGGCGGGCGAGTGGTCGGCGCCGCTCGGCCACTCGCCGGCCGTCGGCCGGTCGCGGCCTGGTGGCGGCCCGGTCGCGGTCTGGTCGCGGCCGGTCGCCGGCTGGTCGCGGGCCCGGTCGGTCGTGTTCCGCGGTCTATACGCGGCGTCCGCAGGCGGTCTGGAGGTAGCCGCTCAGGCGGCTGGGGGACGAGCCGGCCGGGCAGGGCTGGCCGGCGGGAACCAGCGCGGTGACCTGGGTGGCGAGGTACTGGTCGGTACAGGGGCGACGTTCCGGGCCGGCGGCCGGATCGGCGGCGTAGAAGCTGTTCGTGTCGACACAGTCGCCGACGCCGGGCAGCCAGCCTCCATCCTTCGCCACGCAGAGGATCCGCTGGTTCGCGGCCTGGATCTCCACGGAGTAGCTCGCCTCCGGCGGGCACTGGGCCTTCTCGTCCACCCGGCCGGTGATCTTGCCGAACCACACCTTGCCGAAGCTCACGCCGCCCGCCGTCCATTCCTCATCCGTGCAGGGCACCTCGGCGAGGTTGTTCGAGTAGGTCGCGTACACCTGCAGGCAGTCGCCAGCGCGAATCAGCCCGCCGCCTCCGCCCGCGTCGCCCGGATGGGGCGCGGCGAGGTTGCGCAGGCAGCCGGTGCGCTTCTGGATGCTGAGGCTGTTCGTCAGCGTGACGATCTCGTCGGTGTCCTGCGGGCAGCCGACGTCGGCCACCGAGGACGCGCCGCCGAGGGGGTTCGCCGCGGCGGCGTCGGCCACATCCAAGGCCGTGACCTTGGCGTAGGCGGTCTTGTCTGTGCACTTCACCGCGCCGTACTCGGGCTGCGACTTCAGCTCGCCGTTCTGCGGGCTGCTCGCCAGCACCCGTGGCTGGACGGTGATCTTCACGCAGCCGCCCACGGCGAAGGTGGCCGATGACGACGAGTCCGACGAGTAGGAGGAGTCGTCGCGGTCACCGTGGTGGGTGGCCTGGTGGATGCCGTAGCGAATCCCGCCGGCGACGGCCAGCGCGACCACGGCGCCGAGCACCCGGCGGGCCACGACACCGCCGCGCCGTGGCGGCCTGCGCGGGGCCGGCGGTGGGGGAGAACCGGGCGCCGTGGGGCCGCCGGGTGCCTGCGGCCAGGGCGATGGGCCGGGCGGGCCCATCGGGATCGGCGGGACTGGTAATGGTTGGCTCGGGCTTGGTGGTGTCGCGACCGGCCGTCCGGTCGGGGGTGCCCAGCCGGCGGCCGTGGGGGGCGGCGCGTCCGCTGGCCATCCGTCGGCGGCCGGCCGTCGTGGGGTCTCGTTGTCCATGGGTGCCTTCGCGGGGTCGAACCGATGGAATGCCCGGATAGGGGCGGCTGTCCCTGTCGGAGGCGGGCATTTCGCGTGAATAGGTGCTTTTTCGGCCATGACCGTAGACCCGACCGCGAAGTGCCCACTGCCGGGGGTCACTGATCGGATGCGCCCTGGATCTCCGCTGCTCCGACACCTGGGCCGACCCGAGGCACCAGGCGCCCCCGCGGCCTGGTTCGGCGTCGATCCGTCGACGCTCACCCGGCCGGGTCCGCGAGTACGCCCACGGGGCTGTCCTGGAGTTCGCCACCCTGTTCGACGGCGAAGGCCGGCTGCTGCTCGCCGCGTCCGCCGCCTTCGCGTCCGCCGTGGTGTGCAGTGGCCGGCCTTCGGACCCCCGGGCTCCTGGCCGGGGGTATGTATGTCAGAGCCGTTCGATCGTCAGAGCCGTTCGATGATGGTCGCGTTCGCCATGCCGCCGCCCTCGCACATGGTCTGCAGGCCGTAGCGCCCGCCGGTCTGCTCCAGCACCGACAGCAGCGTGGTCATCAGCCGGGCGCCGCTGGCGCCGAGCGGGTGCCCGATCGCGGTCGCGCCGCCGTTGACGTTGACCCTGGCGAGGTCCGCGCCGGTCTCGGCCTGCCAGGCCAGCACCACGCTCGCGAACGCCTCGTTGACCTCGAAGGCGTCGATGTCCTCGAGGCGCAGGCCGGCCCGCCGCAGGACCTTCTCGGTCGCCGGGATCACGCCGGTGAGCATGAGCAACGGGTCGTCCCCGACGACGGCGAAGCTGTGCAGCCGGGCGCGCGGGCGCAGACCGAGCCGGCGCGCGGTGTCGCCGTCGGTGATCAGGACGGCGGCGGCGCCGTCGTTGACCGGCGAGGAGTTGCCCGCCGTGACGCGCCAGTCGATCTCCGGGAAGCGCTCGGTCCACGCGTCGGCGCGGAACGCGGGCCTCAGGCCGGCGAGCACCTCGACCGTCGTCGCCGCCCGGATCGACTGGTCGCGGGTGACCTGGACCAGTGAGCCCGAGCCGTCGGGCGACGGCGCCTTGACCGGCGAGACCTCCGCGTCGAAACGGCCGTCGTCCCAGGCGGCGGCGGCGCGCCGGTGGCTCTCGGCCGCGAACTCGTCGAGCCTGGTACGGGAGAGGTTCCACCGCTGCGCGATCAGCTCGGCGGAGATGCCCTGCGGCACCAGCCCGTCGGGGTAGCGCGCGGCGACGCCAGGCCCCGAGGCGTCGCGCCCGGCGGACGAGCTGCCGATGGGCACCGTGCTCATCGACTCGACGCCCGAGGCGATGGCGATGTCGTACGCGCCGCTGATGACGCCCTGTGCGGCGAAATGGATCGCCTGCTGGCTGCTGCCGCACTGACGGTCGACCGTCACGGCGGGCACGGTCTCGGGTAGCCCGGCGGCCAGCGCGGCCCATCGGGCGTTGTTGGAGCTCTGCTCGCCGATCTGCCCGACCGTTCCGCCGATCACGTCGTCGATGAGGGCGGGGTCGATTCCCGTCCGCTCCACCAGCGCGCGGATCGCGTGGGCGTGCAGGTCGACGGGGTGCACGCCGGCGAGCGCCCCACCCGGCTTGCCCTTGCCGATCGGGGTCCGGACGGCGTCGACGATCACTGCGTCCCGCATGGCGGCCTCCTCTTTGAGGGTTGGAAAATCCAACTCGCTCATTCCGGTGTACGCCAGTGGGTTGGAAATCGCAACCGACCCCGTTGTGACCTGGGATACGGGAGCCGTCAGTGGACGGCGCCCAGTCGGAGGAGGCGGGTGTTCCCGCCAAAGGCGACCGGTTCGCCGCAGTGCGCGCAGACGGCCCGCGTGTGCAGCTCGGCGCCGCAGTCGTGGGCGAGGACCGTCGGCGGGTCGCCCTTGGCCGCGTACCGGTCGCCCCACTCCATCAACGCGTGCAGCGCGGGCCGTAGGGCCTCGCCGGCCTCGGTCGCGACGTACTCGTAGCGGGGCGGATGCTCCTGATAGGGGCGGCGCTCGACGACGCCCGCCGCGACCAGCGCGCGCAGGCGGGTGGCCAGGATGTCGCGGCTCGCGCCGGTGTTGCGGACGATCTGGTCGAACCTGGTCACTCCGAGGTTGATCTCGCGCAGCGCGAGCAGGCTCCACCGCTCGCCCACGATCGCGAGCGCGTCCGCGATCGAGCACTCCCGTCCGGTCTGGGTCATCGCGACCGCCTCCCTCCTGTCCGGGTGCTGGATCCCGGCGCCCCTGGCCATGGGGCGGCGTCCAGTGAGTCCGAAAATCCAACCTACCACCGTGCGTGCTCACCACCGGTCGTGGCTCAATCGGCCGCCGCCGCCGCCGCCGCCGTGGCCGCGGCCGCGGCCGCGTCACCCTCTCGCGTTGGACACCTCGCGGTGATCGCCGTTTCAGCCCTGGGGTGGTCGTCGGGTTGGCCAGATCATGACCATCGGAGGGCGCAGCCGGCGATCAACCCACGGGTGCGGACATGGCCACGCGCCCGGGCCGGTGAGATGCTGGCGAGCGTGTCCGGGTTTGCCCTCCCGAGGCGGCACGTGATCGCTTTCGCGGCAGCGCTGCGTGCCGGTCTGCTGACGACCGCGGTCACGATGGCGGCCGTGCTGGCGTCCTTCGGCAGCGCGCTCGGGGTCGAGCGCGCGGCGCACCTGAACCTCGGTGTCGTCATCCAGGCGGTCGTACTGGCGCTGACACTCGCCCGGGTCGAGCGGAACCGCGCGACGCGCGCCGCCGCGGCCGGCCGGGCGCGGGCGCCGATGGCCCTGCGGCTCGCCCTGCTGCCCGTCGTCGCGGTGGCCGCGAGCGAGGTCGGCCGGCTGATGATCGAGCACCCCAACGTCGGTGACGTCCTGTTCGTTCTGGGGATCAGCGCCGGCATCTGGGTACGCCGCTTCGGCCCGGCTGCGTCCCGTCTCGGCACACTCGCGACCCTGCCGTTCATCGCGCTGCTCATCACGCCGGCCGTCGCCGCGCCGAGCGGCTCGACGCGCTGGTGGTCCGCGCTGATGGCGGTGATCGCGTCGTTCTGGGTACTCACCCTGCACGCGCTGGCCGAGCGTCTCCGGCTCCTGCCGTCGACCGCCGCCGCCCTCGGCGCGACCGCCGCGCAGGCCGAGCCGGCGGGTACCCCGGCTTCCGCGCGACCGGCTTCCGCGCGACCGGCGGCCGGCGGCTGGTGGCGGTCGCCCAGCACGAGGATGGCCGCGCAGATGGCCGTCGGGCTCGGCGCGGCGTTCCTGGTCGGGCGGCTGGCCTTCCCGGATCACTGGCCGTGGCTGGTGGTCACCGCCTACATCGTCGCCGCCGGCAACCGCGGCCGCGGCGACGTCGCCGTGAAGAGCGTCGCCCGCCTCGTCGGAGGGGCGGTCGGTACCGTGGCCGCGACCGCGGCGATAGCCACCGCCCCCGCGCACAGCGCCCGGACGGTCGTGGCGATCTTCGTGGTGCTCGCCGTCGCGCAGTGCCTGCGCACCGTCCACTACGCCTTCTGGGCGGCCGGGGTGACGTCGGTGCTGGCGCTGCTCTACGGCTACTTCGGCCTCACAGCCGGGCACATGCTGGCCGAACGGCTCGCGGCCATGGCCGTCGGATCGGTGCTCGCGGTCGCCGCGGCCTGGCTGGTGCTGCCCGTCCGCTCCCGTGACTTCGCCCGGTCGCGCCTGGCTCGGGCGCTCGCCGCGCTCACCGACCTGCTCCTGGCCGTCGCGCGAGCCGAGACGGGCGCGGTCGCGGCCCACCGGGCCGCGTTCCTGGACGCGGTCGGCGAGCTGGAACTGATCGCCGGCACGCTCGCCGCGCGGCGGCTGGTGTCGCGTGCGGCTCGCCGGCCGGCGCCTTGTCTGGCGGACGCCGTCGAGGCGGTGCGTGGTTGCCGCGAAGCCGTGGACGCGCTCGCGCTGGCCGTGGCCGACGCGCCTGCGGCGCTGGCGGCCGGCCCGGCGCGGCGGCGCGCCGGTGGGCTCGCGCGCCAGATCGGCTCGGTCCGCCGCTCGATCGCCGGCCGTCCCGAGCCGGCGACCGCCGTTCCCGCCCAGCGCCCGGAGCCTGCGGCCGGCGAGGTAGGGCCGCTCGGCGCGGCGTTCGACGAGCTGGCCGAGGCCATAGCAGTCCTGTCGGCTGTGTTCCCGCCGGTGCCGGTGCCGGTGCCGGCGCCGGCGCCGTCCGCGCCGTCCGCGCCGTCCGCGCCGAACGCGCCGTCCGAGCGGTCCGAGCCGGAGGCGCCGTCCGCGCGGTCCGCGCGGTCCGCGCCGTCCGCGCCGTCCGCGCCGAACGAGCCGCCTGGGCCGAACGAGCCACCTGGCCGCTCCGGGCCGTCCGGCGGGGCGCCGGCTGGTGGTACCTCCGCGCGGGCGTCGGCGGCCTCGGCGGCGAGCGGTGCGACGAATGGTTCCGGGGCCGCCTCCTCGGCCGGCTGAATGTCGGATCCGCGCCGTACTGTGCGTGCATGACGCTGGCCGAGACGCCCGCTGGCGGGCCCACGGAGCAGCCGACGGTGGCGGAATCGACGATGGCGGAGTCGACGGTGGAACGGCCGACGATGGCACGCCTGGCGGCGACCCGGCCCGCGGTGGAACGGCTGACGGCGGCGCAGGCGCGGCGGCTGGCGCTGGCGGCGCAGGGATTCGCCCGGCCCCTGGCATCCACGGTGACGGGACCGCGATCGGATCGGCGCCGGCTGCGCTGGCTGTTCGAACGGGTCGGCGTGCTGCAGATCGACTCGGTGAACGTGCTGAGCCGGTCGCACTACCTGCCGGGCTGGTCCCGGCTCGGCCCGTACCCCCGGGCGGCGCTGGACGACTACGTGCACCGGGATCGGCGAGCCTACGAGTACTGGGCGCATGAGGCGTCGTTCGTGCCGATCGAGTGGGAGCCGCTGCTGCGCTGGCGGGCCGCCGCCGCCCTGGCGGGCGACGGCATGTGGGGCGGGCTGGCGCGGTTCGGGCAGGAGCGGGGGGACTACGTYGCCAAGGTCCTGGCCGAGGTCACCGAGGGCGGGCCGGTCACCGCGGCCCAGCTGTCCGAGCCGGGTCGCGGCCGGGGTTCCTGGTGGGGCTGGGCGGACGGGAAACGGGCGCTGGAGTTCCTGCTGTGGACCGGCCAGGTGTGCGCCGCCGGCCGGCGGACGACCTTCGAGCGCACCTACGACCTGCCCGAGCGGGTGATCCCGGCGGCGGTGCGCGCCGTCCCGACACCCGACCAGGCACAGGCGCACCGTGCGTTGCTGCTGCGCGCCGCGGATCGGCTCGGGGTGGCGCTCGCCGCCGACCTGCGCGACTACTTCCGCCTGCCGGCGGCGGCCGTCCGGCCCCGGCTCGCCGAGCTGGTCGAGGCGGGCGAGCTGGTGGAGGTCGCGGTGGACGGCTGGTCGTCGCCCGCCTACCTGCGCCCGGGCCTGGTGATCCCGCGCCGGGTCGAGGCGGCGACGCTGCTCTCCCCGTTCGACTCGCTGATCTGGGAGCGCGCGCGGACCCGGCGGATGTTCGGCATGGAGGTCAAGCTGGAGGTGTACACGCCCGCCGACCAGCGCCGCCACGGGTACTACGTGCTGCCGTTCCTGCTCGGCGACCGGCTCGTCGCCCGAGTCGACCTGAAGGCAGACCGGGCGGCCGGGGTCCTGCGGGTGCCGGCCGCCTGGCTGGAGCCGCCGGAGAACCAGCCCGACGCGGGGACGCGCGCCGCCGCGAGATCCGTCCCGGCGCCCGGTGTGGTCGCGGCCGCGCTCGCGGCGCACCTGCGGGCCATGTCCGCCTGGCTGGGCCTGGGCGAGGTCGAGGTGGCGCCGCGCGGCACGCTCGCCGCCGCGCTCGGCCGGGCGCTCATGGCCAGAGCGGAACCCGACCCGATCAGAACGCCAGCGCCGGACGCCGGACCCGCGCCGGAAGCCCGGCCCGCGCCGGAAGCCGTGGCCCAGGTGGGCGGGCCGGCACCCGCCGAGGCGGGATCACCGAGGTCGCCGAGCTAACGCCGCCCCAGCGAATGGTCATCCGTCGCTGGCCCCATCGGAGTCAAGATCAGTCAGACGTTGCGCGTCACGGGCGGCGCGTCACGTCTGACTGATCTTGAAAGGTCGTTCCGAAACGGGTGGACCTTGTGGATCACCGGCGGCTGTTGGGGGTCTCCCAGTCGGCGGACGGGAGCGGATCGATGGGCTTGACCGTCGTGCCGGCCCAGACGAACCGCACGGTGGCGGCGCCGGCCGTCGGGCAGCACTGCGGGTCGTCCGGGCGGTAGAGCTGGTACTGGAGGGCGACGGTGTCGTCGGTGGACCAGATCCAGCTGACGGTCGCGCTCGGCATGGCCGCGTCCGTCGCGAGGTAGTGCCCGTCGTGGAAGAAGAACGCGCGCTGCGGGTGACCGTCCGCCGAGGTGGCGAGCATGCCGACGATGACGCTCAACGTCCGGTCCGGGTCGTAACCCGAGGTGTCGGCCGGGGAGTACCCGGCCGCCCGGACGACCGCGGCCGCCTCGGCCACGGTCAGCCCACCGGCGGCCGAGGCGGTGGGTGACGCGGCGGCGGGTGATTCGGTGGCTACGGGGCCTGCCGCCGTGGCGGGACTCGCCTGCGCCGCGGCGGCGGCGCTGGCGACCGGGCCGCCGCCGGCGAGGATCGCGGCCAGCGCGGCGAGCGGCAGCGCGCGTGCGACCGCGAGGCGCCAGCCGCCTCCGGTGGGCCGGCCGGCACGCTCCGTGGGGCCGGTGCCCCGGAGGGCCGTGCCCCAGGTGGCGGCGCCCCGGGTGGCGCCAGGGCCGGCTCGCCTGCCGGCGGGGTCGTGGGCGGCGGCACCTTCGGCCGCGCCCGACGGCCGGGACGGTTCCTTCGCCGACCTTCCATCGGTCATGTCCGCCCGAGTACCCGGCCAGCGGACGACTCACCCCTCCGGACGGGCACGGATACGTGGTCCGCCGCCGACTCGGGCCAGGTGGTGGCACATGTCACCTGTTTGCTTGCACGCGCGCGCGGCCATCACGGTGAGGTAAGGTTAGGTGCACTTAAGAAACTTAGGTAAACCTAAGCGGTGTGGTCTGCCGGACTTCGGAGGTTCCTGGTGGCAGAAGCTCCCAAGGCCCAGCATTTCCCGGGGCCGGAAGCTGCGCGCGGGGACGTGGACGCGGCGATGAGTGATCGTACCTTCGCCCGGTGCGGCGCGCAGTCGCGCTTGGTTGACGAAGAGCTGCGTGGAACCATCCCGAACTTCGACGCCTTCCATTTCCTCCCGGTCGCGGGGCCATGGCCTCAGGCGGTGCGCCCGGCGGAACCGGATGGTTTCCGCCTGCCGCCGGCCACCCGTCTCAAGACGCTCTACTACCGCCCATACCCGGGTCGGCCGACGACCGAGCGCCCGCTCGTCTGGGACACGTACAGCAGGCAGATCAGCACGCGCTCGGTGGACGGGGCCTGGCGGGCCGCGGCGCCCACCACTGTGCCGCAGTTCATCGGCGTCTGCATCCATGGCCGGCACGACACCTGCTGCGGCGTGCGGGGTGGCGGTTTCATCCGCCGGGTCCAGCAGGTCGTTCCCGAGGCGCCCATCTACGGCGTCAGCCATCTCGGCGGGGACCGTTTCGCGCCGACGGCCGTCCTGTTGCCGAGCGGCTACCTGCTGGGCCGGCTCGACGACATGTCCGACGAGGACCTGCGCGCCCTGGTCGAGGATGGGCTCCTCCCGATCGCCCACCTGCGGGGACGCCTCGGCGTCACGCCCGCCGAGGCGGTGGCGGAGATCTGGTACCGGGAGCGGTTCGACCGGCGCGATCCGGCGGACCTGCCGGCCATCAGGGTCGTCGGCCCGCTCGTCGCGCTCGCCGGCGCCGGCGACGGCCACCACCAGCCGGCCGGGACGCTCCCGCCGCGCTCCGTGGGCATGGGGCCTCTTGGCATGGAGTCCCTGCTTTCCGGCCCGGCTGCCGGGCTGGCGGCGCCCGCTCGCAAGGGTTCCCAGGGAGTCGCGGCGGCGACGATGGCGACACCGGCCCGGCCGGAGGCCACTCCTCGTTACGACGTGCTGGTGGACGACGGCATCCGCCGCTGGCGCCTCGAGCTCCGCCGAGAGCAGCGGGACGACGCCGCCATCCAGTACACCTGCACGGCCGCGCTGTCCAAGCCGGTCTACCACTGGGAAGTGGACGTCACCGAGGAGACGGACAGTCTCCTGACCGCCGACCTCGTCCACTAGGCCGATCGCTAGATCGGGGCGTCGACGAGGCGTTGACGGCTCTCCAGGAGAGCTCGGTACCGGGCCACTCGGGCATGGTCGACGTCCAGGTTCGCGGCGTCGGCAAGCTCGGCCAGGTGAGCGGGGTCGCTGGTGCTGACGGCGACCCGGGTGACCGGCGGCAGCTCGTAGGCGAGCCGGAACGCGGCCCGCGCCGTGCTGACGCCGGCCGGTGGCGGGCTGCYGAGCAGCGAGGTGACGCGCAGATCCTCCCAGAAGGGCTGGCGGGTGTCGCCGCCGAACGGGCTCATCCCCCAGCGGCCGCCGACGTCGACACCGAGCAGATCCGCGAGCGCGTCCGCCGCCGTCAGCGCCTCCGGTCCGACGAGCACCCCCACCCGGTGCATCAGGTGCCCCGGCCGGGGCGGCGCCACCGCACCGTCCGCGCGCAGCGCGTCGACCAGCGGCTGGGCGTCCCACGTCGAGACGCCCCAGGCGCCGCACAGCCCGGATCGGGCGGCCTCGACGAGCGCACCGGCGGCCGCCAGGAAGAGGTCGCGGCCGCGCGCGGGGTCGGCGGCCGCCCGCAGGGTCCGCTCCGGGTTGTGCAGGAAGACGACGTCGGGCGTCCTGCCCAGGTCGTCGGCGCTCCGCTCGAGGGCCGACCGCAGCCGGGTCGGGTCGAGGGAGTGCTCACGGCCGGCCGGCTTGCCGGGCACCTGGGCCGAGTCGCCGGCGGAGGACGGGAAGAAACCGACCTTGGTCGACAGGTGGAACTCGGGCAGCAGGTCGGCCGCGGCCGCCGCAAGCCGCGAGTGGGACGCGAAACCGGCGTAGTTGAAGGCCGTGTCCAGGTCCCGAACCCCGAGCGCTAGGGCAGCTTCCAGCAGGTCCCGCTGGTGACGAGTCCGGTATAGGCCGAGGACAACTCGTCGGTCAGGCCTGTGCATATCCCCTCCTGGATGAGGATCTGGGCGAGTGGCCTGACGTTGATCCCGCACTCGACGCCGGCCTGTTCCAGGTCGATCGGGCGGCCGCTGAGCAGCAGCGCCAGCGCCTGCCCGGCCCGCTCCCGTACGGTGATCTTCCGACCGCCGGCGTAGACGACCAGGTCACCGTCGGCGCGCTCGACGTGCGGAGCGAAGTCGGTGACGCAGACGACGACGTCTGGCCCGTGCGCCGTGGGCAGCGCCGGCGCGTGCCGCGCGGGGGGTCGCGATCTTTCGCGGTCCGTGAGAAAGGCCGCCGGCGGACGAGAGCGCAGCAGCTCCACGGCCGCCGCCTCCAGCCGGGCGTGCTCGGCCTGGAGCTCCTCGTCGGAGCCGGAGCGGATGAGGTCGTGCCGGAAGATCTCCAGCTCGCGTGCCTGGTCGGCGATCCAGGCAAGCCAGTCGACGCCGGTGCGTCTGACGAAGCCGAAGGTGAGGTGCAGGCTCAGCGGCTCCTCGTGGGCCGCGTGGGTCGCCTGGTGCCAGTGCCCGCGCGGGATGTGCAGCACGTCGCCGGGTGTGACGGTGCCCCGCCAGATCACGTCCTCGCTCGGAGCCGAGTTCGGCTCGGCGTCCCGGTACATCGGGACCGGCCGAGAATGACTCCGGACGTCCCAGGTCTTGTTTCCCGCGAGCTGGACGACGACCACATCGTGATCGTCCCAGTGGAGCGGAAATCCGCCGGTCGAGCGGGTCGTTAGGTAGGCGTTGACCTGCACCACCTCATGTGACCACCAACGCAGCGCGCGGGTGGCGACCTCCACCGCGGGGTCAAAGATTTCAACCGCGTCGAGAACCAGCGTCACGCCGGTGTCGAGGAGGTTTTCCATCGCCGGGGTGTCCACCATGCGCAGCGACTGGCCACGGCGGTTCACCTGGGGGCGAAGAAAAGCGTTTGGATGAAGCTCGCGACCGTCTTGGAAGAGGCGCAGCTGGGGTGGCTCGAGGCGACGTCTCGTCACAATGTCGAGAAGCCGTGACGGAGTCATCAACCGATCACCAAGTGATGGGTCCTCGAGCCGCCCCAGCGCGAAGCCACGCCCCAGTGGGCTGGCATCGGGCCAGCCGAGCGCACCCTCGAGACCGCGTACCAGGAGATGTTCCGTCGCGAGCGTTCCCTTTTCCGCGGCGGAAGATCTCAAGGTCGTCTCGGGGCGCGTCGGCCAGCCGTCCTCGCTTGGAATTTCGCTGGGGTCAGCCGTCGCTTCCGTCACTGTCGGAGTGCTCGGCGTCGTGGCGGTCCTGGACCTCGGACAGCCTTTCGACGGCTACCACGAGGTCATCGTCAGTGTGCATGTCGAGTGAGTGCATGTCGGATCCTCCCTGTGGCGACGGTCCTGTCATGACGTTCCTGTCAAGCAGTTCCGTCACCAAGTTCCGTCGCTCAGTTCCGCCACGAAGGCGGCTCGGCGCCTGGCGGGAAAATAATAGGTTCCCGGACTCTCGGGGCGCAACCAGATGATGACGGAAAGCGCCAGCGGCAAGCGGAAGCGGCTCGTTCTGTGATCAGGTTAGGACCCCGGGGRAAGCGTCGGCCGGCCTCGCGGGGAGGGCGCGCAGCATGCCCAGGCATTCGAAGACGGCGCAGAGCCGTCCGTCCGCGGTGTGGACCCGGCCAYGGCCCAGGAACCGCCCATGGCCCGCGTGCGGCGACTCGACGCGCAGCAGGTGCCACTCCCGGACGTCCAGGTCCTCGACGAAGGTCACCGTCTGGGCGAGCACGGCGGCGGCCAGCCGCTCGCCCGGCGCCAACGTGGCCGTGCCGCGCTGGAAGTGGCTGTTGATCACGTGGTGCCCGGCCCATGGCTCGCTCGCGAAGGCGAGCAGCCCGCGGGCCAGCGCCGGGTCCGCCGGGACGCCGGGGATCCGCTGCCACACGTCCAGGCTGTACGGCGCAGGGCCGGGCGAGAGTCGCACCTCCCACGGGAGTAGCGGGTAGTCGACCGGCCGGGCGGCGGCGGGGCTGGCGGTGGGCTCGGGCGGTGCCGCCTCATGCCGCACGAAGTCCGGGGCGTCGCTGCCGAGCAGCACGTCGCCACGGCTGATCGCCCGGCCGCCCTGGCGGAACGTCAACGCCAGGTTCGCGAACGTGCGGCCCGACTGGAGCCACTCGACGTCGACGTCGAGTGGCTCGTCCCAGCGGCTGGGGTTGGGAAAGACGGTATGCAGCGTCTGGGTGGACCTGCCCGGTGCGAGCCGCTCGGCGAGCACGATCTGCTGGGCGAGCTGCTGGGAGGCGAGGACCCCGCCGTGGAGGCTGCGCAGGGTGCGCGCCGGCAGCGGCGGCGTCGCGTCGCCCGCGAGGTCGAGCACCCTCAGCACGTCGGCGAGGTCGAACAGCTCGGACTCGGTGCTGGGGAAGGCGTCGGGCGGGAGCTCCGTGGGCGCCTGGGCGGAGACTTCCGGCGGCACCAGCGCCGCCGCGGGCGGGCCCGCGAGGCCGCCCGCCGGTCCGGCGGTCGCCGTGTCCTGGGCGCCGACCGTACTCGTGCCCACCGCGCCCCCAAGCGTGCTCGCTGCTCTGGATGCCCTGGCCCGCGGCGCGCCGCGTGGCCGGGGAGGCCGTGCGTGGCCTCGGGCGCGACCGGCGGGCGTCACGCCGCGCCAGCCGATGCCAAGGCCGTTCTCACTATCGGCGCCGACGGCCGCGCGGGACGCGTCCAGTGACTCACCCCACGGCTAGGAGTTCGTGGCCTTCGCGTTCTTCGTGCCGCGCAGCAGGGCCGCGCTGGTGTGGCTGACGCCGGTGATCTCGGCGGTCCGGYCGCGCCCGGAGTAGCGGTGCAGGACGTCGTCGATCGCCGCGGCTGCCGCCGAGTCGAGCACGTCGGCGTCGGAAAGGTCGATCACGACCCGTGGCGGGTCGTGGGCGTAGTCGAACGCCGTCACCAGATCGTTGGTCGACGCGAAGAACAACGGCCCCTGCACGGCGTAGATCCGCACGCCGCCCTCCGGATCGAGCACGCTGGTCACGTTCGCCAGGTGCGCGGCCTTGCGGGTGAACAGCAGCGCGGCGAGGATCACGCCGACGACCACCCCGTACGCGAGGTTGTGGGTCGGCACGACGACGGCGACCGTGGCCACCATCACCAGCGTCT
This sequence comes from Pseudofrankia sp. EUN1h, assembly GCF_001854645.1. NCBI lineage: Bacteria > Bacillati > Actinomycetota > Actinomycetes > Frankiales > Frankiaceae > Pseudofrankia > Pseudofrankia sp. EUN1h. The sequence continues at coordinate 24,648 of NZ_MBLN01000073.1, read as the reverse complement.
CGCCCATCGGCGTCCGGCGCAGCGTCGCCGGGCGCACGCTGTTCCACTCGAACGTCATCATCGCCACGATGACCATCACGGCCGCCAGCGCCGCCATCGGGATGACCCCGACGATCGCGTGCAGCGGCAGCACCAGCAGCAGCAGGAAGCCGCCCGCGGCGAAGGTGGACAGTCGGCCTCGCCCGCCGGACGACACGTTGAGGATCGTCTGGCCGATCATCGCGCAGCCGCCCATGCCGCCGAACATCCCGGCGATGAAGTTGGCGATGCCCAGCCCCCAGGCCTCCCGGTTCGGGTCGTGGCGGGTGTCGGTCATCCGGTCGACGATCTGCGCGGTGAGCAGCGTCTCCAGYAGGCCGACCGCGGTCAGCGCGAGCACGTACGGCAGCAGGATCCGGACGGTCTCCCAGGTCATCGGGACGTCCGGCAGGCCGGGCAGGGGCAGGCCGGTGAGCAGCGCGCCCTCGTCGCCGACCGTCGGCGCGCGCAGGTCGAACGTCGTCGTCACGAGGGTCAGCAGGGCGACGGCCGCGAGCGGCGCCGGCACCGCCTTCGTCACCCGGGGAAGGAGCAGCAGGATCGCCAGCCCGGCCGCGACCAGCGGGTAGACCTGCCAGCCGTGCCCGAAGACATGCGGCATCTGGGCCAGGAAGATCAGGATCGCCAGCGCGTTGACGAATCCGATCATGACGGTCCGCGGCACGAAGCGAATCAGCCGGGCCACGCCGGCGAGGCCGAGCAGGAACATCAGGATGCCGACCGCGATCGTCGCGGCCAGCAGGTACTGGAGTCCGTGGGCGCGTACCAGTGGGGCGGCGACGAGCGCCATCGAGCCGGCCGCCGCGGAGACCATCGCCGGGCGGCCGCCAGTAAAGGCGATCACTGCCGAGATGACGAACGAGGTGAACAGCCCGACCGCCGGGTCGACGCCGGCGACCACCGAGAACGAGATGGTCTCCGGAATCAGGGCCAGCGCCGTGACCAGCCCGGCGACCAGCTCTACGCTCGCCTGCCGTGGCCCCGGCAGGACCCTGCGCAGCCCCGGCGCGACGCGGCGCAGCCCCGGCATGGTGACTGCCAGCCGGGTGGTGCCGCGGCGCGCCCGAGGGGACGGCGCTGGGGCAGGGCCGGGTAGTGCGGACATGACGAACCTCACACGAGCAGGGGCACCAGCGGTCCGGGGCGCCCCCGGTGGCTGTCCGGCGCCTGGCGAGCTGGCGCGACGGTGCTGACGGCCAAGAGCGGGACGATCCCGGCGGGCGAATCCGGCCGACTCCCCCGGGAGCACCTGGCGGCCCGGTCGACCCGCTGAAACGGAGGAAGCCTACCGAATCCACATAATATGATCTTCTTGCGGCATGCTGGACGCCCAGGTGTGGCGGACTTTACGTCACGATCGAGACCTCTACGTCATGGTCGAGACGGTGAGGATCTCCGGTGGCGGCCCGTCAGGCCGGCGGCGCGCCGAGGCGCTGCAGATCGAACTGCATCTGCTCGATGTCCCAGGACTGCACGGTGACCATCGCCTTCGCCAGGGCGCGTACCTGGTCCTCGCTCGCGTGCTGGGAGGCGTACTGCGCCATGATGATCCCGCCGCGGTGATGGTGGATCATCAGCGTGAGGAACCGCACGTCGCTGTCTCGCCCCTGGGAAGAGGCCAGCTGGGTCAGCTCGGTGCCGCTTGCCATGCCCGGCATCCGGACTCCGTCCGTGCCGACCGGGGTGCCCAGTGAGCCGGATCCGTCGTGCATGCCCGCCATGTCGTGCCCATCGGCCGCGCCGCCGGTGCCGCCCATCCAACGCATCGGCTCGCCGACGGTCGACTGACCGAGTCCCCAGTCGGCGAGCCAGGCTCCCATCACCCCGATCTCGCGCTGCTRGCTGAGCGCGATGTCCTGGCTGATCGCGACGGTGTTCTTGTCCGCGCCGTGGCCGAACTCGAGCATGCTCATCTGCACGGCCTGCGCGTGGTGCTCGGACATGTCCCGCAGGAAGCCCGCGTCGACAGAGCTGTCGCCTGGGGTGCCGCCGGCCAGCCCGCGCAGGCCGAAGCCCGCCGCGACCAGCGCCGCCGCGGCCAGCACGACCAGCGGCGCCCACAGCAGCCTTGGCCGCCGCCGCGCCGGGGCTCGATCGAGTCCGGCCGATTCGAGCTCGGCCGATTCGAGTTCGGCCGGCTCGGGTTCGGTCGGTTCGGGCGCGGGCGACTCCGAGTGGGTCGCGGTTCGCGCCTCCTCGGCTGCGGCCGGCGGGGTGATGGTGGGCTCCGGCAAGACGGCTCCTCGTGGTCCGGTTTGTTGACCGAACGCATCCACCGCTGCGGCGCCGGCCCGTGGCGCCGTCCGTTCGGGACGAGTCAGGAGCCAGTGGCGGGGATCGCCTCCCAAGGCTAACCCCGCCCGCGCGCGAACCGTCCGATCACCGGTGCGGCCCCAACCTCAGACGTCTACCTGGCTTCAGACGTTTACCTGGCTGTTGAAGACGAACGTGCGCTTGCCGACCTGGACCCGGGTGCCGGAGGTCAGGGGCGCCGGCTGGTGCGGCTCCAGCGCGGTCCACACGGTCGCTTCAGGCGGCGCGATGTACGTCCCGTTCGCCGAGCCGCGGTCGGTGATCACCGCGTCCCAGCCGTTCAGCGTGATGACGGCGTGCACCCGGGAGACCGCGCTCTCGCCGTCCTCGACGGGCAGCGGCCGGGCGGTGCCCGCGCGGACCGCGTCGTCACGGTCGGGCTGGCGGCCGATCACGAGGTCGATGTCGACGGGTATCGTCTCGCCGTTCTCGAAGACCAGCACGCCGATGGGTGGCCGGGGCCGCCAGACCGACTGGCTTTCGGTCGAGGACAGCGACGCGCCACACTGAGCGCAGTACGGCGCCTGCGGGTGGTTGAAGTGCCCGTTCGGGCACAACACGCCCTCGACCTGCTCCTGATCGCTGTTCGGCAGCATCGTCGGGGCGTCGTCATCGTCGTCGATGAGATCCGAGACGGTGAAGGTCTGGCCGGGCAGCTGGGTCAGCGCCTCGCTGTCGTCCTCGTCGGTCAGCTCACCGTGCGCCCGAGCGTCGGCCTGCCCGTTCGAGCTCGGCATCGACCGGGCGAGCTCGGTGGGCGGGTCCTCGTCGAAGTCCAGCTCCTCCAGCTCGTCGAAGTCGGCGGCCTGGGTCGGYTCGGCGCCGGACTGCGCCCGGTGCGCCTGCTCCTCCTTGCTCAGCAGCGGAGCGAGCACGGGCGGCGCGACGGACTGYTGCTCCGGGATGCGCTCGACCGGCACGGGGATGCGCTCGGCGGCGGTCGCCGGCTCGCGCGGGGGGCCGTAGCCGGCCAGCAGGCTCTCGGTCGCGGACCTCGGGACCGGCGGCGGCGCCTCCCGGGAGAGCAGCAGACTGGCGCCGATGCCGGGGACCGCGCCGACGCGCAGGTCGAGCGGGAAACCGAGGCCGGTCCCGGTCGTCTCGGCCTCGTCGTCCGGGCCTCCCTGGAGGCCGAGGGAGCCGGTCGGGCCGACGTGCAGATGGGTGAGCCCGTCGGGCAGCAGCCGGTCGACCCAGGTCGCGGAGTCGACTCCGGAGAGGGTGAGCGGGCTGGGGCCGGCGGCCGTGACGTCCATCGCGCCGTGGACCAGCGCGGCTATCCGCTCCCCGACCGCCGTGAGCAGCGTGAAGTCGGGGACCTCCTCCGGGTCCGAGGCGGCAAGCAGCCCCGCCACGCGGCGGACCAGCCGGCGGCCGGTGCTCGCCGAGTCGCCCGGTTCGGCCGCGACCTCCGCGCACAGGTCCAGCAGCCGTCGCGCGGTGTCGGCCGTCTGTTGCCGGCCGGCCCTGGCGACGATGAGGACGCCGGGCAGCCGGACCACCACACCGGTCTCGTGGCCGCGGCCCGCCTCCACGACCACCCGGAAACGGTCCAGTCCCGCCATTGCCTCGCCCTCCGCGCCCCTCGGCTCGGTTGTGTAACCCCGGTCCGCCTTGCCCGGGCCAGATGCGGCCGCGGGCCGTGCTGTGATCCGACCGGCTGTAGGTCCGATCGGYGATCGCCGGCTTGGCACCCGTGCCGACGGCCTGCCTCGGCCACGGCGCGCGGCGCTGACCGCGTGCGATCTTCGGGGTTAGGTTATCGGGCCGACGAGCGGATTTCCGTATCTTCCACTGTCGATGGCACCGCTGGAAGCTGTCGGCTACCCGCCAGCCACCGCCGGCGGTCGAACCGGCGCATGGCGTGCACGGACACCGGCGCGCCCGGCCGCATTGGTGGCGGCGCGTGGGCCCGCGGCGGGGCGCGGAACCCTGGCGGGATCAGCCGGCTGGCGAGCGGTGGCCCTCAGCGGTGGCCAGCGGTGGTTACGCGCCGCCGTAGGGGCCGGGCCGGACGCCGGGCGGGTAGGCGCCGGTGCCGTTCAGGCCGCCGGTCATGCCCGCGGGCATCGAGCCCGTCATCGGGCCGCCCATCCCGCGCGGCTGCTCGGTCATGGCCTGGCTCACCTTGGACGCGATCGCCTCCGTCAGCCGGATTGCCTGGGTCAGCGAGAGGTTCAGCACGATCTCGCTGTCGTCCGTCATCGCGAACCGTACTGACACATCCGCCATGGTGATTCCTCTCGATCGCCGTCCCTGCACCGGAGCGGCCGGACTGGCCCCCGAATGCCCGGAGGCGCGGCAGGCCTCGCCGCGCGTTCCGTGGTCATGCCGCCGGCGCCCTCAGACACGCGGAACCTGACCGCTGCTGCCGCGCCCGCCGCGGGACGTGGTGACTCCACGATCCCTGACCGGGTCGCTCCGCTTCCAGTGACCCCCCTTCGTCTCGCGATCATGCGGAGCGGCGTGATCCGGCGTTGTGCACTCATCGTCATCGGACGACTTCGTAGTCTCTCTCCCGAATCGTCTGTCACTCGGATGGGCACCATTTCGTGCCAGGTCGGGCACGGTGCGTTCTCCGCCCGGGAAAGGGGTAGACGAATTTGCGTGACCGAGCACACCCCGAGGCCGGAGCGACGCCCAGCCACCAAGCGCGACCGCCAGGCCGGGCGGGCGGTACCGACCGCCGTCAGGTCCGCGCCCGCGACGCCCCCAACACCCGCGACGCCCGAGGCGGCCCACGCGGCCACCCGGACGCCGCTGGTGTCCCACCATCCGCCGTCCCGCCATCCGCGCAGCGCCGCGCGGCCCGGTCCCTCCGACCCGTGGCGCCTGGCCGCCCGGACCCCACCGGCCGCCAGCCCGCCGGTGGGGTCCGGGCGGCCGCTGGTCTCCATCGTGATGCCGTGCCTGAACGAGCAGGAGTCGGTGGGCCGCTGCGTGCGCGCAGCGCTGGCGGGTATCGCGGCGACAGGCCTGCCGGGGGAGGTCATCGTGGCCGACAATGGCTCATTGGATGACTCGCGCCGGATCGCGGCCGAAGCCGGAGCCTGGGTGGTGCGCGAGCCGCGCCGCGGGTACGGGAACGCCTACCTGGCCGGGTTCGCCGCCGCCCGCGGCAGCTACCTGGTCATGGGCGACTCGGACTGTTCGTATGACTTCGGCGAAGTTCCCGGCCTGCTTGCCCCACTGCGCGCCGATGCCGCCGACTACGTCCTGGGCTCCCGATTCACCGGCGAGATCCTGCCCGGGGCGATGCCGTGGACGCACCGGTACATCGGCAACCCGGTGCTCACCCGGATGCTCAACTGGCTGTTCGGGCTGCGGACCTCCGACGCGCATTCGGGGATGCGGGCGTTCACCAGGGCCGCCTACGAGCGGATGGCGCCGTGCCACGGCGGGATGGAGCTGGCCTCGGAGCTGATCGTCGCCGCGGCGGCGAGCCGGTTGCGGGTGAAGGAGGTGCCCATCACCTACCACCCGCGGTCGGGCGTCTCGAAGCTGCATTCGCTGCGTGACGCTGGCCGGCACGTGCGCTTCATGCTGCGGTACGCGGCCAGCCACCGCCTCGCCGAGGGCGCCGCTTCGGGCTGACCCCGGCCGGCCTCGCGAAGGTGGGGCTGCCGGCGGCGTCCGTAGACTGAGGCGCATGGCACACGAGGGCCAGAAGGTCTCGCTCACCGGCATCAAACCGACCGGTGACGCGCATCTGGGCAACTACATCGGGGCGATCCGGCCGGCGCTGGAGCTGGCGTCGAGGTATGAGTCGCTCTACTTCATCGCCGACTATCACGCGTTGACGTCGGTGCGCGACCGTGCCCAGATGGCGAGCTGGACCCGCTCGGTGGCGGCCACCTGGATCACGCTGGGCCTCGACCCGAAGCAGACGATCTTCTACCGGCAGTCCGACATCCCCGAGGTGTTCGAGCTGCAGTGGGTGCTGTCGTGTGTCACCGGCAAGGGCCTGATGAACCGGGCCCACGCCTACAAGGCCGCCCGCGACCGTAACGCCGAGGCGGGGCTCGCCGACCTCGACGCCGGGGTCAACATGGGGCTGTTCAACTACCCCGTCCTGATGGCGGTGGATATCCTGATCATGAGCGCGGACGTCGTGCCGGTCGGCCAGGACCAGGTTCAGCACCTGGAGTACGCGGCCGACATCGCAGGCTCGTTCAACCACCTCTTCGGGGACGTCTTCTCGCTGAAGATTCCCGAGGCGGTCACGCCGCCCGGCGAGTCGGGGCGGGTGCTGCCTGGTCTCGACGGGCGCAAGATGAGCAAGTCGTACCAGAACACGATCCCGCTGTTCGCCCCCGAGGCCCGGCTGCGCAAGCTGGTGCGGTCGATCAAGAGCGACAGCACCCCGGTCGAGGCGCCGAAGGACCCCGACAGCTCGGCGGCGTTCCAGCTCTACGAGAACTTCGCCGCGCCCGAGGACGTGGCCGACATGCGCCGGCGGCTGGAGGCTGGTGGCACCGGCTGGGGCGAGCTGAAGAACGCCCTGTTCGAGGAGCTCAACACCCAGCTGGCGCCGTTGCGCAAGCGCTACGAGGACCTGATGGCGCCGGACAGCGAGATCGACGCGATCCTGGCCGAGGGAGCCCAGCGCGCCCGTGAGCGCGCGCGCCCCCTGCTCGCCGGTGTGCGCCGGGCCGTCGGCGTCGACCGCGGCTGACGGCCGGGGACGGTCAGCAGCCGCGCTGGAGGACGAGGGCCTTGGCCATCGCGGCCCACTCGTAGGTGATCATGTAGGCCCAGGCGGCCCGGGTCGGCGGGTCGACGGGCGTGACCTTGACCTCGCCGTCGTAGCAGCGGCTCAGCCGCAGCCGTGCCCGGCTGTCCTGCGTCGTCGACGTGACCACGATGATGGACCGCCAGCCGCGGGCGGCCGCCGCCGTGGCCACCCAGCGCGCCTCGCCCTGGGTGGTGAGCGGCCGGGGATGGAAGCAGATGACCTCGACGTTCGGGATCGTGTCCGGGGGGCAGAGGTCGTCCGGGGTCGGCTGGGAGACCGCGAGCACCGGCGCGTACCCGTAGCGGGCGAGCGAGATYGCGAGCTCCAGGCGCCCGCTGCTGCCGGCGAACATCACGACCGCGTCGACGGGCGTCGGCACGTCCCGCTTCGGGAACACGAACAGCTTCGCCGTGGTCAGCACGAACGTGACCGCCAGCAGCCCGGCGGCGCTGCGCAGCAGCCGACGCCGGCGCAGCCCACCCGGGCCGGCCTGCCCCCGAGGTACGCGTTCCGCGGGGGTGGGGTCGCAACCCGCGGCGGGCGGAGCCGGCGACGCGGCGGACTCTGTCGCCATCGGAACCTCCCGCCGCGCGGCCCTCGGCCGATCTTCGCTCCCGGCGGCGCCGTAAGCATGGCGCCTCGCCGGCTCAGCCTGTCACCCGCCCGGGAACCCGGCCACAAGGCCTCCGCGCAGCCCCGCCCACGAGCGAAGCGAAGTGGCTCCCGTGGGGACAACTCTGGATCAGCTGGGTCTTGGTTTGGTGACGTTCAGCGGTAGGTGACCGTGCGGCGCGGAGGCGCGCCTCGCGGAGGCCCGGCCCCGGAGCGAAGCGAGTACGGGGCCGTAGCGCCGTGCCCGCACGGAGCGAACCAGAAACTCAGCGGTAGGGGCGGGGGGTGAGGCCGGGGTTGGCCGTGCGGGCCTGCCAGCGGGGATGCGCGAAGCGCGCCCGCGCGCCCTCCCGGGGCCACACCGTCCAGGAGGTGCCGGACTGCCACTGCACGATCGGGATCTGGTGGCCCACCTGCAGGCCGGTCGTCTCGTCGAGGCGGAAACGGCCGAGCAGCGTCATGGTGTCCAGGCCGCGGGCCGCGGCGAGCACGGCGGTGTCGTCGGCGCTGCCGGAGCGGCGGATGGACGCGCCCAGAATGAGGCCGGCCACGAACGTCCAGGCGGCGGTCGCCGTCGGCGGGGTGCCGTGCAGGGCGCTGAAGTCGGCGGTGAACGCCCAGGCGTTCGGGCCGGTGGTCGTCTCGGCCATGCTGTCCGGCAGCCAGCTGCCGGGCGCGAGCAGGCCGTCGCTGGAGTCGCCGAACGTGGCTGAGCCCTGGACGCTGACCGCGGTGGAGAAGGCCGCGGCCTTCCACGGGCGGCGCAGCAGGGCGCTGGCGGCTGTCAGCTCGTCGTCGGGGTCGGCCTGCACGATCAGGACGTCGGCGGAGGGCAGCCTGCTGGCCGCGATCGCGGCCTGGCCCGGGCCGAACGTGCTGGTGGTGATCTCGAACCCGAGCGAGCGGGCGGCCGCCTTCGTGCTGGCCGTGGCCTCGATGGCGAAGTCGCCGGCCGCCAGCAGCAGTACGGCCTTGCGGGCGGTGCGGTCCGCCGACCGGACCAGGGCGAGCACCTGGCGCGGCCAGGTCGACGACGGGGCGGCGATGTTGATGACCCTGGGGTAGGCCTGGCGCATGAACCGGGTGGTCGGGGCGCCGGCGTTGAACACGACCCGGTCGGTCGCCGAGACGGCGGCGAGCGCCGCGCGCCGGCCGTAGGGGCCGATGATGGCCGCGGGCCTCGCGGCCGCCGCGGTCCGCATCGCGGCCGCCGCGTCCGGGTAGGCGTCATAGGCCGTCACGCTGATGTCGGTCCACGGCGCGGGCAGGTACTCGTCCCGGGCCCACAGGGTCAGCCCGCGCAGGCTCGCCAGACCCTGTGTCGCGTCGGGACCGGTCAGCGGAGTGACGAGGGCGACGGTCAGAGCGGTCATCGGCATCCGTGTAGCAAGCGACCCATGGAGAGGCATCCCCGATGCTGGCAGGGCGGCCAGACCCCCAGATCTGGCCACACGAGGACCGCCATCCGCGAGCCATAGGATCTGGAATCACGCGAACAGCGTCCTGCCGCAGCGTATCCGGGCGCCAACAAGCCCGTGAAGGTAGGTGTGAGGTCTTTGGTGGGAGTAGAGCGGTGACGGCCGAGAATGCGCGCGCTAAGAACACGGGACGCACGGGTGGGCCGCCGCCAGCGCCGGACCCGCTCGGCGTCGAGATCATCGACAGCCACTGCCACCTCGACCTGATGGACACACCCGCGGCCGAGGCGGTCGCGGCCGCCCGGGCCGTCGGCATCCGCCGGATGGTCACCGTCGGGGTGGACCTGCCGACCAGCCGTTGGCAGGCCGACGTCGCGGCCGAGTTCCCGGACGTCTACGCGGCCGTCGCGATCCACCCCAACGAGGCCGCCCACGGCGTCGACGAGGAGACGTTCGCCGAGCTCACGACGCTCGCCCGGCTGCCGAAGGTGCGCGCCGTGGGCGAGACCGGGCTGGACTACTTCCGGACGCCACCCGAGCAGCACGCCGCCCAGCAGGCGAGCTTCCGCCGCCACATCGCGATCGCGAAGGAGACGGGGCGGCCACTGATGATCCACGACCGGGAGGCGCACGCGGACACGCTGCGCATCCTGGCCGAGGAGGGCGCGCCCGCGACCGTCGTCTTCCACGCGTTCTCGGGTGACGAGGAGATGGCGAAGACCTGCGCGGACGCCGGCTACGTGATGTCGTTCGCCGGAAACGTGACCTTCAAGAACGCCGACGGGCTGCGCGCGGCCGCGGCCGTCGCCCCCGCCGAGCTGCTGCTCGTCGAGACGGACTCGCCGTTCCTCACCCCGATGCCCTACCGGGGGCGGCCCAACGGCCCCTACCTGGTGCCGCTGACGCTGCGCGCGATCGCCGAGGTCCGCGGCGCGGCGGTGGACGAGCTGGCTGTCACGGTCGCCGCGACCGCCGAGCGAGTGTTCGGACCTTGGTAGGCGGCACGCCGGCGGGCGAGCGGGTGGTGACGGGCGCCTCGGCGAGCGCCAAGGGCGCCGCGACCGGCGGACGGGCGGACGGGCTGCTGTCCGGCGCCGACATCAGGGCGATCGCGGCCGCGCTGGACCTGCGGCCGACGAAGAAGCGTGGGCAGAACTTCCTGGTCGACCCGAACACGGTCCGCCGGCTGGTACGGCTGGCCGGCATCGGTCCGGGCGACGTGGTGCTCGAGGTGGGGCCGGGGATCGGGTCGCTGACCCTCGGCCTGCTCGGCGCCGCGCGCCGGGTGGTCGCCGTCGAGGTCGACCCGGCGCTGGCCACGGCACTGCCGGCGACCGCCGCCGCCCGGCTGGCCCCGGCCGTGGCCCGGCGCCTCACGGTGCTCACCCGGGACGCGCTGCGGCTCGACCCCGCCGACCTGTCGTCCCCCGCGGAGTCCCTGGAGCCGGAAGGGGCGGACGGGCCGGACGGGCCGGAAGGGGCGGCCACGGTCACCGAGGACGTGATCGTCGACGAGGCAGTCGACGAGGAGGCGCCGGGCGTGCTCGCGGCGAACCTGCCGTACAACATCGCCGTACCGCTGCTGCTCGGGCTGCTGGCACGGATCCCGTCGATCCGGCGCGGCCTGGTCATGGTCCAGGCGGAGGTGGCCGACCGGCTGGTCTCCCCGCCGGGCGGCCGGGTCTACGGCGTGCCAAGCGTCAAGCTCGCCTGGTACGCCGAGGCTCGCTCGGCGGGGCCGGTGCCGCGGTCGGTGTTCTGGCCGGTGCCGAACGTCGACTCCGGGCTGGTCGCGTTCACCCGCCGGCCGGCGCCCGCGCCGGACGCGCTGCGCGCCGACGTGTTCGCCGCGGTCGACGCGGCGTTCGCCCAGCGCCGCAAGACGCTGCGCTCGGCCCTGGCCGGCTGGGCCGGCTCGCCCGCCGCCGTCGACCGGATCGCCGCCGCGGCCGGCATCGACCCAGGCGCCCGCGGCGAGACCCTGGACGTCGCCGCCTACTGCCGCCTCGCCGCGGCCCGTGCCGCGACGAGGGCGGCGTAGACGTCGGCGCGGGCGACACCGTAGTCGGTCATGACCGCCCGGCGGGCGTCGGCGCGGGAGAGGCCGGCGGCCTCGTGGCCGGCCACCGCCGCGGCGAGCTCGGCCAGGGTCGGGGGAGCGGGCGGCCCGAGCGGTTCCTCGTCGTCCATCGCATGCCCGACGGCGACGGCATGCTCGTCGACCATGGCCGGCCCGTCGACAACGGCACGCCCGCGGGTTCCGGGGGCGCCGCCGACGACCAGGGTGAGCTCGCCGCGGATCTCGCGGCCATCCTGGGCCCAGCCCACCAGCCGGGCGAGGTCGCCGCGGACGACCTCCTCCCAGGTCTTGGTGAGCTCCCGGCACAGCACCGCGGGGCGCTCGGCGCGGAAGACCGTGGCCAGGTCGACGAGACTCGCGGCCAGCCGGTGCGGAGCCTCCAGGAAGACCATCGTGCGCCGCTCGGTCGCGAGCTCGCGCAGCCGGGAGCGGCGCTCGCCGCCGCGGCGCGGCAGGAAGCCCTCGAACGTGAACCGGTCGCTCGGCAGCCCGCTGACGGCCAGCGCCGCGGTCACCGCGGACGGTCCGGGCACGACGGTGACGGTCACCCCGGCGGCGGCCGCCGCCGCGACCACCCGGAAACCGGGGTCGGAGACCGCCGGCATACCGGCGTCGGTGATGAGCGCGACCGTCCGGCCCGCGAGCAGCTGTTCCGTCAGGGCCGTGGCCCTGGCGCCCTCGACCGCGTCGTAACAGGAGACGATCCGCCCGGTGATGGTCACCTCGAGCGCGTGCGCGAGCCGCCGGACCCGCCGGGTGTCCTCGGCGGCGACGACGTCCGCCGTCGTCAGCACCTCGGCGAGCCGGGGACTGGCGTCTCGCGGGTCGCCGATGGGCGCCCCGCACACGATCAGCACCCCGGTCATTCGCCGCCCCTGTCCCGCTGTCTCGCCTGGTCGCGTCCTGCTCGTGCCGCCGGCCCATCCTCGTCGGCCGGCCCGTTCCTCTCCCGGCCGGTGACTCCGGGCGGGCTTCCGGGCCGCCGCCTCACCGTCTGTCCGGGGGTCTCCGGGTTCGGCCGGGAAGATCGTGATCCCGCATCGTTCGGACACCGCGCAGTCTTTCAGTTCGGACGACCTACGCTGATGGCGTGACCGTGACGACGACGGCCCATCCGACCCTGGCCGATGCCGGCCCGGCCGCGCCCGCGGTCGTGGGGCACGCGCGCGACGGCGACCATGCCGGTCAGCCAAGCGGGCGCGGGCCACTGCGTGACCGGCTGTGCCCACCGATGCCGTCCGACCGCCTCGCCGGCTGGCTGGCCGCGCTCGCCGTCACGCTGGTCGCCGGCATCCTGCGGTTCTGGCGGTTGACGGAGCCGAAGGGCATCTACTTCGACGAGGTCTACTACACCAAGGACGCCTGGGGTCTGATGACCCACGGCTACGAGGTGGACAGCAAGAACTGCGTCGGCCCCGGTTACGTCGTGCACCCGCCGCTGGGCAAGTGGTTCATGGCAGCGTCGGAGAAGATCTTCGGATATACGGACTGCTCCGGCGCGGTGCACGGCAACCCCGAGCTGGGGTGGCGGTTCGCGTCGGCGCTGTTCGGGACGATCGCGGTGCTCGTGTTGACCCGCACGGCGCGGCGGATGTTCCGCTCGACGATCCTCGGCTGCTTCGCCGGGCTCCTCCTGGCGTTCGACGGGCTGGAGTTCGTCCAGAGCCGGATCGGCATTCTGGACATCTTCCTGATGACCCTGCTGGTCGCGGCGCTGGCCTGCCTGGTCCTGGACCGCGACTACGGGAGGGCGAAGCTCGCCGACCGGATGACCGCGCTCACCGCCGCGCGGCCGCGGGACGCGGACTCGGCCGCGTCGGTGGCCACGTCCGAATCCGCGGCCGCGGATTCGTCGGACGGCGGCGACGGCGTGTCCATCGGGGACGCGACCCTGGACGAGCGCGATCGGGCCGCGCGCGAGCGCGACACCCGCTACGGGCCGAAGCTCGGCCTGCGCCCCTGGCGGCTCGCTGCCGGGTTCTTCCTGGGCGCGTCGATGGGCGTGAAGTGGAGCGGCCTGTACACGCTGCTCGGTTTCGCGGTGCTGGCGATCGTCTGGGACGCGGGCGCCCGCCGGACCGCGGGAGCGCGGCAGCCGATGCTGGGCGCGTTGCGACGGGACGTGCCGGCCTGGTTCGGCTGCTACGTCCCCCTGCCGATCGCGACCTTCCTGGCGACGTGGACGGGCTGGTTCGTCACCGACGGGGGCTACGACCGGCACGCCTACGGCAACGGGTTCACGGCGATGTGGCGGGGCTGGTGGGCCTACCAGGACGCGATCCTCAACTTCCACGAGCACCTGACCACCAAGACCTCGCCGCACCCGGCGCAGTCCGCGCCGTTCAGCTGGCTGGTGCTCGGCCGGCCGGTTCCCTACTACTACGACGGCCCGGCGTTCGGCCAGAAGGGCTGCACCGCCGCGGGCGGCTGCTCGCGTGAGGTGCTGGCCATCGGCAACCCGGCCGTCTGGTGGGTCGGTACGGCCTGCCTGGTCGTGATGGTGGCGCTGTGGGTGGTCCGGCGGGACTGGCGGGCCGCGCTGGTACTGGTCGGCTTCGCCTCGTCGTTCCTGCCCTGGGAGCTCGTCCCGAGCCGGACGATGTTCTTCTTCTACGCGCTACCGCTGCTGCCGTTCCTGGTCCTCGGCATCACCGCGACCGCCGGCCTGGCCCTGGGCCCACGCGAGGCATCCGACACCAGACGCCTCGTGGGCGCCCTGTCAGTCGGCGTCTACCTGATCGCCGTAGTCCTACTGTTCGCCTACTTCTACCCGATCCTCGCCGCCCAGCAGATCCCACTCTCCGGCTGGCGAGCCCGCATGTGGTTCCCCGGCTGGATTTGAAGGGCTGGCTGAATTTCTGGTTCGCTCTGTCTCTGGTTCGCTCCGTCCGGGCACGGCGCTACGGCCCCTTACTCGCTTCGCTCCCAAGGGACCTCCGCGCCGTGTCCTCCTCCGCGAACGTGCGCTGCGGCGACCTCCGCTGCGGCACCCCTACGTCGCTTCGCTCGTAGGGATGCCTCCGCGGAGGTGCGCCTCCGCGCCAGCTGGGTTGCGTGCCGTTGTGTCGTCACCAGCTGAAACCACAGCGCTCGTATGGGCACTTCGCTTCGCTCGTGGCGGTCTTCGCGCCCGTTTGGGCACTCCACGAGCGCAGCGAAGTGGCCCTACGGATGGGCCTGCTTCGGTTTGGTGACGTTCGGCGTTAGGTGACCGTGCGGCGCGGAGGTCGCCGTAGCGCCCGTGAGCGGAGGAGGACGGCGCGCGGAGGTCCCTTGGGAGCGAAGCGAGTAAGGGGCCGGAGCGCGCCGCCCGGACGGAGCGAACCAGAGATCAAGCGTCTCCGCCGAAGAGGCTGGTGACCGAGCCGTCCTCGAAGACCTCGCGGATGGCGGCGGCGAGCAGCGGCGCGATCGACAGTTCGGTGATCTTGTCGAGCCTGGCGTCGGCGGGCAGCGGCAGGGTGTTGGTCAGCACGACCTCGCTGATGTCGGAGTTCTTCAGCCGGTCGATGGCCGGTCCCGACAGCACCCCGTGGGTCGCGGCGGCGATGACGGAGCTCGCGCCGTTGGCCTTCAGTGCCTCCGCCGCCTTGGTGATCGTGCCGGCGGTGTCGATCATGTCGTCGACGATGACGCAGGTGCGCCCGGCCACCTGGCCGACCACCTCGAACATCTTGACCTGGTTCGGGACGTCCTTGTCGCGGCGCTTGTGGATGATCGCGAGCGGGCAGTTGAGCCGGTCCGTCCAGCGCTCGGCGACCCGGACCCGGCCGGAGTCGGGCGCGACCACGGTCACCTCGGAGGCGTCGACCTTGCTCTCGATGTAGTCGGCCAGGAGCGGCAGGGCGAACAGGTGGTCCACCGGGCCGTCGAAGAAGCCCTGGATCTGCGCGGTGTGCAGGTCGACCGACATCAGCCGGTGCGCGCCGGCGGTCTTGAACAGGTCGGCGACCAGCCGGGCGGAGATCGGCTCGCGGCCGCGGTGCTTCTTGTCCTGCCGGGCGTACGGGTAGAACGGGGCGACGACGGTGATCCGCTTGGCGCTGGCGCGCTTCAGCGCGTCCACCATGATCAGCTGTTCCATCAGCCAGGTGTTCACCGGCGCGGAGTGCGCCTGCAGGACGAAGGCGTCGCAGCCGCGGACGGACTCCTGGAACCGTACGAAGATCTCTCCGTTGGAGAAGTCGTACGCGCTGGTCGGCACCGTCCGCACGCCGAGCTGCTGCGCGACCTCGGCCGCGAGCTCCGGGTGGGATCGGCCCGAGAAGAGCATCAGGCTGCGCCGGTTCTCCGTCTGGTAGCCCACCGTGTCTCCTTGACGTCTCCTGGCGCCCGTGGCGGCCCCAACCAGCCCCCTAGGTTCCGTTGCCCTGGTCGCGAATGCCAGCGATGCGGGACGGTGAGGGAGTGATGTGGCTTAGTTCACGGCCAGACGCTCGGATGTCGGCTGTGCGTCGCCTGCCGGAGAGGTCTCCTCCACCGGGGAGGTCTCGCCCGCCCGCTGTGCGGCGGCGGCCGCGGCGGCCGCCGCCGTTCCCGGCCGGGCCCGCTCGACCCACCCCTCAATTGTGCGCTGCCGGCCCTCGGTGATGGCCAACGCCCCCGGTGGGACGTCCGATCGGACCACGGCCCCGGCGCCGGTGTAGGCACCGTCGCCGATCACGACCGGGGCGATGAGCACCGTGTCGCTACCGATCTTCACGTCCGAGCCGATCATGGTCCGGTGCTTGTGGACGCCGTCGTAGTTGGCGAACACCGTGGAGCAGCCGATGTTGGACCGCTCGCCGATGGTCGCGTCGCCGACGTAGGCGAGATGCGGCACCTTGGTCCCGGCGCCGATGTCGGCCGCCTTGGTCTCGACGTAGGCCCCGATCCGGCCGTTCGGGCCGAGGCGGGTCCCCTGCCGCAGATGCGCGTACGGGCCCACCCCGGCACCCGGGCCGATCCATGACTCGGTGACGGTGCTGCGCTCGACGAACGCGCCGGCGTCCACGACGGTGTCGGTCAGGGTGCTGTCCGGCCCGACCACGCTGCCGGCGGCCAGATGGGTGGAGCCGCGCAGATGGGTGTTCGGCAGCACCGTGCTGTCCGGCTCGAACGTCACGCCCGCGTCGATCCAGGTGGTCGCCGGGTCGACGATCGTCGTGCCGGCGAGCATCGCCGCCCGTGCCAGCCGGTCGCGCAGCACCGCGCCCGCCGCGGCCAACTGCACCCGGTCGTTGACGCCGGCCGTCTCGCCCGCGTCCGGCGCGACGTGCGCCGCGACGGGCTCGCCCTCGGCGACCAGCAACCCGATCACGTCGGTGAGGTACTCCTCGCCCTGCGCGTTGTCCGTCGTCAGCCGGGCCAGCGCCGAGCGCAGCAGCCCGACGGTGAACACATAGACCCCGGCGTTGACCTCCGGGATCGCCGCGGTCGCCGCGTCCGCGTCCCGCTGCTCGACGATCGCCCGCACGGACCCGCCGGCCGTCCCGCCGTCCGCCGGATCACGCACGATGCGCCCGTAGCCGGTCGGATCGGGCATCACCGCCGTCAGCACGCTCGCCGCCGCGCCCCGCTCGGCGTGCAGCGCGAGCAGCGCGGCGAGCGTCTCGGAGGTCAGCAGCGGAGTGTCGCCGGGCAGCACGGCGACCCAGTCCTCGGGACGAAGACCGTCCAGCGCGCCGAGCGCGACCCGTACCGCGTGCCCGGTGCCGCCCTGCCGGTCCTGCACGACGGTGCGCACACCGTCCCGGTGCCGCAGCGACGCGGCGACTTCCTCGCGCCCGTGACCGATGACGACGACCGTGTGCCGCGCCCCCAGCGGGCCCGCGGCGGCGAGGACATGGTCGAGCAGACTTCGCCCGGCGACGCGGTGCAGCACCTTCGGGGTGGCGGACCGCATCCGGGTCCCCGCGCCAGCCGCCAAGACGATGGTGGCCGCCAGACGTCCCTGGGTCACGACCGCTCCCCCTGTGATCCGCAGCGGGCCCGAACCGCGCCCAACCCGCGCTCCCGTCGACGCCCACACCCTACCCGGCCACGTTCCTCACTTCGTCCCACCCCCGACCGCCATTTCCGCGCCAGCACGCGGAAAGATCCGTGACGGAAACGGGCCAGGAAAACCGCCGGCGAGAAGAACGACGGCGCGTCGACCGGGCGCCGCGCCGGCCGCTCCATCAGCGCGTCGACCATGGTGAGCCGCGCTGGCCGGGCCAGCCCGGACCCGGTGGGAATTAGACGCCGCGCGACCGGGTGATGGTAGACTTCTGCTGCTTTCGCGGTCCGCCGTGGTGTAATAGGCAGCACAGGAGATTTTGGTTCTTCTAGTCCACGTTCGAGTCGTGGCGGCGGAGCGAGGCGCGCCGGCCCTCCATGCTTGTTGACCTTCGGTCAACTTCGCCGGAGGCCGTAATTTTGCCCCGGGGCCGAGCCCCGGACCCCGCGCCAGGGGGCTTCGCCCCCTGGACCCCATCGGTGGTCGGGCCTGGTTTGTGGTTAGTGGGTAAGACCCGGCGGCTCCCACGTGATTTTGCCCCGGGATAGGGCCCCGGACCCCACGGCAGTGGGCTTCGCCCCTGGACCCCCGGTCATGATTCAACTGGTTTTCGTTCTTTTATTCACAATGTCGCGCGGAAGTGACCGTGCGGCGCGGAGGCGTGCCTCCGCGGAGGCCCGGCCACGGAGCGAAGCGAACGTGGTTGGGCCGCAGCGGAGGTCGCCGGAGCGCCCGTGAGCGGAGGAGGACACGGCACGGAGGTCCCGTGGGAGCGAAGCGAGTACGGGGCCGGAGTGCCGTGCCCGCACGGAGCGAACCAATGTAGGAGTGTCGTGCCCGCGCGGAGCGAACCAGAAAGCACAGAACGTCACGACGCGGACGAAACTCTCGCCGAGCGGTAACCGGTCGGCGGACGGGTAGTTAGAGGCCACAAGCGGACCGAAAGAGTTTGCGTGACGGTTGCCGTCATGGGGTCCGACGAACCTTCCAGACCGCTACCGTGAGCCCAAGAGGACCAGATGTGTGGACCTGCCGCGACAGACAGGATGCCGCGATGACCGCGACGACCGAGACGGTGCCGCCGACTGACTCCAGCCCGCCGGATCGGGAGGACGGGGCCGTGGGCCTGGCGCCCGGTTCCGCGGACACCCCCCGTGGCGAGCACACCAGCGCCCCCCGATGGATGGCGAAGGCCCGCATCGAGCAGGTGGTGCTCGCGACGATCATCCTCGTGCCCCTCGCGGCGCTGGTCGCCGCCGTCCCGCTGCTGTGGGACCGATGGATCACCTGGCACGACGTGGTGATTGCCGCTTTCATGTACGCGATCACCGGCCATGGGGTGACGGTCGGTTTCCACCGGTACTTCACCCATCGCGGTTTCAAGACATCCAGGCCCGTTCGTATCGCGCTCGCCGTGTTCGGCAACATGGCCATCGAGGGCCCGGTCATCCGCTGGGTCGCCGACCACCGCCGCCACCACGCCTACAGCGACCAGGAAGGCGACCCGCACTCGCCGTGGCGTTACGGCCCCGGCACGCGCGCGCTGACCAAGGGCCTGTGGCACGCGCACATCGGCTGGCTGTTCGACGTGGAGCAGACCGACCAGCGCCGCTACGCGCCCGACCTGCTCGACGACCGCGACATCGTGCTGGTAAGCCGGACGTTCGCGATCTGCGCGTTCGTGAGCCTGGCGCTGCCGACGCTCATCGGCGGGCTGTGGGGCGGCTCGTTCGAGGCGGCCCTGCGGGGGTTCTTCTGGGGCGGCCTGGTCCGGGTCGCGCTGCTGCACCACACCACCTGGTCGGTGAACAGCATCTGCCACGTGGCCGGCAGGCGCCCGTACAAGTCGCGCGACAGGTCCGGCAACGTCTGGTGGATGTGCCTGCCGTCGATGGGCGAGTCGTGGCACAACCTGCACCACGCCGAGCCGACGTCGGCCCGGCACGGGGTGAGGCTCTGGCAGATCGACACCAGCTTCTACATCATCAAGGCGATGGAGGTGACGAGGCTGGTCCGTGACGTCCGGTTGCCGACCTCGGACCGCCTCGCGAAGCTCGCGGCGACCAGCTCGGCCCCCGCGCCCGCCAGCTGACCTACCGCGCGTCGAGAGGGCCGTCGGAACGTCTCCGGCGGCCCTTTCGCGTTGGCGAGGACGCCCGGCGCCGACAGGTCAGGCAGGTTCGGGCGCTCCTCGCCCGAACCTGCCTGACCATAGGGTGAAAGGGTGGCCCATCTTCTTGGAGCGGAAGCCCTGCACCTGGAGTACCCGACGCGGGTCGTCTTCGACTCGGTGACGCTCGGCGTGAACGAGGGCGACCGGATCGGGCTGGTGGGACGCAACGGTGGTGGAAAGTCCAGCCTGCTCGGCCTGCTCTCGGGCCAGGTGTCGCCGGACTCGGGGCGGGTGACCCGCCGCGGMGGCGTCCGGGTGGGGGTGCTCGACCAGGCCGACACGCTCGATCACACGCGCACCGTCGGCCAGACGATCGTCGGCGACCGCCCGGAGCACGAGTGGGCCGGTGACCCCCGGGTGCGCGACGTCATCGCGGGGCTGGTCGTCGACATCCCCTGGGAGGCCAGGGCCGGAGAGCTCTCCGGTGGGCAACGCCGCCGGGTCGCGCTCGCCGCCCTGCTGCTGGACGAGTGGGACGTCGTCCTTCTGGACGAGCCGACCAACCATCTCGACGTCGAGGGCATCACCTGGCTCGCCGACCACCTCAAGCGGCGCTGGTCCCGCAACACCGGCGGTCTGCTGGTGGTCACGCACGATCGCTGGTTCCTCGACGAGGTCTGCACCATGACGTGGGAGGTGCACGACCAGATCGTCGAGCCGTTCGAGGGCGGCTATGCCGCCTACGTGCTGCAGCGCGTCGAGCGCGACCGGCAGGCCGCCGCCAGCGAGACGAAGCGGCAGAACCTGATGCGCAAGGAGCTGGCCTGGCTGCGCCGCGGCGCCCCGGCGCGCACGTCGAAGCCGAAGTTCCGCATCGAGGCCGCGAACACGCTCATCGCCGACGTCCCGCCGCCGCGTGACCGGGTGGAGCTTTCCCGCCTCGCGACCGCCCGGCTGGGCAAGGACGTGATCGACCTGCTGGACGCGTCCGTCTCCTTCGACGGCCGCCCCGTCCTGCGCGACGTGGAATGGCGGATCGGTCCCGGCGAGCGCACCGGCATCCTCGGCGCGAACGGAGCCGGCAAGTCGACCCTGCTCGGTCTGATCGCCGGGACCATCACGCCCGACTCCGGGGTGGTGAAGACCGGCAAGACCGTCCGGGTCGGTGTGCTCGACCAGGAGTTCGCCGAGCTCGCGGCGATCGCCGGCGACCGGGTGCGCGAGGTGCTCGACCGGACCAGGACGACGTTCGTCGTCGACGGCAGGGAGCTCACCCCGGCGCAGCTGCTGGAACGTCTCGGGTTCGCCCGCGAGCACCTGTCGGCCCGGGTCGCCGACCTGTCCGGTGGCCAGCGGCGGCGGCTGCACCTGCTGCTGGTGCTGCTGGCCGAGCCGAACGTCCTCGTGCTCGACGAGCCGACGAACGACCTGGACGTCGACATGCTCGCGGCGATGGAGGACGTCCTGGACTCGTGGCCGGGCACGCTGATCGCCGTCTCGCACGACCGGTACTTCCTGGAGCGGGTGACCGACCAGCAGTACGCGATTCTCGGCGGCCGGCTGCGGCACCTGCCCGGCGGGGTCGACGAGTACCTGCGGCTGCGGGCGGGCAGCGTGCCGGCGGGGTCGGCGGCGCCGGCGGCCATCGCGGCCGCGACGGCTGGTCGGACCGCTGCGGCGGGGACGGCCGGGCCGGCGGGGGCCGTGGGGCTGTCCAACGCCGAGCTGCGGGTCGCGCGCAAGGAGCTCGCGGCCATCGAGCGCCGCCTCGACCGGCTCGCCGCCCAGGTCGCGGCCGCGCACGCGGGCCTCGCCGGCCACGACCCGTCGGACTACGAGGGCGTCCTGCGCATCACCAAGGAGGTCGGCGAGCTGGAGGCGGAGATCGCCGCCCTGGAGGAGCGCTGGCTCGAGCTCTCCGAGCAGACGCCTTCGCCGTCGTCCAGCTAGGCCGGGGCCGGGATGGCGCCGTCCGTCGAGCCCGTGATGATCGTCGCGCCGGCGGCCGGGGCGGTCGCCCGGCGCACGGCGCGCGCCAGGCCGCTCGCCTCGAGCCCGGCGGCGAGCAGCGCGCCGTGCTCGGCGTCGCCGGCGAGGAAGGCGCAGGTCGGTCCCGAGCCGGAGACCAGCGCGCCGAGCGCGCCGTGCGCCCGGCCCGCCGCCAGCACGTCGCCGAGCGCCGGGCGCAGCCGGATCGCCGGGGCCTGCAGGTCGTTGACCAACGCCGCCCCGAGCTGGGCCGGGTCCGCGGTGGTCAGCGCGGCGAGCACCGCGTCGGCCGGCGTCGGCTCCGTCCGGCCGTCGTCGACCTGGTCGAACTCGCGGTAGACGGCGGGCGTCGACAGGCCGCCGTCGGCGAGCGCGAACACCCAGTGGTACTCGCCGGCGCTCGGCACCGGGGAGAGCCGCTCGCCGCGGCCGACGCCGAGCGCCGTGCCGCCGGTCAGCGGGAACGGCACGTCACTGCCGAGGCGGGCGGCGAGCTGCGCCAGCGTCTCGGCGGACAGCCCGGCTCCCCACAGCGCGTCGCAGGCGACGAGCGCGGCGGCGGCGTCCGCGCTGCCGCCGGCCATCCCGGCCGCGACCGGGATGCCCTTGGTCAGCGCCAGGTGGATCCGCGCGCCGCGGATGCCGGCGGCCTCGGCGACGAGCAGGGCCGCCCGCACGGCCAGGTTGTCGGCGTCGGTGGGCACCACCGACACGTCGTCGGCCGCGCCGGCACCGCCCGGCGCGGCCGCGCCCTCGCCGGTGATCTCGACGGTGACGGCCACGGCCGGCGCGCCCTGGGCGGGGGCGACGCCAGGGGCGCGGACCTCCTCAGGGGCGCCGGGCAGCGCGGTCACCGTCAGCTCGTCATACAGCGAGACGGCCTGCAGGACGGTGATGACCTCGTGGTAGCCGTCGGCGCGGCGCGGCCCGACCCCGAGGTGCAGGTTGACCTTGGCCGGCGCGCGGACGGTCGTGGCCGGTCGCGCGGGTGCCGATCCGGTGGGTCCGATGGACAGCTCGGTGGACAGCTGGGGCTCCTTCCGAGGGGTCTGCCTTACCCGGAGAACCTATCCGGCGGCGGCCGCGCGCCGACGGCGCGCCGACCGGTCCCGGCGCGTTCCCGTACCGCGTGTCGCCGCCGCCGGTGAATCCCACGGCATTGCCGACGGTGTTGTGGGGAGGGGACAGGCATGATGCCGGACCCGCGTCGGGTACTGTGAAGAGCCGCGATCCTGATGACGACGGTGGTGTCCGGGTCTGGTCCTGCTTCCAGACATCTGGCTCTGCTTCCAGACAACAGACTCAGACACACAGGCGCTGTGCTTCTCCGCACGAGACCTGTCGTCGTCCAGGTCCCGCCAGCAGCTGAGCCAGTCGTGAGAGGATGAGCACCGCCATGTCCGAGGTCCGCATCGCCGCGGAGCCGCGCACCGAGTTCGGGAAGGGCGGCGCTCGTCGCACCCGTCGGGCCGGCAAGGTTCCGGCTGTCCTGTACGGTCACGGTCAGCCACCGCGCCACGTCGCACTGTCCCATCGGGAGCTGATGCACGCGTTCAAGACCGACGCGGGCACCAACGTCCTGCTCACCCTCGACCTGGGTGACGCCACCGAGCTCGCGCTCCCCAAGGACATCCAGCGTCACCCCATCCGGGGAACCTTCGAGCACGTCGACCTGGTTCTCGTCCGCCGTGGCGAGAAGGTCACCGTCGACGTGCCCATCACGGTCGTCGGTGACGCCCACCCGGACGCCATCATCGACGTCCAGAACAACACCGTGTCGGTGAGCGCGCCGGCCACCTCCATCCCGGACGGTCTGGAGGCCAGCGTCGCCGGCCTCGAGCCCGGTTCGAGCATCTCCGCCGGTCAGCTCGACCTTCCGGACGGCGTGACCCTGGAGATCGATCCCGAGGTCGTCRTCGTCCAGGTGCTGCTCAAGCCGACCGCGGCCCAGCACGAGGCCGAGATCGGCGACACCGGCGAGGGCGAGGCCGCGCCGGCGGAGGCCGTCGCCGAGTAACGGCGGCCGGACGGCCAACCGTCGCGAGACGTCCCGGCGCGGGCCAGCACAGCTGGTCCGCGCCGGTCGTCGCTCGCCTCGTCGTCTTCTGACCTACCCGGTCCTTCTGACGACCTCCTGACACGGCAAGTTCACGGCACGACGACGGATAGCGGCGGGGCTAAGGGATGGCGGGCGAGGACAGCGGGGCCTGGCTGGTCGTCGGGCTGGGCAACCCGGGCGCCGAGTACGCCGCCACCCGGCACAACGCCGGCTACCTGGTGGTCGACGCGCTCGCCGAGCGGCACGGTGCCCGGCTGCGCTCCCACAAGGCCCGCGCCGACGCCGACCAGATCCGGCTCGGTGGCGAGGCGGTCGTGCTGGCGAGAACCCGGACGTACATGAACGTCTCCGGGCCGCCGGTCGCCTCGCTGCGGGCGTTCTTCAAGGTCGACCCGGCGCGGCTGATCGTGGTGCACGACGAGCTCGACATCCCGTTCGGCGCGGTGCGGCTCAAGCGCGGCGGCGGGGACAACGGGCACAACGGGCTGCGGTCCATCACCTCGTCGCTGGGAACCCGTGACTACCTGCGGGTCCGGTTCGGCATCGGCCGCCCGCCAGGGCGGATGGACCCGGCCGACTTCGTGCTGCGGGACTTCGCCGTGCCGGAACGCAAGGAAGTTCCCTTCCTGGTCGACCGCGCGGCGGACGCGGTGGAGGCGCTGGTCGGCGAAGGCCTGGAGCCCGCCCAGAACCGCTTCCACACCCTCGCCTAATGGGGCTGCACCGGTTCTATCCGTGATGGATTGGTGTCCGAGCCGCCAGCGGTCGAGCACTCGTTTCGCCAGGCCTGATGATCGAGGTCTAGTCCTAGATCGTGTCGCCGCTGGTTCGCTGGGAGGGTGAGACGACCGGTGGGATGTCGTGCCGTCGAGCACTGATCCATTAGGGTGTGCGCGATCCTTCCCGAAGGCTCTGTTGAATGATCGACAGCTGGGAAGGGAACCGGGGTTGCTGTTCGTCGGGGATGACTGGGCCGAGGCCCATCACGACATCGAGATCCAGGACGAGACCGGCCGGCGGCTCGTGCGCCGTCGGCTGCCGGAGGGCGTGGCCGGGATCGCCGAGCTGCACGGCCTGATCGCCGACCATCTGGGCGATGGGGACGAGYCTGCGGCGGTGGTGGTCGGGATCGAGACCGACCGTGGGCCGTGGGTCGGCGCGCTGGCCGCGGCCGGCTACCAGGTCTATGCGATCAATCCGCTGTCCGCGGCCCGGTACCGGGAACGGCACGTCACCTCGGGGGCGAAAAGCGACGCCGGCGACGCGAAGGTGCTCGCGGACCTGGTCCGCACCGACCGGGCCAACCACCGGCC
>NZ_MBLN01000072.1:0-161988 GCF_001854645.1 Pseudofrankia sp. EUN1h | reverse complement strand
CGCGGAGCCGACGCGGCGGGTGACCCACCTGACCTACACCGTCCAGAAACGGTAACTGTCGGGAGGTTCCTACGCCGGCTCGTCGTATGGGGTCGCCGTGAAGACCCGGCTTGCCACCCGCCAGCCCTCCGGGCGCTTCACCACGACGTCGCGGTAGCGGCCGGAGCTGATCCGGCCGTCGGGCCGCATGCCCACGAGGCGGAACCGGAGGATGACGCCGTCCGGCGTCTCGTCGACGTAGATGTTGGTCATGATGTGGGTCCGCGGGTGGCGCGCCTGGGTCATGAACGCCCGGATCTCGGCCAGCCCGTCGAGGACCTGGCCGGGTATCTCGAACGTGGCCTCCGGCAGGAAGATCTGGTCGAGGTCCCGCCAGTTGCGGTCGTCGATCAGGTCGCCGTAGCGGGCCGGGAGCTCGCCGAGTGCCAGCCGGTCGGCCACGTCCATCGCCGCGCCTCCTTGGTCATGGATGTCATGTGTGTCGCGCGGGTCGTTKGCGTCGCGCGAGTCGTCGGTGTCGTCGGTGTCGTGGGTGTCGGAATGCGCGTGGCCAGGCGGTCAGGCGGTCAGGCCGTCGACAGCGCGTCCCGTACTGGTCCGAGCCACAGCTGCAGGTGACGGGCGACCAGGTCCTCGGGCATCTGGGCGACCGTCGCCCAGGTGTAGACGTGCTCCACCGGCAGGCCCTCGACGCGGCGGCGTACCTCGGCCACGGCCTCGTCGACGGACAGCACGAGCAGGTTCAGCTGCACGCGGGCCCGGCCGTGCCCGCGCCGGTCGCCGAGCTCCGCCTCGGTGTGCGGTGGCCCCAGCCGACCGGCCTGCCGGTAGGAGTTCAGCTGGTACAGGTAGTGCGGCCTGATCCGCTCGTAGGCGGCTTCCGGGTCGTCGGCCACCACGATGTCCACGTCGCCGGCCAGCCGGGCCGACGCGCGGTCGTGCCCGCCCTCGGCAAGGCCCTCGAGATAGGCGGCCGCCACTCGCCGGCCGATGGTGAGCAGCGACGCGCCCATCCGCCCGGCCCGGCGCGCACCCACCGGGCCGCCGTAGCCCAGCCACATCGGCACCGGACGCTGCAACGGCCCCGGGGTGACGCCACCGTCGGTCAGCAGGGCGCGGACCCGGGTGAACACCGCGTCGAGGGTGGCGAACCGCGCCGCGATGTCGACGCCGAACAGCTCGAACTCGCCCGGCACGTACCCCGCTCCGAGGCCGAGCTCCAGCCGGCCGCCCGACACCAGGTCGACGAGTGCCGCCTCCTCCGCCAGGTGGACCGGATCGCGGATCGGCCCCAGCAGCACGGCCGTGCCGATCCTCGCCCGCGTCGTGCGGCTCGCCATGGCCGCGGCCAGCACGAGAGGCTGCGGAAGGTACCCGTCGTCGAACCCGTGGTGCTCGGTGAGCCAGATACAGTCCGCGCCGAGCCGGTCTGCCTCGGCGGCCAGGTCGAGCAGCCTCGGATAGTGCTCCCGCCAGGGGCGCCGCCACGGCTCGGGGTTGCGCGCGTCCACGAACAGCCCGACCTTCAGATCCTCCGCTACCAGGTCCTCCGGCGCAGCTCGCTCGCTCGCGCCACGGCCTCGACCGGCGTCCCGTCCATCAGTCATCACCAAACTCCGCCCTCAGCTGGGCGCCGATGGCGCTCACCCATTCCGGCGACAGCGCGATCTGCCAGGGGACGAGGATCACGCCGTCGGCGCCTGCGGCGAACGCGTCGGCCACCAGGCCAGGCACGTCCGCGGTCCGATGGAACATCACGCCAGCCAGCCGCGCGACCTTGGCCGGGTCCCGGCCAAGGGTGGCGCAGCACCGGTCGACCGCCGCGAACGCCCCGCGCAGCACGTCGGCCTCGCCGATCGGGTTGCAGGCATCGGCGTACGTCGCCGCGATCCGCAGCGACCGGGCGCCGGTCCCGCCGACCAGCACCGGGACCCGCCGGCTGACCGGTCGCGGTTCGTTGACCGCCCGGTCGACCGAGACCTGGCGGCCCTGAAGGCTCACGACCGGCTCGTCGAACATCGCGCGGCAGATCCGCACGGCGTCCTCGAGACGGTCCACCCGCGCTCGCGCCGGCGGGAACGCCATCCCGAAACGCCGGTGCTCGTCGGCATCCCAGGCCGCCCCCAGGCCGACGACGGCGCGCCCGCCGGAGACGACGTCGACGGTGGTCATCGCCTTGGCGAGCAGCGCCGGATGACGGGTCGTGACCGGGCTGACCAGCGGGCCGATCCGCACTCGCGCCGTCAGCAGCGCGAGCGCGCCGAGCAGGGTCGGAGCGTCGAACATGGGGGTGTGCCGACCGGCCGGTCCGTCCGCCGTCCGTTCGGCCGCGCCACGGTTGGCCTCGAGGTCACCGACCGGCCCCTGCATGAGGTGGTCCGGCAGCCACAACGTGTCGAAGGCGCTCTCGTCGACGGCTCTGGCGATGTCGCCGATCCGCCCGAACAACGAGCCCGGCGCGAGGTCATGCGTGTAGTTCGTCATCAGCAGGCCGAAGCGCCCGATCGACATGCGGCACCTTTCCGAACCAGGCGACTACGAGTCCGAACCAGGCAGCCACGTGCGGCGTGAACCGGCGGAGGCGCTCGGGGGCGCCGAATGTCTGGCGGCGCCCCCGAGACATGTTCACCCGCAGCATGTTCACCACGGTGATCCGCACGACGATGATCCGCACGACGGCTCGGCGCCCGTCACGCGCACGACGTCGGTGTACGGATCACAGGCTGCTAGCCGGTCGTGTAGGCCCCGCAGGACAGGGCGCTGGTGACGTCGTACTTGTCGCCGTTGAGCTGCACGACGGACGTGCACGGCGTCGAGAGGAAGTGATTGAGCGGCCAGCGGGACTCGGCCACCGCATTGTCGACGTAGTAGGAGAAGTCGCCGTTCATGGACTTGAGCAGGGTGTTGAGGTTGAGGTCCTTGCCGGCCTTGGTCGCCGCGGCGACGAACATGTCGGCGGACCAGTACCCGGCCATCGTCGGCAGGCTGATCGCGGTGCCCGGAGCGTACTTGTTGATGTCATCGGTCATCTGCTTGATCGCCGGAACGGAGACGTCCGAGCCCGGCTGCCACTGCAGAGACGTGTAGGCACCCTCCAGGCCGGGCAGCTTGGCGGCGGCCAGCCGAGGGTCGTAGCCGACGGTGTTGAGGTGCTTGCCCTTGTATCCGGCGGCGTCGAGCGCCTCGGTCAGCTTGGTGGTCGCGGTGAAGTCGGTGCCGTAGAGCACGACGTCCGGCGGGGCGCCCTTGTTCGCCGACATGATCCCGCTCACGATCGGGGTGGCGTCGCTCAGGCCGGAGTCGGGGATGGGCGTCTCCTGGTAGACGACGTCGAGGCCGACCGACTTGATCTGCCGGGCGATGGATGCCAGGCCGGTGCGGGCGGTGTCGTCGTCGTTGCCGACCAGGGCGACGGTCTTGCCGGTCGCGTTGCCGCCGAACAGGGCGTTGAGCATGACGCCGTAGGTGGTGGCGGTGGCCTTGAGGTCCTTGCCGGGCAGCAGGCATCCGGTGATGCCGAAACCGATCGAGGTGTTGCAGAAGCCGGAGTTGAACCCCCAGCCGAAGAACGGGACGGTCTGCGCGCAGAAGGTGTCGAGGTAGCTGGCGCCGCTGGTCATCACCGGCACGGCGGCGAAGATCTTCTTCTGCTCGACGAGCACCTTGGCCTGGGAGCCGTTGCGGGCCGGGTCGTTGCCGTCGTCGAGGGTGCCAACATAGTTGATCTTACGTCCGTTGATGCCGCCCTCGGCGTTGACCCGGGCGAACCGCGCCTGGGCGCCCGCCTCCGTGCCGGTCATCGAGGCGCCGGAGGGACTCGTCAGGTAGGCCAGGCCGCCGATGGTGATCTCGGTGTCGGTGATCCCCCGGGTGGGGTCGGCGGCCGTCTGGCCGCACTTCAGCGTCGACAGGTCCGGCTTGTAGCCACCGTCGCTCCACCCGGACGCGGGGCCGGCCTTCACGTCGGCGACGCTGACCGTCGGAGCACTGGTCGTCGTCGCCGTGTCGGTCTTGTCGTCCGAACAGGCCGCCATCCCAGCCATGATCGCCGAAGACGCGGCCAGTGCCGCGACGAGTCGGGTCGTTAATCGTGCCGGCAGTCTCATCAGATTCCTTCGCTATGAACGCGGCGGGCCGCCAGGCCCGCCGCGGCGGGATGAATCGCCAGACCGCCCGGCGGAGACGGCTCAGGCCCGCCGGCGGTGGTGATGGTGATGGTCACGCCGGCCCGATCCGTCCGGACCCACCGACCGGCGGAGCGTCTCGGCGCCCATAGAGTTATATATATAGATGCTTTACTCGACGGATGGAAGCGTCAGGTCGAACTGGTCGGGTGGCCTCGCCACCCGGTCAGGCTGACGAGCGGGTGCCCTGGCGGGTCTTCGGGAGGCCGAGGCGCTGTTCGGCGACGAGGTTGCGGGCGATCTCGGTGGTGCCGCCCTGGATGGTGACGACGCAGGAGTGGCGGGCGGCTCGTTCGATCTCGCCGCCGGCCGCCGCCGGGAGGGTGCCCTCGCCGGAGGGCGCGCGCAGGATGYCACCCAGGCCGACGGCGTCCTGCAGCTCACGGCTGGCGCGCTGGTAGGCGGTGGACGCGAACAGCTTCGCGATCGTGCCTGCGACCGCGGGGGACTGCCCGGAGACGTTCAGCCAGGCGGTGCGCTGGGTGAGCAGGAAGGCGGCCTCGGCGTCGGCGCGGGCGCGGGCGATCGCGGTCAGCACGGCCGGGTCGTCGGCCGGTCGCCCCTCGCCCGGCCAGTCTCCGGCCGGTCCGGCGACGCGGGCCCAGGCCGTCACGTCGGCGAGCAGGGGTTCGAGCATCGCGGTGCTGCCCATGACGCCGCGTTCCAGGCTCAGCCCGATGGCCATGACCCGCCAGCCCTCGTCCACCTCGCCGACCCGGCAGGAGTCCGGGACGATCACGTCGTCGTAGAAGACGACGTTGGTCCGCTCGTCGGCGATCGTGTGGATCGGCTGGATCGTGATGCCCGGGCTGTCCATCGGGACGAGGAACATCGTCAGGCCGCGGTGCTTGGGCACGTCGGGGTTCGTCCGGGTCAGCAGCAGGCAGTGGGCCGCGGTGTGCGCGAGGGTGGTCCACATCTTCTGACCGTTGATCCGCCAGGCGGTGCGCGCGTCGTCCACCGGGACGGCCCGGGTGCGGGCGGCCGCGACGTCGGAGCCCGAGCCCGGCTCGGAGTAGCCGAGGACCGCGGTGGCCTCGCCGGTCAGCAGCCGGGGCAGCACCTCGGCCCGTAGCGCCGGGCTACCGATCTGGTCCAGCACGCCGGCGACGATCATGGTGGTGCCGATGCCGTGGTACGGGGCGTCGGCGAGCTCCAGCTCGCGAAAGAGCGCGCCCAGCTCGTAGGGATCCCTGGCGGCGCGCCCGCCCGGGGCCGAGGCGGCGAGCCAGCCGCGCTCGGCCAGGGCCTGGTGCAGCGCGGGCACGTGCACGGTGCCGGTCCGGCGTGCCTCGCGGCGGACCTCGTCGGTCAGCCAGGACCGGACGAAGCCCCGGACCTCGGCGGCGAACGCGGCGACCGACGGGCTGTGGGCGAAGTCCGTCCCGATGGCACCGTCGTCGCCGGGCTGGGCTGACGTGCCGGCGAGCGTCGCGTGGCCGTCTACGGCGCTGGGGCTGGGGCTGTCGACGAGGGCGCGGCCCAGCTCGCGGGCCAGGGCAAGGGGGGCGCCGGCGAGCGCGGGGTAGGCGCGGGCGCGGCGGAAGAACAGCTGCGCGTCGTGCTCGACGGCGACCCCGAGACCGCCGTGGTACTGCACGGCGCGGTCCGCGGCGTGCCGGGCGGCGTCGGTGGCCACCAGGGCGGCCATCCCGGCGAGCTGGCCGCCGTCGGCCCCGGTCTCCGACCGCCGTCCGGTGTCGAGACTCCAGGCCGCCTCCCGCGCCAGCAGCGTCGCGGCGTCGACCAGTCCCGGCAGGTCCGCGAGGCCGTGCTGCACCCCCTGGAACGAGCCGATCGGCACGCCGAACTGGATGCGTTCCTTGACCCACCGGGTCGTCAGCTCCAGCGCGCCGTCGGCCAGCCCGGCGAGCCAGCCGGCCATCAGCACCAGCCACTCGGCCCGCGCCCGTTCGAACAGGGCCACCGCCGGGCCGCCGCCGAGCACCGTCGCGCCGCGCAGCTCGCGGTCCGCCACCGGCAGGTCGCCCTGGTTGGCGACGGCGGCACCGGGCGGAGCGGACCGGGCCGCGACCAGCTGCCCGTCGGCGACCGCCAGGACCAGGCCGGCGACCGCCCCCGCCGGAACCGCCACGCCGACGCCCGCGCGCACCCGCGGCGCCAGCGTCGCGATCAGCTCGCCGGCGACGACGGCGGGTAGGTCGGGATGCCCCGGCGCGGCCGTGGCGAGCAGCCGCGCGGCCGCGACATGCTCCGCGAACGGGACCGGCGCGAGCACCCGGCCCAGCTCCACCGCGGCGACGACCGGCGCGTGCAGGCCGGCCCCGCCGCCGTCGTGCTCCTCGGCGACCGCGAGCCCCGGCAGCCCGGCCGCGCACAGCTCGGCCCACAGCCCCCGGTCGTGCCCGAGCGGCTCGGCCGCCCGCGCGGCCGCCAGCCCGGGACGCCTGGYGAGCACCGCCAGGACCAGCTCCCGCGCCGCCCGGGACGCCTCGTCCATCGACAGGTCCATCCACGTCTCCCGAGGTCGGCTGCCATTCGACCGGGACGGCTGGGCCTTCTGGCCAGACACCGCCCGTCGATATGTATATATTATTCGGGTCGGCGTCCCGGCTACCGAGACCGACCCAGCGGCCCGCGCACTGGCCCCCGGCGCGGGGACCATCCGGACCGCACGCCCGGCCGCAGGCCGCGGCCACGCACCGCCCTTGCCGCCACATCGACCGGGCGCTGGATAAATCTAAAGCTTTTAGCGAGGGGACGTCACGTGAAGGTTCCGTTCACCTGGAAGCCCACCGGCTGGTTCATGATCGGCTGGTCGGCCGAGTTCCCCACCGGCCAGGCGCGCCCGTTGCGGTACCTCGGCGAGGACCTCGTCGCCTACCGGGACGACGACGGCGAGCTGCACGTCCTGGCGGCGCACTGCCGGCACCTGGGCGCGCACCTCGGCCACGGCGGCAAGGTCAACGGCGACTGCATCGAGTGCCCGTTCCACGGCTGGGGCTGGGGGCCGGACGGCCGGAACCGCTACATCCCCTACCAGGACCGGCCCAACCGCGCCGCCCAGCTGCGGGTGTGGCCCGTGCGCGAGCAGTACGACTGCGTCTTCATCTGGCATGACCCGAACGGGCAGCCGCCCCGCTGGGAGATGCCCGACATCTTCACGATCTTCCCGCAGTTCGAGACCGACCCCGCCGCCTACTACCCGCCCTACCCGGCGCTGTCCCGCAAGGCCGAACGCGAGCCGGTGCACCCGCAGATCCCGGGCGAGAACGCGGCCGACAGCATGCACTTCCAGTACGTCCACCACGCCACCGTCACCCCCGTCCTGCTCAACTGGGAGCACGACGACAGCGGATGGCTGTTCGAGACCGGCTGGCCCGACAGGCGCAAGAGCGACCCGGACGCGATGGCGCTGCGCATCCACAGCTACCTGTTCGGACTCGGCGGCGCGATCAGCGCCTTCGCCGGCGCGGACAACTACCGCCTGATCTTCGCGACCACGCCGGTCGAGGACGGCTGCTCGGACATGTTCTACTCGATCTGGTGGCCGCGCCTGGCCGGCGACGAGTCCGACACCCCGCCGCCCGACGTCCTCGAACGCCTGGAGAAGGAGTTCCTCTCCACCCTCGACGACGACCTCGAGATCTGGCGCTACCAGGCCTACATCGAACATCCGACGATGGCCATCCAGGACGCCAAGCCCTACATGGCCTACCGCCGCTGGGCCACCCAGTTCTACGAGATCCCGCCCGGCGAGTAACCACCGTGGACGCCAGGCGTCGCGGGGGCGCGCGGGACGAGGGTGAGGGACGGGATCGCGCTGCTCGCTCCGCAGTGCAGCGCGGCGATGGTGACCTCGACGAGGTGGTCGACGTCGATGAAGTGCCCGGTGAAGTAGCCGAGCCGCTGCCACTCGGTGACCGCCCGGCTGATGTGCTCGGGGTCGTTGCCGACCAGCGAGCCGGTCGCGGAATCGCCCTCGCCGCCCAGGCAGTCCCCGATCGTGAGGCGGGTGAAGCCGATGGAGGGGTGCTCGACGCGCCAGGCCTCGACGAGCTTGTCGAGCGCCGCCTTGCTCGCCGCGTAGCCGCCGACGAACGGCCAGGGCGGGCCCCCCGACGCGCTGATCGACGACAGGTAGACGGCGGAACCGCCCGCGTCGGCCAGATGCGGCAGCGCGGCCGCCGTCACCAGCGCCGCGCCGGTGACGTTGGTCGCGAACAGCTTCCCCCAGGCGGCCGCGTCCATCTGCTCGAGCGGCATGATCGTGATGACGCCGGTGGAGTACACGAGGGCGTCGATGCCGCCGAGCGCCGCGGCCGCCTCGGCGACCGCGTCCCGGCACGACGTCTCGTCGGTGACGTCGCAGGCGATCGCGACCGCCCCGTCGCCGGCTTCCCGCGCCGCAGCCTCGAGACGGTCGCGCCGGCGGGCCAGCATGGCCACCTGCTTTCCCTGCCTCGCGAGGCCGAGCGCGATGCAGCGCCCCAGGCCGCTAGAGGCCCCGACCACGACGACGCGCTTCACGCGACGGCCTTGACGATGACCTTGACGATGGCCTTCGCCGGCCGCGTCATCGCGAGCCACCGCCCCTCGTCGATAAGACGGCCACCGGCCCGGCAGGTTCGGCCCGTTCTCCACGCCAGCCACAGAAGGTCATCGCCATGCCTCCAACCAGGAGTTATCGGGCCGTACCCGGCCCCATCTGCTGTTCTACCGCATCCGACCAGAGACATCTATATGTATCGACGGTCGGTGACGTCGGAGCCCAGCGCGCCCTCCCGGGATGGCCGCTAGCGCGCCGCGAGCATGGCGCGAGCGCTATAAATCTAGATATATTGCAGGCCGAGGGCAGAGTCCGCGGGTGGCCCGCGGGACGTCGGCGGCGGAGGTGTTTCGGATCATGACGAGTGTTGTCGACTCCGCGGCGGCGGGACGGCCGGATCTCGGTTTCCCGGTGTTCGACGCGGACAACCACCTGTACGAGACCGAGGACGCGCTGACGCGGCACCTGCCGGCGGCGCACCGGGACCTGTTCCGGTTCGTGGAGCTGAGCGGGCGCAAGAAACTGGTCGTGCGCAGCCTGCTGACCGAGTACATCCCGAACCCGACGTTCGAGGTGGTGGCGCGGCCGGGCGCGCACATGGCGTTCTACGCCAGCGACAACCCGGAGGGCAAGTCGCTGCGGGAGCTCACCGGCAAGCCGATGCGTTCCATCCCGGCGTTCCGCGAGCCGGCGGCGCGCCTGGAGCTGATGGATGAGCAGGGCATTCACGCCTGCCTGATGTTTCCGACGCTGGCCAGCCTCATCGAGGAGCGGCTGCGCGACGACCCGGACCTCACCGACGTCGCCATCCACGCGTTCAACGAGTGGCTGTACGACGAGTGGAAGTACGACTACGCCGGCCGGATCTTCACCGCCCCGGTGATCACCCCGACGACCGCCCAGGTGGGCATCCGCGAGCTGGAGACCGTCCTGGGCCGCGGGGCACGCGTCGTGCTCATGCGCCCGGCCCCGGTGACCGGATCACGGGGCCCGCGGTCGCCGTTCCTGGCGGAGTTCGACCCGTTCTGGGCCCGCGTCCAGGAGGCCGGCGTGGTCGTCGCGCTGCACGCCTCCGACAGCGGCTACCAGGACTACCTGAACACCTGGGAGGGCCGCGGCGGCGAGTTCGTCGCCTTCAAGCCCAAGACGTTCGCCTACGTCGCCGACGGCGGGCGCTCCATCCAGGACACCCTCGCCTCGGCGATCTGCCACGGCATGCTCGACCGGTTTCCCGACGTGCGCCTGATCAGCGTCGAGAACGGCGGCAGTTGGGTCGACGTACTGACGAGGAACCTCGCACTGACCTACAAGAAGATGCCGAAGGAGTTCCCGACCCACCCGCTGGAGCTGCTGCGCCGCAACGTGTGGATCAACCCGTTCTGGGAGGACTCCCTCGACGGCCTGATCGACCTGATGGGCAGCGACCGGGTCTGTTTCGGCTCCGACTTCCCGCACGCGGAGGGCCTCGCCGAGCCGCTGTCCTTCGCCACCCGGATCGCCGGCCGCCCGGCCGCCGACATCGAACGGATCATGTCGACGAACCTGGCCGAACTACTCGGCGTCCCACGCCCCACCCCGGCGGCCAGCCACGGCTGACCTCCGGTGCCCGGTCATCCGGCGGCACGCAGCAGCTCCTTGAGCGCGGGCATGTCGATCTTCCCGCTGGACATCGTCGGCACCTCGTCGTCGGCGAGCAGAACGACCCGGCGCGGAACCTTGTAGGCGGACAGGCGCTCGGCGAGCCCCCGGCGCAGCTCGTCGGCGTCGACGTGCCGTCCGGGCGGCACCCGGACCGCGGCCGCGACGATCTGCCCCCGCGCGGCGTCCTCGAGGCCGACGACGTGCGCCGTCAGCCCGGCGACCTCCCGGATCGCGGCCTCGACCTCGCTCGGCGACACGTTCGCGCCCCCGGTCTTGATCAGATCACCGCGCCGGCCCTGGAAGTAGAAGAAGCCGTCCGCGTCGACGGCGAAGAGGTCGCCGGAGTGGTACCAGCCGTCCGCGTCGAACACCTCGTGACGCTCACGCCCGTAGTAGCCCTCCATCAGGAACGGACCCCGCAGCCACAGCTCCCCCACCAGGCTCGGCCCCAGAACGGTCCCGTCCTCACCGACCACCCGCGCCTCCAGGCCCGGCGCCGGGCGGCCGAACGAGCCGCGCCGGTGCTCGGGCTGGTCGCCCTCGTCCTCGCTGACCAGGCACACGCTGCCCGCCTCGGTCATCCCGAGCATCTGGTGGCGCAGCCCGGGGTCGGCGGGCCGGACCTCCGCCGGCATGATCGAGTACAGGTTGCCGCGCCGGATCGACGACAGGTCGCGCCCGGGGAACGTCGGGTCGGCGGGCAGGCCCGCCACTGACTGGGCGTAGCCGTTGACCATCGTCGGGCGCTCGCGTTCGAGCACGTCGAGCACACCGGCCGCCGCCTGCGCGTTCGAGCACACGAGCCGGCCGCCGGCCACCAGCGTCCCGAGCAGCGCGTAGGCGAAGCCGCCGACCCAGAAGAACGGCGAGTTGGAGAACAGCACCTCGTCCGGGGTGTAGCGGCGGATCTCGTTCAGGTTCGCCTGGTGCCGGATCAGCGCCCCGTGTGTGTGGATCACACCCTTCGGAGCGCTGGTCGACCCCGACGTGTGCACGATCACGAGACGGTCGCTCGGGTGGACGGACTCCTCGGCCGCCGCGAGCAGCTCGTCACCCACCTCGGCACCTCGCCGCTCGAGCGCCGCGACGGACCRGGCCGCCCCGACGCCGCCGTCGGGGGCCTCGGGGGTCTCGGGGGCCTCAGGCTCGGGCCGGCCGGTACCGCCCGCGGCGAAGAAGACGTGCCGCAGTCTCGGCACGGACCCCACCAGCAGCGGCGGCCCGGCGCCCAGGCCGGGCTCGCCGAGGGCCGACCGCAGCGTGGCCGCGTAGTCGTGGGAGCGAAACGAGCGCGCCGCGAGCAGGATCCCGACGTCCGCGCCCCGCAGCAGCGTGCGCAGCTCCGCGCTCGTCGAGAACGTGCTCAGCGGAACGGTCACGGCGCCGATCCGCGCGGCGGCCAGCCACGCCACGAMGAACTCGCCGCCGTTCGGATGCAGCAGCCCGATGTGCGTCCCGTTGCCCGCCCCCAGCGCCAGCAGGCCGCGGGCGAGCGCGCGTGACCGCCGGTCGGCGTCCGCGTACGTCAGTGCCTCGTCGTCGCAGGAGAGCAGCACCCGCTCGCCGTGCTGGGAGCACCGCTCCCGCAGCAGCGCCGGGACGGTCAGCGGCAGGTCGTCACCAGCCTCGATCGTCGTGGCGATCATGACATCGACCTCCGCATTGCCGCGACGCCAGCCAGTAGGCCCCAATAACATCTAGATATATACGACGCGGCGGTGGTGGGGCATCCTTTGCCCACGTCGTCGACCGCCCACGCCGTCGACGAGGGCGAGTCAGTGACGGACGACCCTCTATCCGGCCTTCCTGAACGAGTGGATGGCGGCGACGGTGTCGCGGGCTGTGGTGGAGTGCTGGAAGCGTGCGTCAGCCAGCGCATGTGCGACCCGGGCAACGCTGGCTTGGATCTGATGTACGCGGCGTGTGGGCGGAACATCGAGGATCGGCGCGACGGCACTCGCCGCTGCGTCCAGGGAGTCGAGGCGTACGCACGCAAGTGCCAGGTCGGCGTGCGCGATTGCTTCGGAGTTGTACGAGCGCTCGTGGGGTGCGGCTGTCTGGAAYGCGTGGATGGCTTGGCGGGCCGCGCGTTCGGCGTCGGGAGCGCTGGGGAGCCATGCTGCCGTTCCGGCGACGATGCCGAGCTGTTCGGGTAGCGGGAGAGCGAGGATTCCGCCGATGTCGTCAAGGTCGTCCAGGGTCACGCTGTCGCGGAGATCGGCGGCCCTGGTGATGGCGTCGGTCGCGAGGTCAGCTCGTCCGGCAGCGGCCCAGGCACGTGCCTCTTGGACGGCTGGTAGGACTGACAGGGAGCCTCGGACAGAACGCGCTTCGTCGGTCGCCATCCGGGCGAGGCGGGCCGACTCGGTGTGGTGCCCTGTCCAGTAGGCGGTAGCGGCCTGCTCAGTGCGGGCAAAGATGCGTAGTCCGCTGTGGCCGGATCTTTCGGCGCAGAGGAGCGCGCTGCGCTGGTAGGACAACGCGGTGTCGGGCTGGCCTCGGTCGCGGGCGGTGTGGGCGAGYATCGCGCAGACGATGCCTGCGAGGAAATAGAGGTCCCGGCTCTTGGTTGGAGTGGTGGCGCCGTCGAGGAGCCGGAACGCTGCCTTACGGGCGATGACCAGATCATCCACCAGGAAGGTGAGCTGATCACCGTAGGCATGAGCGAGACGGCGCACGCCCGACCACAGGAGATCGATGACTTCGGAGGGCGCAGCATCGTCAGCACGCGACAGAGCGTGAAGCGCGTTGTCTGCGTCGTCGGGCATCGAAACTGTAGACGGTGAGAGGTCGGTGGACGGGTGCTGCCCGGATACCAGTGCGGAAAGTGCGGGCAGGGCAACGAACTCGCGTCGGTCCGTCGTCTTCTCCTCATGCAAAGCGTCGCTGACCGGGTCGATAGGGACGAACGCGCGCCTGTCCGTTGACCCGGCCTCCTCCTGCTCGTCCGAGGTCTGGGTAGAGGCTGCCAGATTGATCCCAAGCCTACGCGCGTGCCTCTCGCGATCCGCCCGCCCGCGCAACGCGATGAGGCGGTGATCCGCGCTGAGGGCATCGTCCAGCGCTCGGGCGAGGCCTTCGGATGGCACCTCCTGGCCGTTGGCGGCGCGGGAAATCTGCTGACGACTGTAGGTGATGCGGCGGCTGAGGCCGGTGTAACTCGTGGCGTGGTCGGCGACGAGCTGTTGCATGAGCGCGGAGAACTCGGCGAGTGCCCCGTCAGGCGGCGGGTGAGAGGCCACGTATCGTCCCCGGCCTTCTGATGTCTGGGCGGCGCACGCACTGGCCGGTGCGTGCGGGCCGCACTTGGGAGTTGCGCTCTGTGTCCGCGAGCTGTGCGGATTGTGTCATGGCTGTGGCGATTCGCGACAGGGCGACTCACCATCGACACTCCGCACAGCTGAGTCCTCACATGCGAGGTTCGCGGGCTGGCGGCGCCAGAGACAGGAGGGACCGCCATGACGGACAGTCCGAGCCAGCGTCAGATCACAGTGGAGACGCGGGAGCCGTTCACACCGACGTGGAATCGGATTCCGGGAATCGAGGTGGACGGAACGCGAGTGACCATCGACTCGGATGCCTACTTCTACCGCCGCAGCAAGAACCCGGTGTGGCTGCTCGTGGACTGGGACGTGGTGATCGCTCGTCTGCTGGGCTCGGCGGAGTCGGCGACGCAGGCTGTGGAACAGCAGGCGCTCGGGCTGGTGCTGGGGTACGGGCGGCGGACGTCGGACCCGGCGGAGGTACTGCGAACCGCGGAGCAGGTATACGGCTACCTGTTCGACCGTGAGCGGCTGTCTGACCCGGATCTGTCGGAGGTGACGGAGGCGGACCTTCGGATTCTGCGGGAGTCGGCGACGCTGGCGGCGCTGAACCGGGTGGAGCTGTCGGGGGAGATCACGGACATCGGGCCGTGCTGGTTCTTCCCTGCAACGGCGCGCGTCGTCTTCGACCTGGATGAGGCGGAGGGCGAGCGGATCGACGACCTGTACCACGGCGGGTTCTTCAACGAGTACCGGCGCCGTGATGCGGTCCGGGCGCATGCGGCGCTCGGGGGCAGGCTGGTGCATGCCTGCCAGTCGTCGCCGAACATGTCCGGCGGTGCGGTGCTGCCGTACGGCGCGGACCTGGAGCGGTTCCGGTCGGATCTTGCGGCGTTCAAGGCGGAGTGGATCGGTTCGATTCTGGCGCTGCCGGCGGGCGCGGCGGACTGACGGTCTCTGGGTCCGACCGGCGATGGTGGCGCACGGGTCGCATCGCCGGTCGGACTGGCGTGACGGGTACAGAGGACGGAAGGACGGACCGGTCTATGGACGAGTCGGGGTCGCTGCTGGCTGCGGTGCTGGCGGAGTTCGGCGCGGAGGGTCGGACGGTTCGGTCGCCCATCCGGGTGTGGGTGTTGTCCGGGGTGGAGCGGGTGAGCCTGCCGGGCGGCGGTCATACGATCTTCAAGTACGCGCGGGAGCCCTTCGCGGGTGAGTCCGACGTACTGGACTACCTCAACGCCCTAGGCATGCCGGTGCCGTACCTGTTGGCGAGCGTTCGCCGGGATGGCGAACTCGGGATGCTGATGGAAGATCTCGGCGACTCGGTCAGGGCCGCCACCGATGCCGATGGAGCCGCAGCAGCCGTGGTGACCCATGCGGCGCCTGCGCCGAGCTGGCTACCGGTGCTGGATGGCGCTGCGCTCGCCGCGCTGCCAGACCGCGCTCTGGAGAGCCTGACCGCGCTGCGATCACGGGACCGGTGGGTCGACACGACGGATCTCGACGTAATTCTCGGCGAACTGGGCGCGGTCGCGCAGGAGCGGGCGCGGGGGGCGGAGGTTCCGCCGTTCGGGCTGTGTCACTCGGAGTTTCATCCGACCAGCCTGCACATCGGGCCGGACGGCTGGCGGCTGCTGGACTGGGCGCGGGCGTTCATCGGTCCGGGTCTGCTGGATCTCGTGTCCTGGCAGGGGACGACCGGCCCGGCGGACCTCGACGCGCTGCGCACGTTCATGGACGACTACGTACGCGCCGGAGGAGCGGCCGAGGCGGCGATGCCGCGCGGCGGGTTGCCGGCCGAGGCGTGGGCGATGGGCTGGCACCGCCTGTGGATCATCGCCTGGTATCTCGAACAGGCAACAACATGGATCAACGACCCTTCACAGGACGACTTCGTGGCCGGGGTGATCCGGCGGCATCTGGCGGAGGCAGCGACCTGTTTCGGGCTGCGGATGCCCTCGCGGTCAACGTAGCGGCCTGGGAAACCCACGCCCGGGTCCGGATCGGGACGCGCGGACTCGGCGACAGACCCTCCAAGCACGCATTCCGCTGGACCCGGGACAGCACCACGGACCCGGGCGCAAGCCTTCTGGGTGACGTCCAGGGTCGTCGGGTCCTCGAACTCGGCTGCGGCACCGGTGACAACCTGGCGTACCTCGTCGAACGTGGCGCAGGTGGCGTCGGTATCGACCTGGCCGCAGGCCAGATCCGGCGGGCACGGGCACGCTGGCCGAAACCAGCCTTCCACTGCGTGGATGCGGCACGATATCTGTCCGGCTGCGCAGGGTTCGACGTCTGCTATTCGTGCTTCGGCGCTTTCAGCTTCTACCCGGCGGAATCTCTGCTGGACCTGGTGGGCGCGAAGCTCGCGCCGGGCGGGCTGCTGGCGGTCTCGGGAACCGTCGGCGACGGGACGGGGCCGCGCCGGGAAACCTTGGCGCTCGACGGCGGTATCACCGTGCCCGTGATCCGCTATGAGCACACGGCGCGGGAATGGCGATGCCTGCTGGCGGCTGCCGAGTTCCACAAGATCGACGTCACGATCGTCGATGAACCGCGCGGACCGGACACAGTCATTGCGACGGCCCGGCGCCTCGACCCATAGAGCCGAGAAAACTCCGACTCTCGTGCCGGTATCGGCACGGGCCGGCGGTAGGCATCCGGCGCTGGCAATACTTAAAATGCTACTCTGCGCGACCTATGCGCCATGAGTTGCCCCGGTTCCAGCTGGCCAGTTCGCAGAGAGGGCTGGACCCGACGGACACTCCGGCTGGACTTCGCCATATTTGGCACTGCGGTAGCGGTCCCAACGCTTCGCTGCATCGACGACATCAACGGTCCACGCGTCTGGGTGGTCGGCGGCGATTTCCGACCATAGCCGATGGTTTGCCCTGACGAATGTCGTGATCGCGCACGCGGGCGCCCTCGCCCAGGATGGCGTGTGCGCGGCGTAATTTTCGGCTTGATCAGGGGTGTGGCCGGCGGCGATGAGCCAGAGCGCCCAGAGGGCGGGGTCGATCCAGCCTGCGCCGCGCGTGGGCCATGCCCAATCGACGAAATAGGCGCGGTCGGCGATGAGGATGTTGTCGGGGTTGAAGTCGGTGTGCAGGAGGTGGTTGCCGGCGAAGTGGTCGAGGTCGGCGGGATCGTCCACGTAGTTGCGCCAGCGGTGTTCGGCGCGTTTGAGCGGCAGGCCAGGTGCGGGGATGGCCTGGAGCAGCCGCAGGCATTCCAGGACGATCGGGAGATCGGGGGAACCGGGAGCGTAGTCGGCCAGCCTGCCGGTGACGCACTCGAAGCCGAGCAGATCCCATCCGGCGGCGCTCAGCGTCCACAACAGGCGAGGTGCGACGGCGTGCACGTATGGGTTGATCGTCGCCTCAATCCGCTGGGTCCGCGCACGCGCGTGGTCGGTGCGCAACCCTTTGATGAAGACGCGGCTGCCTCTCTCGGCGTGAACGACGATCGCGAGCTGGGAGTTGAAGCCTGGGCCGACGGGTGTGACGTGCTGGACCGGGCCGCACTGGGCGGCGATCGCGTCCTTGAGCGCCTCGTCGAGGTTCGGCCATGCGACACGTTCGATCACCACGGCGTGACCCTACTGTCGAGTGCTCCGGAGGGGTGCCGGCGACACTGGCGGCACCCCTCCGGCTACGCCACGGCCAGGTGGTCCATGCGTCGAGCACGCCTCCAGCGGCGACCACCGCCGTTACAGTGGTCACGGTAAGGCTCGACGTCGAGTGGCAGGCACCGGAACGACCACGGATCGGCGAGCGCCTCGGCGGTGCCGCGGGCAGGCCGGTCATCTGCCGAGCGTAGGCGGAGGCCATGCGGTGAACAGAGCGACGACCATTGCGTCGGTACGCGGGGCCCTTCCGCCACACCGATATCCGCAGGCACGGCTCACCGAGTTGTTCGCCCAGCTCTGCCTGCCCGACTCGGCATCGCGCGCCGTGCTGAGCCGGCTGCACAGCAGCGCCCGGGTCGCCACCCGCCATCTGGCCCTGCCGATCGAGCGGTACGCCGAACTGGACGGGTTCACCGCGGCCAACGACGCGTTCCTGTCGGTGGCGGTGGACCTCGGTTGCGAGGCCGTGCTCGGCGCGCTCGCCGACGCCGGCCTCGAACCAGCCGACGTGGACCTGGTGATGTCGACGACCGTCACCGGGATCGCGGTGCCTTCCCTCGACGCGCACGTCGCCGCCAGGATCGGGCTGCGGCCCGACGTCAAGCGGATGCCGATGTTCGGTCTGGGGTGCCTGGCGGGCGCCGCGGGAGTGGCGCGGCTGCATGACTTCCTGCGCGGCTGGCCCACCTCCGTCGCGGTGCTGGTGTCGGTCGAGCTGTGCTCGCTGACCGTGCAGCGCCAGGACCCGACCATGGCCAACATGATCGCGTCAGGGCTGTTCGGCGACGGCGCCGCCGCGGTGGTGGCCCTCGGCGCGGACCATCCACGCGCGTCCGGCGGTCCACGGGTGGTCGACACGGTCAGCCACCTGTACCCGGACTCCGATCGCGCCATGGGCTGGGACATCGGCAGCACCGGCCTGAAGATCGTCCTCGGCGCGGAGGTGCCAGACCTGGTCCAGACGTACCTGGCCGATGACGTCAAGCAGCTCCTGTCGCGGCACGGGCTCGTGGTCGGCGACATCGCGCGCTGGATCTGTCACCCCGGCGGCCCGAAGGTCATCGAGGCCATCCAGCTGGTGCTGGGCCTCGACGAGGACGACCTGGCGATGACGTGGCGTTCGCTGAACCGGATCGGCAACCTGTCCTCGGCCTCGGTGCTGCACGTGTTCGCGGACACCCTCGACGAACGGCCGGCCAGTCCCGGCGACTGGGGCGTGCTGATGGCGATGGGCCCCGGGTTCTGCGCCGAGCTGGTGCTGCTGCGGTGGTGAGCGAGGTCTGGTACACGGTCCTGGTCGGGCTCGTCGCGCTCGAGCGGGTGGCGGAGCTCATCGTCGCCAAGCGCAATCTGGCGTGGAGCCTGTCGCGCGGCGGCCGCGAGACCGGGTTCTCGCACTACCCGTTCATGGTCGTGCTCCACACCGGCCTGTTGGCCGGCTGCCTGGTGGAGGTGTGGCTGCGCGGKGGTGACTTCCTGCCCGCGCTCGGCTGGCCGATGCTGGCGCTGGTGCTCGCCGCGCAGGCACTGCGGTGGTGGTGCATTCACACGCTCGGGCATCAGTGGAACACCCGCATCGTGGTCGTGCCGGGACTGCCCCGGGTCACCCAGGGCCCGTACCGGCTGTTCGCCCACCCGAACTACGTCGCGGTCGTCGTCGAGGGATTCGCCCTGCCCCTGGTGCACAGCGCGTGGATCACCGCCGCGGTCTTCACGGTGCTCAACGCCTGGCTGCTGACCATCCGGATCCGGGCCGAGGACGACGCGCTGCGGTCGGCCCATGCATGACGTCGTGGTCGCCGGCGGCGGACCGGCGGGGCTCGCGGTGGCGTTGGGCTGCGCGCGGGCGGGCCTGGACGTCGTGGTGTGCGAGAGGCGCCGCGGGGTCATCGACAAGGCGTGCGGGGAGGGGCTGATGCCTGGCGCGGTGCGCGCACTCGCCGCGCTCGGCGTCGACCCCCCGGGGCATGTGATCGGCGGCATCACCTACCGACAGGGCTCCACGGTCGCCCACGCCGCGTTCCGCGGCGGGTTGGGCCGCGGGGTCCGGCGCACCGCCCTGCACGACGCGCTGCGCGCCGCCGTCGACCAGCACGGCATCCCGGTGCTGCCGACTCCCGTCACCGAGATCGACCAGCGCACCGACCACGTACGGGCCGGTGCGCTGCGCGCCCGGTACCTCGTCGCCGCCGACGGCCTGCACTCCCCCATCCGCACCATGGTGGGGCTGACCGCGAACGGCCGGACGGGGACACCGCGGTGGGGGCTGCGCCGCCACTTCGCCATGCGGCCGTTCAGCGACTCGGTCGAGGTGACCTGGGCCCGGCATTCGGAGGCCTACGTCACCCCCGTCTCGACGGACACCATCGGCGTCGCGGTGCTCTCCTCGGTCCGGGGCGGCTTCGCCGACCAGCTCACCGCCTTCCCGGAACTGTCCGCCCGGTTGGCCGACGCGCGACCCGTCTCCGACGTCCGGGGCGCCGGGCCGTTGCGGCAGCGGGCCTCCGGCCGGGTAGCGGGCCGAGTGCTGCTGGTCGGCGACGCCGCCGGCTACATCGACGCGCTGACCGGCGAGGGCCTGGCGCTGGCGCTGGCCGCGGCGGCCGAACTCGTGCGATGCCTGCGCGCCGACCGGCCCGGCGACTACGAACGCGCGTGGGCCGCCACGTCGCGGCGGTCGAGGTGGCTGACCTCGGGTCTGCTGTGGACCCGAAGCCGCCCGGCACTGGCGCGGTGCATAGTGCCGGCCGCCGCGCGCGCCCCGAGACTGTTCACCTTCGCCGTGGACCAGCTCGCCCGCTGACGTCACACCAGGGGAATGGGCAGGGCGCGCTGGCCTGCGGCTACGCTGAGGACCGGCTCCGAGCTGCCACCGGGGGGCGGCGCCGGCTGGCTTTCCCAGCCGTGGCGCTGGACCTCGAGGGCGCACCCCCGGTGTCCGGCGTACCCGCTCGTGTTTCCCGGGAGTACATCGCACATGGCGTTTTCCTCGCCCGACGATCGCGCATCCGGGAACCTCGGGTCAGATCCGCGCCGCGGGTCCGACCCGCCAACGACACCCATCGTGCG
Organism: Pseudofrankia sp. EUN1h; assembly: GCF_001854645.1. Taxonomy (NCBI): domain Bacteria; kingdom Bacillati; phylum Actinomycetota; class Actinomycetes; order Frankiales; family Frankiaceae; genus Pseudofrankia; species Pseudofrankia sp. EUN1h. The sequence continues at coordinate 141,690 of NZ_MBLN01000072.1, read as the reverse complement.
TCGGACCGCCGCGACCGCAGCGACCGGCCGGCAGCTGGCGCCCTCCGCGTCGGACACGATCCTGGCCACCCGCGCCGAGGTGACGGAGGCGGTGGCGACCGACCCCGCGACGGGCGACCACTCCGGCCCGGCGACCGACCCGGCCAGCGGGGGGCGCCGCCCGGGTGGCGCCGGTGGATGGCGCGGTCTCGGAGCCCGACTCGCCGGGCTGCTCGACAGCCGTCCCCGCAAGATCGGGGCGGCGGTCGCCGTGCTGCTGGTCGTCGTGCTCCTGGCCGTGGTGCTCGTCAGTGGCGGCGGGAACGACGACCCTGCTGTCACCACCGCCGGCTCGGTGCCCGGCGCGTCGACGCAGCCCGGCGCGACCACGATCCCGAAGCCGACCGGCAAGTGGACCCTGGTGGTGGGCGACCGGCCCCTGGACGGCATGGCCGTGGCCGCCGGCGTCGAGGTGTCCCTCGTTGCCGGCACGGCCTCGTTGGACGGGATCGACCGGGTGCGGTTCTCGCTCGACGGCGACACCGTGCAGAGCGACCGGGACGCGCCGTTCACCGTGCGCCTGGACCAGCTCTCGGATGGTGATCATGTGCTGTCCGCCCGGGTGCGGTTGGACGACGACGCGGCCTCCGCGAGCGCCGAGCCCACCGGTGGCGCGGGCGGCGCGGGCGGCTCCGACAGCTCCAGCGGCTCTGGCGACCCCGACGTGATCGAGGCGAACTTCAGGGTCGGCGCGGGCAGCGGCGGGACGGTTCCCAGCCGGGCACCGACCGTCGCGGCCCCGCCGGCCGCGGTGGCCTCGGTCCCACCCGCGCCAAAACCGCTTCGCACCGTCAACGTGTCCACCAGCGGCGAGCTGACCGCCGCGCTGGCGGCCGCCAAGCCCGGCGACCTGATCCAGCTCGCCGACGGCGTCTACAAGGGAAACTTCGTCGGCGACCGGCCCGGCTCCGCCGCGGCCCCGGTCACGGTGCGCGGCTCGCGGGGCGCGGTCCTCGACGGCGGAAACGTCAAGAACGGCTACGTGTTCCACCTGGACGGCGCGAACTACTGGCGGCTCGAAGGGTTCTCCATCCGCAACGGGCAAAAGGGTCTGATGGTCGACCAGACCAACCACGCCGTGATTCATCAGCTGGCGGTCTCACAGATCGGCAACGAGGCAGTTCACCTACGTAACTTCTCCAGTGACAACCTCGTGGCGGGAGTCACCGTCAACGGCACCGGACGCGCCAACGAGGGCTTCGGCGAAGCGATCTACGTCGGCACCGCCGAATCGAACTGGAAGCAGATCACCGGCGGCCGTCCCGACAACTCCGACCGCAACCAGGTCATCGGCAACACCCTGAGCGGCTTCACCGCCGAGGGCGTCGACATCAAGGAAGGGACCACGGGCGGCGTCGTCGCCGGTAACAGCTTCGACGGGTCGGCGATCACCGGGGCCAACTACGCGGACTCGTGGATCGATCTGAAGGGCAACGGCTGGCGGATCGAGAAGAACTCCGGCGTGAACAGCCCGCTGGACGGAATCCAGACGCACGTCGTGGTCGACGGCTGGGGAACCGGAAACCTGATCACCGGCAACACCCTGGACGTTCGCGGGCCCGGTTACGGCGTCAACATCAACAAGCCCAACGACACCCACAACACTGTCTCGTGTTCCAACGTCGTCACGAACGCCAGCAGCGGTCCGTACAACGTGGCCTGCACCTGACCTAGCGGAAACGGACCTGTCGCGCGGGTCGACCACGGCCGCTCACGCCGCCCCGCGGGGCCGCCCTACAAGGCGGCGTTGCCCTCGACGGCGGCGAGTGCGTCGCGGGCGCCCTGGGTCGGCGCGACGTTGACGAGCGCCCGGTAGAGCCGGAGCAGGGCCTCCCGGTCGGTCGCGCCGGTACGTCGGCGGTCGGCGTGTACAGACTGGATCGCGGCCTCGATCTGGAACCGACCGACGGGTGACCCGAGCGCGTGGGCACGGCGCAGGTACGCCTCGCCCTCGCGGATGAGGGCCGGGTCCCAGCGCTCGGGATCCTGCTGCGCGAAGGGCACGAACACGCCGCCCGACCAGCGCGCGGGGGCCCTGGACGACGAGAGCGCGATGAGCGCCGCGAGCCCCCACGCCTCGGGCTCAGCCTTGAGCAGCGCCGCGACGGTGACGGCGAGGTAGAGCGACTCCGCCGCGAGCGACTCGTGCGGCGAGACCCGGGCGTCGGGAGAGCCGAGCGACTCCCAGTCGATCGTGTAGGCGCCGTAGATCGCCTCGAGGACGAAGCCGAGCCGTTCGGGCAGGTCCGCGCGGGTCGGCACGGCGAACGGTATGCCGGCGGCCCGGATGCGGCGCTTCGCCCGGACCAGGCGCTGCGCCATCGTCGCCGACGGCACCCGGAACGCGGCGGCGATGCTGGCCGCGTCGAAGCCGAGCACGGTGTGCAGCATGAGCGGGGTCCGCACATCCGGCGCGATCGCGGGGTGGGCGCAGGCGAACAGGAGCTCCAGTCGCTTGTCGGGAATCGCGTCCGGATCGACGGCGGCGAACGGGTCGGCCGCGACGGGCGCGACGGCCGCGCCGCTGTCGGCGTCGTCGGCCGAGGGAAGGGGCGTCGACATGCGGTGGGCGGCCGACTTCAACACGTCGCGCTGACGGTTGCGGGCCACGGTGAGCAGCCACCCTCCGGGGTTGTCGGGGATGCCGGAGGCCGGCCAGGTGCGTAGTGCCTGCTCGAAGGCGTCGGCGAGGGCGTCCTCGGCGAGCGCGATGTCACGTGTCGGCGCCGCGAGCAGGGCGAGCAGCCGACCGTACGAGGCGCGCGCCGCGCCCTCGGCGGCGGCGCGCACCTCGTCGGGGATGCTGCCGGGCAGGTCGGTCACCGCATCGACGTCCACGCGCCGTCCTGCCAGTGGGTCATGCCCGGCCGTACCTCGACAGGCCCCCATGCGACCGAGGGCGCCCGCTTCGCCCACTCCAGGGCCGCGTCCAGGTCGGCGACGTCGATCACGAACGTGCCGGCGAGCTGTTCCTTGGTGTCGGCGAACGGGCCGTCCTGAATGCGGAGCTCACCGTCGACGCTGCGCACTGTCGTGGTCGCCGACGAGTCACCGAGCACCTCGGCGGAGATCAGAAAGCCCGCCGCGTCGAGGTCGGCGGCGTACTTCTGGAAGGCGGCCTGACCGTCCTGAACAGCGGCCTCGTCGAGCTCGCCCGTCGCCATCATCTCCGGGTAGTGCAGCAAAATCGTGTAGCGCATGAGACGTCCTCTCGGATCGGTTCGACGCTGACACTGCAGTGACGAGTGAGGCAGGACCAAATCGACAGGTCACGAACGGAAGATGACCCGGTCGCCTACGCCCGGCGCTGAGCCTGACCTTCTGCGACGGACACCTGGGGTGTGGGGTCGGTGCCACTCTTGTCGGGATCCTTACTCACGGTCGGATTCCCGTGCCTGCCAGGTTTCGGGATGATGCGCAGGTGCTGAGCGTGCCGCAGGGCTGGTCGGACGTGACTCCGCAGTGGATGACGGCGGCTCTCGCCGGCTCGTGCCCCGGCGCCGCGGTCGTGGCGGTCGAGCTCGACGACCTGGTCGACGGGACGAACAGTCGAGCCCGGGTGCGGCTGCGCTACGCGTCGGGCAGCGGCCCGCGGCGGGTGTTCGTCAAGCGGGAGGGCCGGATGCTCAACCGGCTCGCGCTGACCGCTCTGGGCGCCCGGGAGGCCGAGGCCCGCCTGGCCTCCTGCGGGCCGGACCTGCCGCTGGAGCATCCTGCCTTCTACGCCGCCGCCGTCGACCGGCGCAGGCTGGCGGCGGTGACCGTGATGGAGGACGTGACGCTGCGCGGAGCGCGCGCCAATGTCGCCACCGTCCCCCTGGACGTCGACCAGGTGCGCGACGGCCTGCTCGGCCTGGCCAGGCTGCACGCGGCCTACTGGGAGGACCCGCTGCCGCGGCCGCTGGATTTCGTGCGTCCATGGCGGCTCGGGCGGGTCTGGGCGCCGATCTCCTGGGCGAGCCTGGCACGGGCGCTGCGGCGGCTGCGGGCGGGCGGGCACGGCCGGCTCATCCCCGCCGGCGTCGACGCAGGTGTCGTCGAGCGGGGATTCCGCGACTGGGCGGCGCTGGCGGCGGCGCACCCGCGGACGTTGCTGCACGGCGACCCGCACCTGGCCAACACCTACACGCTGCCCGGAGGCGTCACCGGCTTCTACGACTGGCAGCTGGTGCGGGCCGGCAACTGGTCGCACGACGTCGGCTACTTCCTGGTCTCCTGCCTGAGCACCGCCGACCGGCGTGACCACGAGCGTGATCTCCTCGGCGACTACGTGAACGAGCTCGGCGCCCGGGGGGCGCCCGGCCCGGGTCTCGACGAAGCCTGGGAGCTGTACCGCCAGACACCGGTGTTCGGGCTCGGCACCTGGCTGCACACGCTGTCCGGTGGCGGCTTCCAGCCGACCGACGCGTGCCTGGCGGTCATCGAACGTTTCGCCACCGCACTCGCCGACCACAGCGGCGCGGTCACACCACCGCGACGCCGGCCGCGCGCGACGCTCCCCCGGCCACGCACCCCTGGATCCTGTCGGCCTGTCGCGACGAGCCCGCCGACGTAGCCGCTGCCAGCCCCGCCGGGCGGGGCTGGCAGCGTGAGTTACGGGTCAGGGCGGCGAGGCCCGGGTGCTGTCGGTGGTCAGCTGGGGATGCGGGCCGGTTGGGCGAAGGCGATCAGCGCGGGGCGGTCGTCGCCGAGCACGAATCCCGCGCTGACGGCGGCGTCGGCGTTGGCCGCGTAGCGGCGTTCGTAGTCGGCGCGGGAGGGGTAGAGCTGGGCCAGCCGGGCGGTGGACAACGGTTTCGTGGATCCGAGCAGCAGGCAGATGGCGGAGAGGTTGGGTCCTGGGTCGCCGGACAGGACGTCGACCGGGACGTCGACCGGTGGGGTACGGATGCCGCCGGTCGCGATGCCGTCCGCGTTGCGTTTGACGCTGCGGAATAGCAGGAACTGGCTTATGTCGATGCGTGGCGCGGTCACCGGCGCCTGACCGGTCGTGAGCCAGGTAGTGAGCCCGTGCCAGGCAGCCTTGGCAACCAGGTGCAGCGGGCCGTTGTTGATCGGGGCGCCGCAGTCGATGCCCGCCGCCGTGGAGCCGAGCAGATGGGCGTCGGCGTGCGAGGTGCCGGCGACCTCCCAGAGGCGGAACCGGTCGCTGTCGGGCTGGCGCGCCTGCACCGAGTTGAGGATCCCGGTCAGGTCGGACTCGGTCTGGATGTCGAGCACCGGCGCGTTCTGGTCGGTGCGGAAGGTGGTCGACGCGCTGAACAGCGCCCCGGTCAGGTCGGCGCTCTGGCCGGGGCCGACCAGTGGCAGTCCCGCGGCCCCGCGGCTGTGCACGAAGAAGCCGTCGAAGGCCTGGGTCAGCGGCTGGACGCCGTTGTAGTACGTGGTCATCGCGAAGGCCGACTGGGACTCCCCCGCCGCGACCAGTCGCTGTGGGTGGAGGCCGTCGAGAGCCCCGCCGCCGCGCAGGCCACGAGCGACCTGGGTGAAGATGTCGAAGGCGAACCCGTCGCCCGGGTGGGCGAGAGTGCCGTAGCGGGCCGGATCGATCTTCTTGAGGCCCTGGCCGGCCAGATCCGAGCCCGCGCCGGGCACCGTGACCAGTACCTGGCCGCCCTCGACACCGATCCGCTGGGCTGAGACGCCGACCCAGATGTCACCACGTCGGGTGATCTCCTCGTACAGGTTCGCCCATTCGGGGTCGGCGTCGACGCCGCCGCTGACGTTGAGCCATTCGACGAGGACGTTGCCGCTGAACTTCGCCGGGTCCGCGGGGCGGCGTACCAGTACCCGGGTGTCGTACGGGGCGGTCCCGTTGGGCGCGAACGTCCAGCGGCCGTTCCCTGCGAGCGCGCCGACGGCACGGTACGAGGTGGCCGTGCCGACCGCGGCATACTCCTGCTGCACATACCCGGCCTGGTTCAGATCCACCGGGATCGCCGTCCCGATGAACGGACCGTTCCCGCCCGTCAAGGGATGCGACAGGTCAGCCGCCGGGCCGGGAACAGGCGTGACGGAAGCGGCGGCGCCCCCTGTCCCGCCGGCCGCCAGTGCCATGTCCGAGGCCCAGAAGGCCAGCAACGGCGTCAGCACCGCGACGAGCACCGCGAGCAGCGCCCGCGACACCGACCGACGTGGCCGGCCGGGTAAGAGAGCTCTCAGAGAAGTACGGATCCGCGGATGCGTGAATGCCATGTTGTTCGTTTCTCCGATCGACAGTTGTGCGCGCGGCATACTTCGAGGGAGGAGTGCCGGCACGCCGGGAATAAGACCAGGCCCCGGACGGATCAATGCTGTTCCAGAAATGGTCGCGGGCCGGCTCCCAGGATGGCCGAGCGCGCAACAACGACGCCTCGAACGCGCATCCTGGAAGGGATTTACCGACCGGTAACCTGGATGACATCCACATCATGGAAGCCCGGAACATGAAGTGTCAAGCGAATGAAGAACCTGCTTTTAATGTGGGCTTCGGGAGCTTTCCTGGTCCCGGTTTACCCGCGGTTTGCGTGAGATCGAGCCGGCAGGGCGTGGTGGGGCTGGCCGCGGCCGGGACCGTCGCCGGGCTGGCGGGGGCCGAGTCCGGCGGTGCCGGCCCGGCCCGCGCCGGCCTCCCAGCGTGGCCAGGCTGATGAGCGCGCCCAGCGCGACGAGTCCGGCCGAGACCCTCAGCCCGCGGGAGTAGCCGGCGACGAAACCGTCGACCACGCTGCCGCCGCCGTCGACGACCGCCCGCTGACGGGCCAGCAGGATCGCCCCGGTCACCGACACTCCCAGCACCCCGGAGACCTCCCGGGCCGTGCTGAGGACGGCCGACGCCATCCCCGCTCCGGCCGGGTCGACGGCGCCGAGCATGACCGACGTCAGCGGGGTCGTCAGGGCCGAGCCGGAACCGATGACCAGCAGCCCCGGCAGCAGGTCGAGATAGGAGGCGCCCGGTTCCACGCGCGCGGTCAGGTAGAGGCCGGCGGCGACCATCCCCAGGCCGGCCGCGACGGTGATCCGCGCGCCCCACGAGGCGACCAGGCGTTCGGCCACCGGCACGCACACGACCAGCGCGACGGCCAGCGGCACGAACGCGAGCCCGGCGGTGACCGGGCTGAAACCGAGGATGTGCTGCAGGTACAGGGATGTGAACAGGAAGACGCCGTTCACCCCGAGGCCCCAGAGCATCTGCGACGCCGTGCCGCCGGAGAAGGCCGGTGAACGGAACAGGCCCACGTCGAGCATTGGGTCGGTCGCCGCGGTCTCGACCGCGACAAACGCCCAGCCGGCCAGCGCCGCCACGACGAAGGCGGTGACGATGGGCGGCGAGCTGAACCCTCGGCTGGTGCTCTCGACGAGCGCCCAGGTGAGCGCGAGCAGCGCGATCCCGGAGGTCGCGAGCCCGGCGAGGTCGAGGCCCGCCCGCCGCCCGGCACGCCGGCGACCAGGCGGCACCGCCCAGAGGGCGAGCCCCGTCGTCACCGCGCAGACCGGGATGTTGACGAAGAAGATCCAGCTCCAGTGGGCGTACTGGCTGATCGCGCCGCCGACCGCCGGCCCGAGCGCGAGGGCGGCCGCGATCGCCGCCGTCAGCACACCCGCGCCGACGTCGCGGTCACGACCGTCCAGGTCCACGGCCAGGATCGCCAGCGTCGCCGGGAGCGCGCATGCCCCGCCCGCGCCCTGCGCCGCCCGGGCGGCGATCAGTCCGGCGCCGGAGGAGGCCAGGCCGCACAGCACCGACCCGACGGCGAACACGACCAGGCCGAGCACCAGGACGCGGCGCCGTCCGAACAGGTCGGCCAGCCGGCCGCCGGCCAGCAGCAGGCTGGAGAAGGCCAGGATGTAGCTGGTCGCGACCCATTCCAGGCCGGTCGTCGACAGGGACAGGTCGCGCTCGATCGACGGCAGGGCCACGTTCACGACGGTGTTGTCGAGCGCCGTGACGAACGCGACCAGGGCGACCGTGAGCAGCAGCCCGGTCCGTCGAGCCGCCCGAGCCCTCCCCGGGCTGCCCGGGCGGCCCGGACCGCCGGTCAGGTCGCCGGAAGCCCCAGCCCGGCCGCCAGCACCGGCCACGACCGGGCGAGTTCGCGATTCCAGTACGGCCATGAATGGGTGCCCGCTCCATAGAAGTCGACGGTCGGCCTCAGCCCGCTCAGCCGGGCCAGGTTCACGAACGTGGTGCTGTTGGCCAGCGTGATCGCGTCCAGGAGATCGCTTTCCCGGCCCGGGGGGTCCAGCGGACCGGGGCTGCCGTTGCCCGCCGAGACGAACAGGCCGACGTTCGTGAGCCTCCAGAGCTGGGCAGCCGGGTTGGTGTAGAGCCACTGCAGCGCCAGCAGCGCCGGGTCACCCCACATCGCCAGCGGGTTGCGGCCCTCCCGGGCGAGGATCCCCAGGATCTCGGTGCTCACCACCGGCGTCTGGGTGTTCAGAAGTCCGCTGTAGGAGGCCGCCGCGGCGAACCGTCCGGGGTGCAGGGCGGCCAGCGCCAGCGCGGCGTAACCGCCGATCGACGCGCCGGCTATCGCGGCGCGCCCGGACGCCCGGTATCCGGCGCGCAGGATCTGCGGCAGCTCGGTGGCGATGAAGGTGTCGTAGTTCCATCCCTTGTGCGGCGCGCCGAAGTTCCACCAGTTGGTCCCGAACCCGGCAGATCCGTCGCTGGGCATGACGACAAGGACATTCTTGTCGGCGGTGAGGGTCTCGACGTCGGTGTAAAGAGACCAGGACTGGTAGTCGGCCTTCTCGCAGCAGCCGTGGATCAGGTACAGCGCCGGGAACTGGGCGCCCGGACTGGACGCCCAGGCCGCCGGAAGCATCAGCCGGACGGGGGCCGCGCCGCCGAGGGCCGGCGAGCTGACCATGAGGTCGATCGTGCGGGCGTCGACGCGAGTCTCGTAGAGAACCCGAGCGCCGTCGTCGGCCGTCGCCGTGGCGAGGCCGACGACGGGCACGGTCCCGGGGTTGGGTACGCCGAGCGTGGCGGTGTCCGGCACCGTCCCGATCTTGGGGTTGTCACCGCCGTTCGCGCTCTGGTTGACCTGGGTCACCGGGGCGACCGGCGTCCCGGGAGCCGGGGACGCGGCCGGGGCCGGGGACGACCCGGCGGCCGGCGGCGTGCCGGCGAAGCCGGCGGGCACCGCGACCACCGCGACCACCGCGGCTGCCGTGGCGAGCCGCCGCCGTGTCCGTAACCGTGCGGGCATTCCTGTCTCTCCGTCCATGCAGCCGTTCCGGGAGCCGCGGCGCCAGCCGCCGACGGACCGGCGCGGGGAGGTTTTCGGGCCCTGGCCGTCGTTCTCGCAGGCCAGCCGATCAACCGATCAACCGATCAGCGGGTCGGCGGGCGAGGCGGGACCGGCCAGGACGACGCCGAGGTGGTCGGCGATGAGGCCGACGGCAGGGGGGTCGATGACCGAGGTGTGGTCGCCCGGGACCACGACGACGTCGAGGTCCGAGCAGTAGGAGTCCCAGCCGAGCGCGGTCTCGGCCCGGTCGTAGCGCGGGTCCAGCGTGACCGTCACCCGGTGGGCCGACGCGGCCCGGAAGAGCACGACTCGGCCGGCGTACGGCCGCGGCCGGTAGCGCTCGGCGATCCGCGCGTCGGCGTAGGAGGTCCGCTGGTGCTCCAGCACTCCCGGGGTCATGGCGATCGCCGAGGACGCGAGCAGCCGGCCGAGGCGCTCGACCTGCGCGTCCTCGTCGAGGGCGGCCAGCTCGTCGTAGGGCAGGTCCAGGTCGACGTGATAGGTCTCGCTCACGTAGGCGGCGAACCGGCGGAACCGCTCGACCACCAGCCMGCGGACGTCCCCGGAGGCGACCGGCAGCGGGAGGATGGAGTCGATCATGGCGACGACCTCGACGGCCTCTCCCGCGGCGACCAGTCGCTGCGCGACCTCGTAGGCGAGGACCCCACCGAACGACCAGCCGCCCAGCCGGTAGGGGCCGCCCGGGGCGATCTCCCGGATGATCTCCAGGTATCGGTCGGCCTTGGACTCGACGTCCCGCAGGTCGTCGAGCCGTTCCAGGCCGTACACCGGCGGGCCGGCGGGCAGCCGCGAGACGAGCGCGTGGTAGACGCTGGTCGGGCCGCCTGCGGGATGGAACAGGAACAGCGGCCGCTGCCGGTCGCCAGCGGCGTGCTCCCGGCCCGGCTCGACCCCGGCGGCGCGCAGCACGCGCAGCGGGTTCCCGCCGTTGCCTTCCAGCTGTTCACGCAGCAGGTTCGCCATCCGCTCCACCGTGCCGGCCGCGAGCAGCGGTCCCGCGTCCGCCACCGCGTCGGCTCCCAGCCGGTCGGCCACGGCGGCCGCGACGGCGGCGCCGGCCCGACCGGGCGGCTCGCCGGCCCGGTCGGCGGCGGCGAGGTCGTCCGTCACGCCGACCGGGGAGCGGCCCAGCGCCTCCTCCCACAGGACCACCAGCCAGCGTTCGGTCGGGTCGCGGGGTGGGATGTAACCACGGGCCCGAGCCACGGCCGCCGGGTCCCACCGAGGGGCGGCGCCGGCACCGCCGGCGTGAGCCCGCCGGGTGCCGGCATCGGAGTCCGCGGCGGCGCCCTGGGCGGCTTCGGGCAGGCCAAGCTCGGCGGCGACGTGGCGTTCGACGTCGGCCAGGCTCGCTCCCCGCAGCAGGAGGCGCACCGGCAGCACGACGTCGACGTCGCTCTCGACGGCGCCCCGCGCGCGCACGGCCATCAGCGAGTCGAGGCCGAGCTCGGTCAGCGGGACGTCCGGGTCGACCAGCTCGGCCCGGTCCGGCGGAAAGCCCATGATCTGGGCGACGCGGGTGCGCAGCCTGGCCGCCAGCATGCCGCGGGCCACCGCCGGGTCGGCCGACCGCAGCGCGGCCACGCCGGGCCAGCGGTCGTCGCCGGCGCTGTCCCCCGCGCCGTTCCCGGGGCCGGCCTCGGCCAGCAGCGGGCCGAAGTACGCGGCACCCGCGATCTCCGGCAGCAGGTGGACCGCGCGCTCGGGGGACAGCCGGGTGACGCCGGTGACGTCACGGCCGGACGCGAGGACGGCCTCCAGAGCCTCCAGGCCGTTGGCCGGCGACAGCGGCTCGAGCAGCGGGTTCGTGTTCCCCGCTGCCCTGCCCACCTGGGACCAGGCGCCCCACTGGATGCTCGTCGCCGGCCGTCCGGTGGCGCGCCGCCAGCGCGTGAACGCGTCCATCCAGGCGTTCGCCGCCGCGTACGACGCCTGCCCCGGCGAGCCCAGCAGGCCGGCGGCGGACGAGAAGACCAGCCACCAGTCCGGGTCGAGGTGCTCGGTGGCCTGGTGCAGCAGCCAGGTGCCGGTGACCTTGGGAGCCCAGACCCGCTCGAGGCTGTCGCGGTCGAGGGTCAGCACGGTCTGGTCGACCAGCATCCCGGCCGCGTGGGCGACGCCGGCCAGCCGCGTCCCGCCGGCGGTGGCCGCGGCGACGAGACGCCCGGCCGTCCCCGGTCTGGCGATGTCGCCCCTGACCACCACGACGTCCGTGCGCCCACCGGCGCGCAGCTCGGCCAGCGCGGCCTCGACCTCGGGAGACGGCTGGCGCCGGCCGCCTAGGACGAGCCGGGCCGCTCCGCCCTCGGCGAGCCGGCCGGCCAGCGCGAGTCCGAGGCCGCCGAGGCCACCGGTCACGAGGTAGGCCTCGGGACGTACGAGCTTCCGCCCGGTGGGCCGGGCCGCCGCGGGGGGCGCGAGCGACGCGCGGGCGAGGCGGCCCACCATCCGCCGGCCGCCTCGCCACGCGACCTCGTCGTCGTCGGCGCCGGCGGCCAGCTCGGCCAGCAGGTCGGGCAGCGGGTCGCCGGCCGGGTCGAGGTCGACGAGCGTCGCCCGCAGCAGGGGATGTTCGAAGGCGAGCACCCGTACCAGACCGCGCAGCGACGCCGGGCCGGGCCGACCGGCCTCGCCGGCGCCGGCCACCGCGGCGCCCCGGCTGACGAACCACAGGCGCGGCGACCGCGCGAACCCGGCCTCCGTCACGGCCCGGGCCAGCGCGGCCGCTCCGGCCACCAGGGCGGACGCCCCCGCGACCGGGGCGGTCGCGTCGGTCACCAGGGCGGACGCGTCGCCCGCGGCCACGCCAGCCGGTGCCGCCTCGTCAGGAACGAGGAGCAGTATCCCGGCGGCGTCGCCGCGCGCGGCCCGCGCGGCCAGCGCCGCCGCGAGGGCCGGCGCGTCGTCCAGCGCGAGGGTGACGACCGTGCTGTGGGCTTCCCCCAGCCGGGCCACCAGCCGGGCGGCGAGGCCCGCGTCCGGTGGCACCGGAGTCACCACGACCCAGGCGACGTCCTCGGGACGCCCCACGCCATCGCCGGCCGCGGGCGGCGCGAGTTCCGCCGGCTCCCAGCGGGACTCGAACAGCATGGATTCCAGCGCCACCGGCACGTCGTCGCGGTGCAGGCGGCGCAGGTAGATCTCGTCGGCCGCCAGCAGGACCGCGCCGTCGTCGCCGACGAGGCGGACCGCGCCGACCAGACCGGCGTCGTCGGCGCCGGCCGGCGCGAGCGTCGCGTGACAGGTCCCCTCCCGCGGCTGGGCCGCGCCCACCCACAGCCGGCCGATCCCCACCGGCAGGTAGATCGCCCGGTCGTCCCGCGCCGGCCACAGCCCCGCGGCGGCCGCGGCGAGGGTCTGGAGGCACGCGTCCAGCAGGGCCGGGTGCGCGCGCAGCAGGGGATGCCCGGTCGCCGTGTCCGGCAGGCGGACCCGGCCGCGGGCCACGCCCCGCCCGCCGGACACGCCGCACCGTGCCTCGCTCACCCCGGCGAACGCGGGGCCGTAGCGCTGCCCGACCGCCTCGAACGCCCCGTAGAGGTCGACGGGCAGACCCTCCCCGTCACCCAGCATGTTCGATCCGATCACGGGCACGCCCGTGCCCGGATCGCGCGGAAGGTCGGCGCCGGGACCGGCCCGCGTGACCGTCGCCGTCGCGCAGCGGACCCAGCGGTCCGACCCGGCCGACCTGGTGTGCACGTCGACCGTGCCGCCGGAGTCGGTCACTCGGAACGAGACCGTGATCGTCGTCTGGTCGGCCAGCGGCACGATCCGGTGGATCTCCAGGTCGCCGACCACGACGTCGGGCGAGCCGAGCACGGCGGTGGCCGCGGCCAGGGCGATCTCGGCGTGCGCCGCGCCTGGCAGCACCGGGGCGCCGTGCACCGTGTGGTCGGCGAGCCACCCCACGGCGGCGGTCCCGACGTCGGCGCTCCACAGGTACCGGCCGCCTTCGGGCAGGTCCACCCTCGCCCCGAGAAGCGGATGTCCCGCGCCCGCGCCGGCGGCCGGTCGCCGTGCGTCGGTCGGCCGGAACCAGTAGGGCCGGCGGTCCCAGGCGGTCGTCGGCGGCTCGGGGGCCCGTCGCGCCGGCGCGCGGCCCGCGGTCTCGCGGGACAGGGCGGCCCGCGCCCCGGCGTCCCCGCCGGCCAGGGCGAGCCTGGCGAGGTTGGCCCGGAACGTCACCTGGTCGTCGGTGTGCCGCCGTAACGTTCCGGCGACCGTCACGCGCGCCGCCCCGAGGGTCTGGCGCACCGCCCGAGCGCCGATCGGGTGCGGGGAGACCTCCAGGAACGTGGCGTGGCCGTCGGTGCCGGCGGCCACGAGGGCGTGGGCGAAGCGGACCGGCCGCCGGGCGTTCGCCGCCCAGTAGGCCGCGTCGAAGGCGGGAAGCTGCCGCGGATCGTCCAGGGTGGTGCCGTAGAAGGCCACGGCCGGCGACCGACCGGTGATGTCGGACAGCTCGCCGGTCAGCTCGTCGAGCAGGACGTCGACCGCGCTCGAGTGGGCGCCCCCGGGAATGGGCATCGGGAACACGTCGCGGCCCATCGCCTCGAGCCGCGCGCACAGCGCCCGCAGCTGCGTCGGGTCGCCGCCGACCGCGCGCTGCGTGGGGCTGGTGTGGACGGCGACCGCGACGTCCGGGAAGTGGGGCGCGATCGCGTCCCACTCGGCGTCGGACAGCTCGACCATGGCCAGCTCGCCGTTGTCCTCGTGCTCCAGCGACGCCAGCAGCCGGGCTCGGGTGGCCATGACCCGGGCGCCGCTGTCGAGGTCGAGCGCGCCCGACACCACCGCCGCCGACACCTCGCCCATCGAGAACCCGAGGACGGCCGCGGGCTGCAACCCACACGCGCGCCACAGCCTGGCCAGGGCGACCTGCGTCCCGAACAGCACCAGCTGGGTGGCCTCGAGCCCCTCGAACGAGGTGTCACCGGTCAGGGCGGCCCGCAGCGAGCGGCCCGTGTGCCGGCTCAGGACGGGCTCGACCCAGTCGACGGCGGCGGCGAAGTCCGGCTCGGTCGCCAGCAGCCGCCGGCCCATGCCCGCCCACTGCGAGCCCTGGCCCGAGAACACCCAGACGGTGCCCGGCGCCCCGTCGCGGGCCGGGCGTCGCGCCGGCGCGACGGGGGCGACGACGGCCGGGGTGTCGACCTCGTCCGCGAGCGCGGTCAGGGCGTCGGCCAGCTCGCCGCGGGTCCGGCCGACGACGGCGGCGCTCACCGGGGCGTCGTAGGAGTGCCGGCGGGCCAGGACCGCGGCGACGTCCACCGGCCGCGCGATCCGTCCGGCCGGCTCGTCGAGCCAGGCGGCGAGCCGGTCCGCCTGCCGCCGGAGCCTGGCCGGGTTCGCGCCGGACAGCAGGAGGGTCCTCGCCGGGTCCGCCGCCTGGGTTTCTGGTATCAGAGCGTCCGGCGTCGGGGCGTCGACGAGGGTCCGCGCGTCGGCTGGCCATTCCTGGAGGACGACGTGGGCGTTGGTCCCGCCGAAGCCGAAGCCCGACACGCCGGCCTGGGCCGGACGCCCGGCGACGCGGGGCCATGGACGGCGCTCGGTGACGACCCGCAGCCCCGCCTCGTCGAAGCGGATGTGCGGGCTCGGAGCGTCGAAGTGCAGGGTGGCCGGAATCATCCCGTGCGTCAGGCCGAGCGCGACCTTGATGAGGCCGGTGATGCCGGCCGCCGCCTCCAGGTGGCCGATGTTGGTCTTGACCGACCCGATCAGCAGCGGACGGTCGGCCTTGCGGCCGGCGCCGGCGCCGGCGACGGCGCCGAGGGCGGCCGCCTCGATCGGGTCGCCCAGCGGCGTGCCCGTCCCGTGCGCCTCGACGTAGTCGACCTCGGCCGGGTCGACGCCGGCCGCCTGGTAGGCCGCGCGCAGGACCGCCTCCTGCGCCCGCGGGTTCGGGGCGGTGATGCCGTTCGAGCGCCCGTCGGAGTTCACCGCCGAGCCGCGGATGACGGCCCAGATCCGGTCGCCGTCGCGCCGGGCGTCGGACAGCCGCTTCAGGACGGTCACGCCGCAGCCCTCACCGCGTGCTATTCCGTCGGCCGACGCCGCGAAGGCCTTGCAGCGCCCGTCCGGGGCCAGCAGCCCCGCCGAGGCGAACGCGGCGGAGACGGCCGGGGCGAGCAGCAGGTTGACCCCGCCGGCGATCGCCACCGCGCTCTCGCCCGACCGCAGGCTCGCGCAGGCCGTGTGCACCGCGACCAGCGAGGACGAACAGGCGGTGTCGAGCGCGATCGACGGCCCGCGCAGGTCCAGCGTGTAGGAGATCCGGTTGGCCGCGAGCGACATCGCCGCCCCGGTGGACGTGTGGGCCTCGACCCGGCTCAGGTCCGACGCCGTGAGGTGGGCGTACTCGACGAGGCTCACGCCGACGAACACTCCGGTGGGCGTGCCGCGCAACGACGCCGGCGCGACGCCGGCGTTCTCCAGCGCCTCCCAGACGACCTCCAGGAGAAGGCGGTGCTGGGGGTCCATCAGCTCGGCCTCGCGCGGCGCGATGCCGAAGAATCCCGGGTCGAAACCGGCGACCTCGTCGAGGAAGCCGCCGTGACGGCCGAGCCCGACCAGAGCTGACGCCGACGCCGACGCCGGGGCGACGAAACGTTCCCACCGACCCGCTGGCACCTCGCGAATGCCGTCGCCGCCCCGGGTGAGGAAGTCCCAGAACCCCTCCGGGTCGGCCGAGCCGCCGGGCAGCCGGCAGCCGATGCCGACGATGGCCACCGGCTCGGCGCTCGGGACCGCCGCGACGCGCGGTCCACCGCCACCGCCGGCGCCGCCGCCGGCGCCGGCGCCACCGCCGGCGCCACCGCCGCCGTCGCCGCCACCGACGCCGACGCCGACGCCGACGCCGCCGCCGCTGTGGGAACCGAGCGCGGCCAGCCGCGCGGCGATGGCGGCGATGGTCGGGTTCTCCCAGACGAGCGTGGCCGGGAGGGCCATGTCGAGCAGGTCCTCCAGCTCGCCGGCCAGCGCGACCGCGTCGCGGGAGGCGAGCCCCAGCTCGCCAAGCGGCTGGAACTCACCGACCGCCTCGGCTGGAACGCCCACCAGGCGGGCGACCTCGCGCGTCAGCCAGGCCCGCAGCTCCGCCTCGGTCAGTCCGCGTCGTGCCGTCACGAGGCGCTCCCCACCCGCGAGAACCCGCCGGCCAGGTAGCGCTGCCGGCTGGCGCGGCGCGCGATCTTCCCGCTTGTGGTGCGCGGGACGGAACCGGGCCGCGTGAGCACGACATCGTGGACCGCCAGGCCGTGGCGATCGGAGACGGCGCCACGGACGGCCTGCTCGACAGTGGCGGAGTCCCACCCCCCGTCGAGCGCGTGCCGGGATATCTCCGCCACCACGACGACCCGTTCGCCGTCGTCACCCGGCACGGAGAAGGCGGCGGTGCGGTGGCGGCCCAACGCCTCGTGCCCGTCCTCGACGGCCGCCTCCACATCCTGCGGGTAGTGGTTGCGGCCGCCGATGACGATCATGTCTTTCAGCCGGCCGGTGACGAACAGCTCTCCGTCGTCGAGGAAGCCCAGGTCACCGGTGCGCAGCCACGGGCCGACAGGCCGGCCGTCGGCTCGCTCGCCGGCGCCCCGGCCAGCGGCGGCCGGGCCAGCCGCGGTCGGGCCGCCCAGTTCGCGGGCGAGCCGCTGCCCGAACGTCGTCCTGGACAGCTCGGGGTTACGCCAGTACCCGTGGGCGACGTTGGGCCCATGGACCCAGATCTCCCCGACCATCCCGTCCGGGAGCACCCGCGCCGCGGCGGGATCCACGACGGCGACCAGCTGCCCGACCGGGCGGCCGCACGAGACCAGGGTGTGGGGCCCGCCCGGCGGCGCGTCGGAGCCGCCGCCCTCGGGCGCGGGCATCACCTGGCCGGCTCCGAGCCATTCCTGGTCGACCTCGAGGACCCGGGCCGCGGCCGGTCCGGAGGACCCGCAGACGTACACCGTCGCCTCCGCGAGGCCATACGACGGCCGGATGACCTCCGGGCGCAGCCCCCGGGGCCCGAACCTGCGGACGAAGCGGTCGAGGGTGGCGGCCTGGACCGGCTCCGCGCCGTTGTTCATCGCGGCGACGTCGCCCAGCCACAGGCCGGCGGCGTCCTCGGCCGAGATCCGGTTGGCGCAGAAGTCGAAGGCGAAGTTCGGGGCGGACGTGACCGCGCCCGGGCTGGATGACAGGAGCCGCAGCCACCGGACGGGCTTGGCGAGGAAGGCGTCCGGGCTCATGAACACGGCGGGGTAGCCACCACCAACACAGCCACCGACGACGAGGACCAGGCCCATGTCGTGGAACAGCGGCAGCCAGCTGACCACGGTCAGCCCAGCGCGGCCGTCGAAGTAGGCCGCTTCCGCCTGAGCCGCGTTGACGGCGATGTTGCCATGTGAGATCCGCACTCCGGCCGGCGACCGGGTGGAACCGGAGGTGTACTGCAGGTACGCCAGGTCATCCCGGCGGAGCGCGACCGGCGGCGCCTGGTTGATCCACGCGGCGAGGCCGCCGGCGCCGGCGTCCCCCGCCTCGTCCAGAGCCGGCTCGTCGTCGACGACGATGACGCCGACGGCCCGCCCCTGCCTCTCGAGGAACGTGCGCACGGCCGGCAGCGCGGCCGAAGTGGTGGCGACACCCGCCGGCTCGCAGTCGGAGAAGACGGCGTCCAGCCGCCCGGAGTGCCCAGGCAGGTCGGGCGAGAACAGCGGGACGGCGACGATGCCGGCCCGCAGCGCGCCGAGGAACGCCACCACGTAGTCGAGTCCCTGCGGGGCGACGATCGCCAGCCGGGATCCCCGCTCCTGCCGGGCGGCGATCCGGGCCGAGAACGCGCAGACCCGGCTGAACAGCTGCCCGTAGGTCAGCGAGGTGGCGGTTCCGGACCGGTCGACGGCGTAGTCGACGAAGGTGAGGGCAACACGGTCAGGCTCGTCCCGAGCGCGTGCGGCCAGCTGCTCGGGCAGCGGGACGGGCACAACGTCGTCCACGGTCACCCGAGCGCCGTTCGGAGCCACGCGAATCCCAGACATATCCGTCCTCCAAAGCCTGTCCCACTCGCCGGCCAGCCGCGAGACGGGCCGGTTCGTCGTTTCTCCGCATTCATGGAATTCTCGGGAGCGGCGACCCGTAGCCCACGCTTCGTGCGCTCAAGAAAGGAGGGAAAGCTGCCGCCCGACGGCGGCGTAAAGCGTCGATGTAGCCATCGGCGGGGTTCTGGCCGCGGAGACCTCGGCCATCTGGTGACACTCCGGGGGCCGATGCGGAAGCCGTGTCGAATTCGTTGCGCCGACAACGGTGCTCGGAGCCGGGGCCATCCATCCCAATTCCAGGACCGATCATCGGGGTCGCCGCGGATCCCGCCCAGATCTGCCCGGTCAGCCGCCGGGTGGGCGTGGCGAGCGGCACGGCGCGGTAGTCCCACGCCGCGACAAGCCGGCCGTTCCCCACAAGGGAACGGCCACCATCGCGGCGATCAACGACGAGCTTCGCCGACAGACTTTCCGTCGAGCACAAAGGCTGGAATACGGAGATCGGTTCAAGCTGGTCGAGATGACACGGTCAGGCTACCTCGCAACGAAGGTCCGATTCCGACCATTGTCCTCCTGCCGCACTTCCGCGCCGACAGCCGAGGTCGGTAACACCTTTGCTGCCGTCGCCGAGGTCGTCGGCACCTAACAGCCGCCCCTGGCCCAGTAGGCCGCCTCGTCGGCTCCTGGGCGCAGTCGCTGAAGCGACTGGATTGTGCCGGCTACCACCGGGTAACCTCTCCTGCCACCGGACCATAGATGGATAAAACAGGACTTAGAAGAGGTGCGAGATCCCACCTTGCCGGGACACCCGAACACGGACGGTAGCAGGATTGGTACTCGATGCAGACCTCGCAGCGCTCCGACGCCCACCGCAACCGTGATGCCATCCTCCGCGTGGCGGTGGAGGCCTTCAGGGGCGAGGTCCCCCGCGTCGTGCAGCTTCAGGAGATCGCGAGTCGGGCTGGCTTAGGGCGCTCGACGGTCTATCGCCACTTCGCCGACCGACACGCGCTCGGCCAGGCCGTCATCGCCGAGCATCTCGACAGACTGAGGCAGGCGGTGGCGGACACAGAGGCGTGTCACTTCCGCGAGCTGCTGGGCGTCGTGCTGTCCGAGCAGGCTTCCATGCGGCCACTGGTCGCGCTTATCCGGGAGTTGTCGACCCCCGAGCAGAAGCGATACGTGATTCAGCTGGTCGAGGCACTCGCCCCCGCCTTCCGCGCCGCACAGGCCAGAGGCGAGATCCGCGTGGACGCGCATCCGATGGACCTCATACTCCTCATGGAGATCCTGGAGACCGCGGTCGAGACGCAGTTCCTGGAGAGCGATCGCGATGGCGCTGCTCGACGGCTCACGGCGTTTCTYCTCGACGGCCTGTTCACGGACGCGGGCCCGCGGCGCGAGGACCCGGACCACGAACCGTGTGTAGTACCTCGGGATGGACAGAGGGCGCCGAGCTGAGTGACGAACCGCCGAAGCACGGGCCGACCCGGCCCGCACGGGCTGGCCGCCACCAGCACCATGAACCCGGCGGGGCGCAGGATCGTCGCGGGAACGCCCAGGTAGTGGATGTGCTGCTCGATCTGCCATTTGTCAATGGATCCCCAGCCGTGTTCCAGGAGGAGATCGGCTACGCGTACCAGGCGACCTTCGAGGGCTTCCTGCGAGCCGAAGGCGCCGCCCCTCGGTCGCTGTGACGCTATCGGTCTGGTGTCAGGACCGGTGGGGAGCCTCGCCATGCCAGTAGGCGGCGGTGGTGCCGGTCTGGCGGAGCACCACGTCGGGAGCCTGCGCGGCCAGCCAGAACTGAAGGAGGTACCGGTCGATCGTGTGCGCACCGGTCGCGACGGTGTCGGCGGCATGGGCGGCGTCCATGGCGGTGGCGCTGTACCGGACACGGTAGGTGGCCCGCAGGTCGAGGTCGAGCGGCCAGGACTTCTCGCCGGCCCACTGAACGAGCAGGACCCGGGGCGACACGGGCCTGAACGAGACCTCGACGGCCTCCTCCCAGGCGGGCTCATCCAGCGGTGCTTCCTCACGCAACTCGACCTTCAGACCGACGTCGCCGGTATGCAGCCCGGTGATCAGGAACAGGAAGCCGTCGAAGGCGGCGCCGCACAGCCCGTTGCGCTGGCCCGCGAACGCCGCGGACAGGTCTCCTTCCCAGCCACTCTCGAAGCTCTCGACGTAGAACTGGCCGTAATGGACGAATATCTCGCCGTCGAACAGCGTCCGAGCAGCCATCGGGACGTCGCCTCTCAGCTGGTTTCGTAGTAGTCCGCCATCGCGCGAGACCAACGCTCGACGGTGAAGTCCTCGAAGTCCCCGGCCGCCTCGCACTCGAGGAGGTACTCGAGCGCCTTGGTGGCCTCCTCGGAGTACGCCCGTGCTGCCCACAGGTGGGTCTTTACTTCGTCGAGGCCAGCGCCGCAGAGCAGCTGGATATCGATCGAACAGTGCGCGTCGAAGTTGGCCCCCTTGGCCCCCCAGACCGTCAGGACGTCCGCCAGCGCACCGGCGTTGAACAGCTGCACGCAGCCCACCCGCATCAGTTCGACGTCGGCGTCCCAGCCAAGCGCCGTCTCGGCGCGCACCATGTCCCGCACCTCGCCGAGATCCGTCGCGGCAGGTCGCAGTCCGTACCGCCGGACCCACGCCTCCCACGACTCCTCGTCCATCGCGCGGCACCTCCCAGTCACGTCACGATCCCGGCCGAATGGTCGCATACGCGTGATTAGCGGCTAGCGGCTAGCGGCCAGCGGCCAGCGGCGAATCGATGCGCCGTCAGGGCAGGGCGCAGGCGGCGCGCTGGCGGGCAAGGACGGCGTCGCAGGCGGCCACACCGGTGGCGCCCCGGCGGTTGGCGCTGCCGCGTGTACGACCTGGCCTCGGCGCCAGACGCCGACAGCGTCCTTCGCGGCACCGAGCCGACCCGTCGACTTCACCGCACTGCGCTGGTGACCCGTGCACCTAGACATCCGAAGCCGGCCAGGTCCTGCTCCCGGCCGGCGAATCCCGGCCCACGAAATTGGGGTTCGGCGTCCGTTGCTCTGCTTCGGCGAGGTCGGTGCCCGGCTCCTCAACTGGCCGGCGTGCGCATCGCTTCGAATGTTGCGAGCTCGTCGACAGCCACCACGAACTCTCTGGCAGATTCGCCGTAATAAAGCATCCGGAGAGTATTCCATCGCCTCCTGTTCTCGCTTTTCGAAAGAAGAACATTGAGAAAGGTTCGCTCAACCTTCATCTTCTCGACCATCGCTCGAAAGTTCCTGTCGTAGGCGTGCCCATAGTAGCGATGCATGCCATCTATAACCATTCCAAGATAGGCAATGTTCTGCGCTTCCCTCTCAGGTATGGACCGATCGAGTCCATAGATGTCGTAAAGAAACCGAGGATCTTGAGAAAGTACCAGTCCGGTCGTCTCATACAACTCGTCCAGTCTTACCTTGTTGGCCTGATCGACGGCCCGGTCAGCCGCCTTCGCGCTTTTCCACGCGTAGAACACGGCGACCCCGGCGATCCCGACCGACGTCAAACTAGCCAGTAACTCCATCGCAAAGCACTGCCAATCATCCGAGAGCTGCTGGTCGACGGTCGGTAAAGGTGCCCACCTGCCTGGAACCCTGACGACATCGTGGGGGCGCGTGCTGGGCCGGTTCTTTCCTCACGGCCTCCGCCGAACCGGACTGACCGTAGAGAAGGCCGCTGACGAGGTGCCGGTTGGCCTGCGCATTCTCCGACCGCCGCGGAAGCGCGCGATGCGGTTTCGCCGGCCAGAGGGCGTGTCGACACTTGCGGAGAAGGTTTCCGAGGCGCTCGACGCCCCTGATCGGGCCGCTCGGCGCTGTCGCATGCAGCCGAGCCAGACGATTTTGCCCGTGAGCCTTCGTGCGATCAAGCCCTCCGATCGCCGGACCGACTACCTTCAGAGTCTCATCGGCTGTCTGTGAGGTCTCCGAGTCGGACGATTTATCGTGAAAATCATCTGGCCTCGCCGGACGCGACAGTGTCGGGCGGGGTCCTGTCCGCCGCGCCAGCCTGGGACTGGTGGCCTACGGTCCTCGCGATCAACACGGGCCCTGGTCGGCAGGGAGGACTGGTCTGGCGACCGGCCCCGCCGTCGTGCGCCCGCGCGCTGCCGCGCACGGTCGCTTTGACCGCGTGCGGCCCGGTGCTCGCGTTTGCCTGCCCTGCAAACCAGACGATCTCCTGATTCGCCGGTCACGGGCTTTACCTTGACACGATGTCAGGGTGTCCACTGGGCGCAGGAGGTGGTCCCGATCAACACGACAACCGGAACCCCGCAACACACCCGCGTGGCGGGCGCCCTGGGCGCCAAGGACTCGTCAGTCCGGCTTCAGGCGGCCCTGGCGGTCGGCTCGAACCCGGACCCCGGCCTGCTGGAGACGCTCGTCGAGCGGTGCGCGGTCGAGCCGGACTTCTTCGTGCGAGACATGCTGTCCTGGGCGCTTGCCCGGCTCTCGCCGGAGATCACCCTGCCCCGGATCCGCCAGGAGCTCGACTCCGAGCACGCTCAGGCCCGCGGCCAGGCGTTGCACACACTTTCCAAGATCGGTGACAGGAGGGCGTGGGACTGGATCACGCGCGACCTGCTGCGCGACACCGACGACGAGGTCGCGCGGACCGCGTGGCGCGTCGCGGTCGCCCTCGTACCCGAGGACGAGAAGAAGAACCTGGTCGACGACCTGGTCGCGCAGCTCGGCCGCGGCGGCCGCGACGTGCGGCTCAGCCTGAGCCGGGCCCTCGTCGACCTCGGCAGCGTGATCGAGCCCGCCCTGGAGAAGGCCGCGGCGAACCTCGACCCGACGGTGGCGGCGCACGCCCGTGCGACCGAGCTGCTCCTGCGGTACCCGGAGGCTGGTTTCGACGTGGCCATCGACGAGGCGAAACGAGTGGTCACGCTCGGCCCGGAACGAGCCGCCGCTGCCGCCACGGCGGCGGTGGCGGCGAGAGTCGCCGGGAGTCCCGAGACTGCCGCGACCATGGAGTCGACCGGGTCGACCGGGTCGACGGAGGCTGCGGAGATCGCGGATTGCTGATCGGTGACGTGGCCCGCCACTCTGGGGTGAGTGCCCGAATGCTTCGGCACTATGACGCCCTCGGGCTGGTGCGACCGTCTGGTCGCACGGTCAGCGGCTACCGCGAGTACTCCCCCGAGGACATCCGCAGGATCTTCCACGTGGAGAGCCTTCGATCCCTCGGGCTCTCGCTCAGGCAGGTCGGACGCGCGCTGCAGGACCCGGCCTTCGCTCCGTCCGCCCTGGTCGGCGACCTCATCCGGTGGACGGAAGACCGCCTGGAGCGGGAACAGGAGCTGCTCGAGCGGCTCCGCGCGATCGACGCGTCGGCACCCACCGGCTGGCAGGGCGTCCTGCGCATCGTCGAACTCATGCACGGGCTCGGCTCGACCAGCGCCGCGCGCAGACAGCAGACCGTCCTGGCCGGCCCGGTGGGCGAACCGGTTCCCGCCGAACTACTGGCCGGGGCGGTGCTGGCCGAGTCCGACCCCAACGTCGCGGGCGCCCTGCGCTGGGCGCTCGCCCGATCGGGCGGCGACGGCCTGGCGACGCTGGCGGCCGGCATGCACTCGCGGGACGTCGACATCCGGCGGCGCGCGGTCCTGGCGATCACCGGGATGTCCCAGGCTCCGGGTACGACCGTGGCGCTTGCGGACGCGCTCGGGGACCCGGACACGATGGTGCGCGGGTACGCCGCGCTGGCGTTGGGCGGGCGTGGCGTCGCCGCAGCCGTGCCGACACTCGTCGGCATGGTGGTCGAAGGCTTCCATGACGTCGACGCGGCGGAGGTCCTGGGAACGCTGTCCCAGGATCCCGGGTGCGCGGCCCGGATCATCACCGCGCTGGTCGACGAACTCGCCGCGCACACCGCCGACTCCGCGACGCGGATACGCCTGGCCCAGGCGCTGGTCGAGCTGCCGGGACCGGGCGCGCAGGAGGTCCTGCGCCAGCTGGCCCGCGACGACGACCCTGCTGTCGCCCTCGTCGCCTCCGCCTTCGTCGGAGTTCTCGAAGAGGGTTCTGTCGCGCCGGTCGATGCCGTGGTCCGCCCCGGCGACCCGGCATGATCGGATCACGGCTCGCCGTGGTCCTCGTCCGCACATCCCGGTCTCGGAGCTCACGGGGTTCCGGTTCCCGCCCGAGGCGATCGTCCTGGCAGTGCGCTGGTGTCTGCGGTACGCCCCGTCCTACCGGGACGTCGAGGAGCTGCTCGCTGAGCGCGGCATCGAGGTTGATCACGTGACTGTGTATCGGTGGATACAACGCTTCGCATCGCTGYTGATCGAGGGGTCCCGAGGACCTCGCCGCGGCCGACGGATAGCGAGTCACCATCGGGTGATCGCCAGGTTCGGACACTGATCGCGCCTGCCCACGATCGGCGCAGGTACCGCAGCCGCGGTACACGGATATGTCCGCATACGGATGACGACGGAAGAGGCCGTCCCAGCGAGCGTGGTGAAGACCTGAGCTCAGTCTGGAGGCACTTCCGTGGCTACTCCGATGCCTCATCCGCGACCTGGCGGATACGGGGCCCATGGTGCCGCCAGTGGCGAGATCGATGCGGACTCCGGTGCCGCACGCCCTGACGCACCCGAGCTCCCACGAGCGCCACAGCCCACCGAGCCACCACCTGGCAAGACGAGAGATCGCGAAGCGTCGTGGTTGCGGGGATCCACCCGAATGGAGGTGCCATCGGAGGGCCGGCCGTCACCGAGCGAGGAGGATTCGCCCAAGACGTCAGCAACCCCCCGGAGATCCACTCGCCGCCGCAGGTCGCGCAGGATCCTGGCGGTTGCTCTGGTTCTTCTGATCATCGTGCTCGGGGCGATGGACCGGCTGGCCGCTCACGTCGCAGCCTCCCAACTGGTCAGCCAGCTCCAGAAAAGTCAGCAGCTGCCGAACAAGCCGGCGGCCTCGGTAGGCGGCTTCCCGTTCCTGACCCAGGTGGTCACGGGTGACTACAAGGACATCGGTCTTCGCATTCGCCGGGTCGCCGTGTCCGACCTGTGCGTCAACGACATCAGCGTGCACGTCCGAGGAGTGCATCTTCCGCTGAGCACGCTGATCGGCAACAACGTCAAGACGATGCCGATCGATCATGTCATCGGCACGGTGGGACTCACCTACACCGACCTCAACGCCTACCTCGCCGACCAGCCCGGAGACATCCAGCTGAGCGCGTCTGGCGGCGGGATGCGCATCTCGGCACCGGTGGACGTACCGCTGGTCGGACAGATCAAGGCGTTCGGCGACGTGCGGGCCAGCGTCCAGAACGACCGGCTCACCCTCGCGCCCACCGCGCTCGGCGTCAACGGCCTGGGTGCCCTGAGCATCCCCGCGAGCACCGTGCGAGCCCTCAGCGTGACCATACCGCTCTCCAGCCTGCCGTTGGACCTGCGGTTGACGTCGGCCGCCGTGACGCCGTCCGGTGTCGAGATCACTGCCGAGGCCGACGACCTGAAGCTGGAGCCGACGCAGCCCTCGACGACCCGGCTCCAGGGCTGCTGAGCGCGCCACCAAACCGAGATGCGCAGAAAGCAGAAAAAACCGGGAGGTGAGCCGCGGGATGACCAGGAATAGTGGCATGACCTGGAGGCAGCTGGACGTGGACGGTCCGGCGACCCCACTGACGCGGGCGGTGAGTTCCTCAGGTGCGACGACCATTCCCGGCGAGCGGCTGTTGCCGCATGACTCGGATTCCGTCGGCCCTTATATTCTGGTCAGCCGGCTGGGTGAAGGAGGAATGGGTACCGTCTACCTCGGACGTGACCMCGGTGGCCGCGCGGTCGCGGTCAAGGTCATTCGACCAGACAGGGCGAACAGCCCAGAATATCGACACCGTTTCCGGCTGGAGGTCGAGGCGGCCCGGAGCGTCGCGCCGTTCTGCACAGCCGAGGTTCTCGACGCCGACCCGGACGCGTTCGCGCCATATCTGGTGACCGAATTCATCGAAGGCCTTCGCCTCGATCAGGCAGTAGCCGTCGGCCCGCTCAGCTCATCCACACTCACCGGGCTGGCGGTCGGCGTGGCGACCGCGTTGACCGCGATCCACCATGCCGGGCTGGTGCATCGGGACCTCAAGCCCAGCAACGTGATCCTCTCACTGACCGGTCCGAGGGTGATCGATTTCGGCATTGCCCAGGTGCTTGACGGCGCCGTCGCGAAACCAACCGACTGGGGATTCGGCTCGGCGGGCTGGATGGCACCCGAGCAGATCCACGGTCAACCCATCGGACCGGCTGCCGACGTGTTCACCTGGGGCATGCTCGTCGCCTACACGGCCACCGGCCGGCACCCGTTCGACGGCGACACCGATCTCGAGCTCGCGTACAGCATCACCAGTGCCGAACCTGATCTGACGGGTCTCCCCCGGCAGCTGGAGGATCTCGTCTCGAACGCTCTCTCGAAGGACCCGGCGGCCCGGCCCACCGCCCGCGACCTGCTCCTGCACCTGGTCCAGCTAGCCCCGGACGACCGGGCCACCGATCCCGCGATCCGGCTGCTCGGCCTCACCGGCACCATTCCACGGCTTCCGCGGAGGCGAACGCCTCGTCCGCGGCGACCGTGGCGTCCGCGGGTTCGTCCATCCGTTCTGCTCGGCGGCGGCGTGCTGCTGCTGGCCCTTGCGACTGCCTGGACGGTAGCTACGAAAAACCGCGGTCAGGCCCCAGCTCCGCCCGTCACCGCCGCCACGACCACCACCAGTCCGCGCTCCCCGGCCCCGTCGGCTCCCTCCCCGGGACCGGTCGGCTTCCGCGACGGAGGACTCCAGTTCACGGTCGAGGGCGTCGAATGCGGAGTCGAGCAGCTCGGCCCCGATTTCCTGGCTCGCCGTCCGAACGGCCAGTTCTGCCTGGTGACGATGACGGTCCGCAACGTCGGTGGATCGTCGCGCCAGCTGCAGAGCGCCAACCAGTACGCATACGACTCTTTCGGCGGCCAGCACTCGGCCGACTACCTGTCTCGTTTCTACCTTCTTGGCGAAACGGTATGGCAGCCCGTCGCCCCTGGCGCATCGGTACATGGCCGGATGGTCTTCGACATTCCTGCGGAAGCAAGACTGAAACTGCTACGACTGCACGGCAGCTCGACCGGTACGGGCGTGTCGATACCACTCTGAACAGCCATCCACGTTCACGGCAGGATCAGCCCGCGGGCGAGGCGTCCATTTCCGTGATCGCAGCGTGTCCTGCCGCGGCACGGGCACGGGCACGGGGTGCGGGGTGCGGGGTGCGGGGTGCGGGGCGGCATACCGCGGTCGTGGTACACGCGGATGACGACGGACGGCGGATGGCGCCGGGCGGCTTCGGCGGGACCGTGAGGTGCCACATTCGAGCTCGCGAAAGGCAGTCCCGTGTCCGTTCTTGCCCGGTGGTGCGCACGGCACCGCTTCGTCGTTCTCGGGGTCTGGGCCGGCGCCGCCGTCGTCCTGATCGGCCTCGTCGTAGGAATGGGGTCCAACTTCAAGACCGTCGCCGACCTGCCCAACAGCGAGTCGGCACACGCCTACACGCTGCTCGGCGCCTCCACCGACTCGCCCCAGACCGGTCGCATCGTCTGGCACACCACCGGGCAGGCCGTCGACTCGGCCGAGGTGCGCGGCGACGTCGCCCGCATGCTGACCACGATCGCGTCGCTGCCCGGAGTCGAGGCTGTCGTGAGCCCGTACGCCGCAGGCGACGCGTCGCGGCTCAACACCAGTCAGAACACGGCCTACGCCGACGTGACCGTCACCGACGACGTCGATGTCGCCCAGGTCCGGCAGACCGCCCAGTCGATCGAGAACGACCGCCTCCAGGTCGAGACCGGCGGCCAGGCGTTCGCACCCACGACGACGTCGGGCGGCATCGCCGAGGTCGTCGGCATCCTGGCGGCACTGCTGGTGCTGCTGGTGATGTTCCGCTCCGCCTGGGCCGCGGCACTTCCCATCATCACCGGCGTGGTCGGCGTCGTCACCTCACTGCTGTTCGTCATGGTCGGCTCCCACGCCGTCGACCTGTCGAGCGAGTCGATCACGATGGGGTCGCTGATCGGCCTGGGCGTCGGCATCGACTACGCGCTGTTCATCGTCGACCGGCACCGCAAGGCCCTGATGGCCGGAGCATCGGTGCACGACGCCATCGGGCAGGCCGGGAACACCTCCGGCCGAGCGGTGATCTTCGCCGGTCYGACGGTGATCGCCGCGCTGCTGGCGATGTTCGTGGTCGGCATGGGCGTCCTCACCGGCATGGGGCAGGCGGCCGCGGTGACCGTGCTGTTCACCGTGCTGGCGGCGATCACCCTGCTGCCCGCGCTGCTGTCGGTCCTCGGCCCGCGCGTGCTGTCCCGCCGGCAGCGCCGCCTCCTGTCCGACAGCAGCGACGTCACGGCGAGGAAGTCCGCGCCGGGACGCGCACGGTCTCGCCGTGGGCCCGCCCGGCGCTGGGCGGCGCTCGTCACCCGTGCTCCCGCGCCGATGGCGGTGCTCGCGCTGGTCGTGCTGGCGGCGCTCGCGGTCCCGGTGCTGTCGATGCGGGTCGGCGAGGCCGACGCCAGCAGCGACCCGGCCGGCTCGACGTCGCGTCAGTACTACGAGCTGATGAGTCCCGCGTTCGGCGGCGGCATCGACGCCACCCTGCTGCTGGTGGCCGAGACTCCCGACGGGAGTTCCGCCCAGGCGCTGGACACTCTGGTCACGCGGCTGCCGTCGGTGCCCGACGTCGCCTCGGTCGCCCTCGGCGCGACCGCCCGTGACGGCGTCCAGGTCGTCCAGGTGACGCCGTCGAGCARCTCGGGCGCCAAGGCGACCGTCGATCTGGTGGATCACCTGCGGCGGGACGTCATCCCGGCCGCCGAGGCTGGCAGCCACCTGCAGGTGTACGTCGGCGGCCAGACGGCGACCAACATCGACATCGCGGACGCGCTGATGAGCAAGCTGCCGCTCTACCTGGCGCTGGTGGCCGGACTCGGGTTCCTGCTGCTGGTGCTCGCGTTCCGCAGCCTCCTGGTGCCGCTGGTCGGGGCTGTCAGCAACCTGGCGACGATCGTCGTCGGCCTGGGCGCGCTGACCGCGATCTTCCAGTGGGGCTGGGCCAGCAACCTGCTCGGCGTCGGGGACGGCGCGCCGATCTCCTACATCGTCCCCATCATGGTCGTCGGGGTGATGTTCGGCCTGTCGATGGACTACCAGGTGTTCCTGGTCAGCCGCATCCGCGAGGAATGGGCACACACACACGACAACACGCGCTCGATCCGCACGGGTGTCGCAGAAACCGCCAAGGTCATCGCCACCGCCGCCGTGATCATGCTGTGCGTGTTCTCCTCGTTCGGGTTCAGCGGCCAGCGGATCGTCTCCTGCATCGGCATCGGCCTTGCCCTCGCGGTCGTCGTGGACGCCTTCGTCGTGCGCATGATCCTCGTCCCGGCGCTGCTGCGGATGATCGGCGACCGGGTGTGGGCATACCCTCGGTGGGCCGACCGCCTCACGCCCCGCCTGGCGATCGAAGGCCCCGCGAACAAGATCGACATACCGTCCGACCAGATGGACGCGCCACCCGCGGACAACCTGGTCGGCGCCGCCGGCCACGCCTCGGCCGCGGCGGACCGGCGGTGACCGAGGAGCCGTGACGATCAACCGATCCGTCGCCGGAGGAACCGCCGGCGCCACCGGAGCCACCGGCTGGCGACGCCTGCTCAGCGAGAGCAGGCGTCCCACCCGGTGGGACATCGTCGTCACCGTCGCCATGCTGGTGACGATGACGATCGTGGTCGTCGTCCGCTCCGGTACCGCGACGTTCCCCAGCACGGAGCTTCTACTCCTCACCGTCGCCTCGTGGCTGCCGCTCCTGGTGCGGACCTACTGGCCCGAGCTCGTTCTCGCCGCCGTCGTGGTCGTCGAGGCCTGCCACCTCGCGGTCATGCACGACCTCGACGCCGGCCTGCCCGGAAGCACCGTCGGCGCCTACCAGCCTGTCCCGCTCGCCACGATGATCGCCGTCTACACCGTCGCGGCCCGCCGCCGCCAACGGGACGGGTGGATCGCCGGCGCCGCCGCCGCGTCCATACTCCTGGCCGCCGCGCTGCTCTTCCAGCCGCTCTCCCTGGCGGGCACGGACCTCGTCATGGTCCAGCTCGTCGTCATCGCCGCCGGCGTCGGTGTCGGGATACGCGCCCGGCACGACGCGCGGACCCGGCGGGCCCGCGAGGCCAGGGAACAGTCCCGGCAGGCGGTGCTCGACGAACGGCTGCGCATCGCCCGCGAGCTGCACGACACCCTCGCCCACAACCTGGCCCTCGTCGACGCGCAGGCCGCCGTCGCCGACTACCTGCTCGACACCGACCCCCTGACCGCGCGCCAGGCTCTGCGCGGGATCACCCAGCACACCTCGGCGGCCATCGACGACCTGCGGGCCGCCCTCGTCCTGTTGCGCCGCGACCCCGACGATGCCGAGCACACCGGGAAACGGCAACCGGCAGGCCACCCTCTGCCGGCCACCGACGACCAGTCGTTCGGCTCCCCCTCGCTGGCACCCGTGGCCGGCCTGAAGCAGCTCGGCGGCCTGCTGGGCCGGTTCCGCGACGCGGGCGCCCACGTCACGCTCGACGTCCACGGCCAGGCGGCCGCGCTCAGCCACCAGAGCGACCTGGCCGCCTACCGGATCGTCCAGGAGGCGCTGACCAACGCCACCAAGCACGCTCCCGGCGCGCCCGTCTCCGTCACCATGCGCTGGGCGCCTGGCCAGCTGAGGCTCGAGATCCACAACAGCCGCTCGGTCCGGCCAGGCCAGCAGCACCCGGTCGGCACCGGTCACGGGCTGATCGGCCTGCGTGAACGCGCCCGCGCCGCGGGCGGAACATTCGGCGCCGGCCCGACCGGCGACGGGGGCTACCTCGTCACCGCCACACTGAGCACCAGAGCACAGCGCACCACCGACCACCAGATCGTCCCCGCCGTGGGCGCCGACCGCGTGGGCACCGACCCGACCGAGACAGAGAGGCCCGCGCCGTGACAGCCCCCGTCAGGATCGTGCTCGCCGACGACCAGGAGCTGCTGCGCGCCACCTTCAGGCTGCTGCTCGACGCCGCGCCCGGAATGGAAGTGGTCGGCGAGGCCGGCACCGGCGTCGAGGCCGTCACGGTGGTGCGAGAGACGATGCCCGACGTCGTCCTCATGGACATCCGGATGCCCGAGCTCGACGGCGTCGCGGCCACCGCCCAGATCACGTCCGACGCGTCCCTCGCCGGCGTGCACATCCTGGTCCTGACCACCTTCGAGACCGACGAGCTCGTGCTGGCCGCCCTGCGCGCGGGCGCCAGCGGCTACCTCGGCAAGGGCGTCGCACCGGCCGCTCTCCTGGACGCCATCCGGACCGTCGCCACGGGCGAGTCCCTGCTGTCACCCACCGCCACCACGGCCCTGGTCAAACGGTTCCTGGCCAGCCCCACCGCCCACCTCGACGCCGCGCTCCCGGCCATGAACGAGCTCACGGCCCGCGAACGCGAGATCACCATCCTGGCGGCGCGTGGCCTGTCCAACGACGAGATCGCCGACCAGCTACACATCAGCCCCGCCACCGCCAAGACCCACGTCAACCGAGCCATGACCAAGGTGCACGCCCGCGACCGCGCCCAGCTCGTGGTGTTCGCCTACGAACACGGCCTCATGACCCCCGGTGCGTGGGCGCAGTAGTGAACCGGCCCCGGGCGACGCACGGCGGCTCTTCCACGTCAGCCGATCGTCGGCCGGCCTTGGCATGTCCCACGGCCCTTGCCCGGACGGACAGGGTCAGGAGGTGCTGCCGTCGGCGCAGACACGCTCTCGAGCCGTCGCGAACGCGGTGCCGCTGGGATTCACCTGGACGAAGGCGTAGCAGGACAACGGCTTACCCGAATAGTCGTGCAGGTCGGCTGGCGCGATGAGGCCGTCCGCGTCGTAGCTGGAGACGCCGCGCAGTGCCTTGATGAAGTCGTCACGGGTGGGGCAGGGTCCCGCCAGGTCGAGGCCACGTAGGAACAGATCGGTGTTGATGTAGGTGAACATGGCGAACTGCTGGTCGGTGTTCGTGGACTCCGGGGCGTAGCGGGTCATCGCGTCCTTGTAGCGTTGAATCGCCGGTCCGCCGGCTTCGAACGGCCGGAAGAAGACCGGCATCGACACGCCGGCGAGCGCCGGACCGATGGATGACAGCAGCCCGCGGTCGTAGCCGGTGAGCACCACGCTGACCACGGGGTTCACGCCCGCCGCGCGAGTCGCCTGCATGATCTTGGCGAAGTCGTCCGGGGCGGTGATGCCCAGCAGGGCGTCGGCACCGAAGTCCTCGATCTTGCTGGCCACCTGGTCGGGGCTGCCGCTGCCGGCCACGTAGGTGAACGCCTTGACTGTGCTGATCCCCGCGGTCTTCAGGCCCTGGAGGTACTCCCCCGTGATGCCGGAGGTCACCTCCGACTGGTCCCCGGTGACGATGGCGACCCGGGTGCCGCGAGCGGCCCGGATGTAACGGCCGACGACGACGGGGGAAGCCGAGTAGACAAAGGAGAACATGTTCTCGCGCCCAGCCCAGGACGGTTCGACGGCGACGCCGGTGACCGGCACGTCCTCCTGGGTCAGGCGGTCCATCGAGTCGCCGAGGGTGGCGCTGGCCGTCACGAGGCCGAAGACCTTCTCCTGGTCGACGAGTTCCTCGGTCGCGGTCTCGGCGACCGGCCCCGAGCCCTCGTCGTCTCGCCACTCATAGGCGATCCGCCGGCCGTGCACGCCGCCTTCCTCGTTCGCGAGACCGATCCTGGCGTCAAGACCGGCCCGAGCCGAGGACAGCGCCGAACTGGACACCCCCGAGCCTGGATAGACGAACCCAAGCGTCACCTGGCTTTTGGTGACTCCGGGCGAGTCGCAGGCCGCGGCCGCTCCGTTCCCCGCGCTCGACGAGGAGCAGCCGGTTACGGCGACGACAACGAGGACCGCGCTCGCCATTCCTAAAGGTGCCCGAGGCCTGCGTAAGCGCATGCAAATCCCGACGCTCTCCCGGCCGAAAGTAGCCACCCGGCTCCCCACTTCCGTCAGGGGAGCTTGTTGGCACGGGCGACCTCGCCGAGCCATCGCGCGGTCGGTTTGACGGTGCGGGCGAAGGTGGTCCGGTCGACGGCGATCAGTCCGAACGTCATCGCGAAGCCGGACGTCCATTCGAAGTTGTCGAGTAGCGACCAGTGGAGGTAGCCGCGCACCTCGACGCCGTCGGCGACGCAGCCGGCCAGTCCCTCGAGGGCGGCCGCGGTGTAGGCGGTGCGGGCGTCGTCGTCGGCGGTGGCCATGCCGTTCTCGGTGACCAGGATCGGCACCCGGGCGTGCTCGGCCGCGAGCCGGACCGTGTGCCCCAGTGCCTGGGGGTAGACCTCCCAGCCGGTCTGCGTCGTCGGGACGCCGTCGGGCACCGGCAGGACGCCGTCCGGTCCGACGCGTTCCCGGGTGTAGGTCTGGACGCCGACGAAGTCGTCGTCGCGGGAGACGTCGAGCCAGTCGAGCTCGGCCGCCTGGCGGGTGGCGGCCCAGCGCTGCTCGCCGCCTTCGGCGGGCTGCAGGTCGATGAGGGCGAGGGTCCAGCCGACGGCGGGGTTTCCGGGCCCGGACCTGATCGCCTCGACGGCCTTGCGGTGCGCGGCGGCCATCACCTCGACGGAGGGGACCGGCCAGCTCCCGCCCGATCCCGACTGACCCGACGGGGCTGGCTGGTCGTCGGCGGCAGCCGCCAAGCCGAGGCCGTCCTCGCGGGCGGCGGCCGGGGCCAGGCCGAGGTGGACCATCAACGAGATCACGTTCGGCTCGTTGAAGGTGCAGATCCAGGGCACCAGGTCGCCGATGTGTTCGGTGACCCGGGCGGCGTACCGGGCGAACCGGTCGACGGCGCCGGTGCCGTTCCAGCCGCCGGCCGCGGCGAACCAGCGGGGCGTCGTGAAGTGGTTGTAGGTGACGACGGGGGTGACGCCGTGTTCGAGGCAGGTGCCGACCATGCGGCGGTAGTGGTCGAGCGCGGCCCGGGAGAAGAAGCCCTCCTCGGGCTCGATCCGCGACCATTCGACCCCGAACCGGTAGGCGTTCAGCCCGAGCCCGGCGAGCAGGCCAATGTCCTCGGGATAGCGGTGGTAGTGGTCGCAGGCGTCGCCGGACGGCTCGGCGAAATGCGATCCGGGCGCCCATTCACTGGCCCACAGGTCGGCGTTGACGTTGCCGCCCTCGACCTGATGGGCGGCGGTCGCGGCACCCCAGAGAAAGCCGTCGGGGAACTGGCTCATGATCGGTGGACCTCCCGGAGTAGCGGGGAAAACGGTATTGATCTGTGTGTCAGGCCCGCGCGGCGGTGAGCCAGGCCGTCATCCGGTCCAGGCTGCGTTCGCCGGCCGCCGTGAACGGCTCGTTGAGATGCCCGTGGCGGGAGCCAGGCTCGAACTCGACCCGGACCGGGACGCTGGCCGTCGCGAGCTGCGCGGCGTAGGCCTCACCCGAGGAGCGCAGGGAGTCCGCGTCGGAGTTGAGCACATAGACCGGCGGTTGCCCGGCGACGTCGCCGCCCGCGGGAAACGCATAGGGGTCCGTCAGGGCCGCCTCGGTGCCGGTGAAGTTCAGGCTGATCTCGGGGGCCATGTCGGCGGTGAGGAACTCACCGGTCAGCGCTTCGGTCTTGGCGCGCAGATCGGCGCTCGGCTCCGGCAGCCGCGGGTGCAGAACGCTGTAGAGGAGCAGCAGGGAGGCCGGCAACGGTCCGGCACCGTCGCGAAGCCGCTTGGTCACCCCCGCGGCCAGGTTCCCGCCCGCGCTGGCCCCGCCCAGGTGGATCCCCGTCGGCTCCGCCTGAAGTTCACCGGCGTTCTTGACCGCCCACAGCCAGGCGTCGAGGAGGTCATCGGACGGCGTCGGGAAGTGAATGCCGCCGAGACACTTGCGGTACTCGACCGACAGCACCGGGATGCCCCGTGACGCCAGGGTCAGGCCGACCCAGTTCGCCTCCGGCATGGCCAGGTCCCCGGTGACGAAGCCGCCGCCGTGCGCCCAGACCAGCGCGGAGCCGGTCGCCCGGCCCGCCTCGCGGTAGAGCCGCGCCGGCATCCMTCCGGCACCGTCGACATTCACCTCCCGTACTTCGACCCGGGCCAGTTCGGGGTAGTGGGCCGTGAGGGCGGCGGTGTCCGGGCCCTGCGGCATCCGCGTCGCGATCAGCTCGGGGTCCGCCGTCTCCAGGAATCGGACGAAGTCGGCGAAGGACGCTCGGCGTCGCTCACCGCCTGCCTCAGTGGTCACGGTGCCTCCAGCGATGTGTCACGAGCCGACGGGTTCGGACGAAGTCGGCGAAGGACGCTCGGCGTCGCTCACCGCCTGCCTCAGTGGTCACGGTGCCTCCAGCGATGTGTCACGAGCCGACGGGTGTGGATGTGAGGGCCGCGAGGACGGCGGACAGGTCGCGTTCCATGGCCGGCGCCTGTTCGGGGAAATAGCCCAGCAGGGTGCGCAGGTCTGGCAGTGATGGCTCAGTGCCGGTGTCGGCGTCGCCGAACTGCGGCAGGTGCTGGCGGAGCACGGAGTGCAGCGCGGTCCAGGTCGCCTGGTCGTGGAAGAGGACCTTCAGCGGGGTGTCGAGGGTGTAGGCGGGCCGGACGGGCGTCGGGAGGTCGTACTCCCAGTGGTGCTCGCCCGCGTCGACGTGGACGGCCAGCCCGTCCGGATGGCGCGGGAGGACCACGTCGGCGGTGGTGCCGGTGGGGACGGTGACGTCCACGGTCATGCGGCCGGTGGGATCGTGCCGCCAGGCGGCGCGGACCCGTCCGTGCGGGGTGTCGTGAGTGACGGCCGCGTACGAGAGGTCGCCGCCTGGCTGTGGGGCGATCCGGATCCGGCGGTAGCCGGGCTCGGCGGGTTGCAGGCCACCGACGACGCGGTGCAGCCAGTCGGCGATGGCGCCGAGGGCGTAGTGGTTCAGCGAGGTCATGCCGGTGTCGTGCAGGGCGCCGTCCGGGGTGATCGCGTCCCACCGTTCCCAGATCGTCGTCGCGCCCTGGGTGACCGGGTAGAGGAACGAGGGACATTCGGTCTGGAGCAGCAGCTTGTAGGCCGTGTCGAGGTGGCCGGTGCGGCTCAGGGCGTGCGCGACGAGCGGCGTGCCGGCGAAGCCCGTACTGATGCGATGCTCGGCCTTGGCGACGAGCTCGGCGAGCCGGCGTCCGGCCCGCTCGACCTGGGCGGGGCGCAGGATGTCGAAGCAGATGGCCAGGGCGTAGGCGGTGACGGTGTCGTTCGCGACCAGGCCGGCGGGGGTGACCCATTCGTCGCGGAACGCCGCGCGGACGCGCTGGTGCAGCTTCGAGTAGCGGGCCGCGTCCTGCGCGCGGCCCAGAGCGTCGGCCGCGTGGGCGAGCTCGCTGGTCGTCCTGCACAGGTAGGCGCAGGCGACGAGGTAGGCGTCCGTCTTGCCGCCGGCCGGGTTGGTGGGCGGCGCGTCCGGGTCGAGCCAGTCGCCGAACTGGAAACCCGAGTTCCACAGGCCGCGCTCGTCGAGCTTGCTCTCGACGCTGTCGATGAAGGCGGTCATGGAGTCGTACTGGCGGGCGAGGATCTCCGGGTCGCCGTACTCCTGGTAGAGCGCCCAGGGCACGCTCACCGCGGCGTCGCCCCACAGCGCGGTGGGCGTGGTGATCGGCATGGACAGCGCGTCCGGAACGACGACCGGGACGTAGCCCTTCGCCCGCTGCTCGGCCGCGAGGTCGGCCAGCCATGAGCCCAGCAGGCCGCTGACGTCGTAGAGGAAGACGGCGGTGGAGCCGAAGGCGTTGAGGTCGCCGGTCCAGCCGAGGCGCTCGTCGCGCTGCGGGCAGTCCGTCGGCACCCCGACGACGTTGCCGCGCATGGACCAGACGACGTTGCGGTGCAGCTGGTTGACCAGCTCGTTCGACGTCTCGAACCAGCCGGTCCGGCGCAGGTCGCTGTGCACGACCACCGCCCGCAGCGCGTCGGCGTCCAGCTCCCCAGGCCAGCCGTCGACCTCGACGTAGCGGAAACCGTGGAACGTGAACCGCGGCTCCCACGTCTCCCCGCCGACGTCGCCGCGCGACGTGTACCGGTCGGTGGCGAGCGCGGTGCGGTTGGTGCGGAAGTCGATCTCGCCGTCGATCAGCGTCTCGGCGTGCCGCAGGGTGATCGTGGTGCCGGGCTCGCCCTGGACGGTGAGGCGGACCCAGCCGGAGAGGTTCTGGCCGAAGTCGACGACGGTCCGCCCCGCCGGGGTGGTCAGGATCGCGTCCGGCGGCAGTTCCTCGATCCGCCGGATCGGTGGCGCCTCCGGGGCGATCAGGGTGTCGAGGTCGTGCTCGACGACGTCGACCGCCGACCACGCGGAGTCGTCGAAGCCGGGTTCGCTCCAGCCGTCCGGGTGGCGCCGGGCGTCGTAGGTCTCGCCGTCGTAGATGCTGTCGGCGAGGATCGCGCCGGTGCCGGCCCGCCAGCCGTCGTCACCGCCGACGGTCTCGGCCCGGTCGCCGTAGTCGAGGTCGAGCCGCAGGAACCCGGCCGGGCGATCGGCCCACACGCCCCGTCGGCCTTCCTCCCATGTCAGCCGGCCCACCGCCCAGCCCTCGCCAAGGATGGCGCCGAGCGCGTTCGTGCCCTCCATCAGCAGGCTGGTGACGTCATGGCTGCTCACGACCAGCCGGTGCTGATATGAGGTCCACCCGGGCGCGAGCACCTCGTCGCCGACGCGGGCTCCGTTCAGGTGAGCCTCGATCAGCCCCAACGCCGTGACGTGCAGGGTGGCCGACCGCAGGCCCGGGCCGACCGTGAACTCCCGCCGCAGGTACGGCGCCGGGGCAGGGGCCGGCGCCTGCCCGGTTGGACGAGCCGGTGCGGCGATGAAGCTGCCATTCCATGGGCGGGACACGGGACCTCGATCCTTGGGACAGGAGGGCGATGGGACAGCGGGCGACGGCGGCGGTAGGCGACCCGGTTGCTCGTCAGGGCGCGGTGCCTGCCCGTCGGGGACCAGGGCAGGCGTACGTGGCGGTTCGCCGGCGAGGTCAGGCGGTGGACGCGGGGAGGGTGATCGTGCTGGCGCAGCGGATGTCGTCGCTGCTGAACCCGGCCAGCACGGTGACGTCGCCGGCCTCGATGCCGCGGGTGCCGTCGAGGCCGGTGTAGAAGAGCCGCTCGACCGGGGCTTCGAGAGTGACCGTCGTCGTTTCGCCCGCGGGCAGCGCGAGGCGCGCGAAACCGATCAGTTGGCGGACCGGGCGGACGACGGTGGCCGCCTCGTCGCGGGCGTAGAGCTGCACGACCGTCTCGCCGTCGACGGTGCCCGTGTTCGTCACGACGAGCCGGGCGTGAACGAGCCCGCCGGTCTCCTCGACCGCCGGCCCGGCGGAGTCGTCGAGGGTGACGTCGAAGGTGCTGTAGGACAGGCCGTGGCCGAAGGCGTAGAGCGGGCTGGGGTCGGTCAGGTCGTTGTAGCCGTGGCGGGTGCCGGTGGGGTGGTCGTAGCCGCTGCCGTAGTGGTGGCCGTGGTAGATCGGCAGCTGGCCCAGGTGGCGGGGGAACGTGCTGGGCAGCTTGCCGCTCGGGTTGAGCACGCCGAAGACCGCGTCCGCGATCGCGTGGCCGGCCTCCTCCCCGAGCAGCGGCGCCAGCAGCACCGCGTTCGACGCCCGCGCCACCGCGTCGAGCAGCAGCGGCCGCCCGGAGACGACGACGGTCACCAGCGGCTTCCCCGTCGCCGCCAGCAGGGTGACGAGTTCGGCCTGGTCGCCTGGCAGGGCGGGTTCGGCGGTCGACTGGCCCTCACCGGCGGTGTTGTCGCCGACCCAGCCGGTCCGCTCGCCTACCACCGCGACGACGACGTCGGCGGCGCTCACCGCTTGCTCGACGGTGGAGGCATCCAACGGACGCTCGGGGTCCGCCTCGAACCCGCCAAGCGGGACGTGTTCGACGGAAGGGTCGATCCGCCTGAGCGCGGCGAGCACTGTGGGCGCGTCCCGATGAATCCGCCGCGCCTCCCCTTCGAAAACCTTCTCCATACCCGGCATCCGGGTCTGGAAGATGTCGGTGAACACGAACGTCGCCGGATCGACCCCGGGGATCTGCCCGGTCATCACCGCACGCATTCCCAGCGGCATCTCGGCCTGGGAGACCGACGTGTAGGCGCCGAAGTGGATCCGCAGCTCGTCGGCCGCGGGACCGACCACGACGACCCGGCCGCCGCGGAGCGCGAGCGGCAGCGTCCCGTCGTTGTCGAGCAGCACCATGCCGCGCTCGGCGACGGCGCGGCGTACCGCCGCCGCCTCGCCGCGATCCGGCGCCGCGGGCACGTAGGCGGCGGCGGAACCTGGCGTCGTCATGCCGGGGATGAGCCCGGCGCGGGCCTTGGCGGCGAGAACGCGGGTGACGGCGGTGTCGATGACCTGTTCGTCGAGCCGGCCGCCGCGGACCTCCTCGACCAGGAAGGAGTAGTTCGCGTCGCCGGGAAGTTCGACGTCGAGGCCGGCGCTGACCGCCTGGACAGCCGCCCGGGCCGGCGAGTCCGCGGTGTGGAAGAACCGGGTCTGCAGGGTCACGGAGTCGTAGTCGCTGACGACGAGGCCGGTGAAGCCGAGCTGGTCGCGCAGCAGCTCGGTGAGCAGCCACCGGTCCGCGACGCATGGAACGCCGTCGATCTCGTTGTAGGAGTTCATGATGCCCGCGAGGCCGGCTTCGGCGATCGCGCGGCGGAACGGTTCCGCGTACTCGTCCACGATCGCGCGGCGCCCCAGCTGGGTGACGGCCTGGTTGAGCCCTCCTTCGGAGGCGCCATAACCCACGAAGTGCTTTCCGGTGGCAAGCACACCCGACTCGCCGTCGGCGCCCTGGACGCCGCGGACGAACGCGACCGAGAACCGCGCGACGAGTTCCGGGTCCTCGCCGTAGGTCTCGTGGACCCGGCCCCACCGAGGGTCGCGGGCGAGATCCATGACCGGGGAGAACAGCAGGTGGCCCCCGGTCGCGCGCATGTGCGCGGCGGTCACGGTGGCCGCCCGGGTCACCAGCGACGGCTCCCAGGTGGCCGCCTGCGCCCACGAGGTCGGAAACTGCGATCCGGACGCGTGCAGGAAGCCGTTGATGCCCTCGAAGTGCACGAGCGCGCCGATGCCGAACGGCGCGATCTCCCGGATGGCGRCCTGGACCTGTTCGAGGTCGGACCGCAGGCTTTCCAGGTCGTGGCCGAGGAACCAGGCCAGGGAGAGCTGCCCGACGCCGTGCGGCCGTAGCGCTGGCAACCGGCTGACGTCGAGCTCGGGGCTCAGCGCGCCCGGTTCAGGCCGTCGCGCGATGAGGTCGGTGACGGCGAACCCCGTGAGCTGGGCGACCTTCTGCTCCACCGTGAGCTGGGAAACGAGGTCCGGGACCTTGTCTGGCGTCAGCGTGCTGGTGGTCATCGCCGCGTTCCCTGTTCCTCTCGAAGGTCGCCCACCGCGGGTGGAGCCTCGCCGCCCGCTCGCGAGGCCGCGAGGTCGGCGCCCGGGTAGCGCAGGCCGATCTGGTGACGTACCGCGTCGAGCGTCCGCATCACCGACACGGACTCCGCCAGCGGCATGACGTCGCTGTCCAGGTGCCCCGCCTGAAGCCGCTCGTGGACGTGCCTGGCCTGGTGGTGCAGTCCGCCGCCGGCCCGGTTCGGCGCCGCGTCCGCGCCCGCGTCGCTGGTGTCCGGGGCGTCGAGGGCGGCGGGCAGGTGCAGGCGTTCGGCGCCGGCCGGGCCGCGGACGAGGATCTCGTCCGGGCAGTGCATGAAGGCGGGCAGCTCGATGCTGCCGGTGGTGCCGGAGATCCGGCCGGTACAGCCCAGACCCGCGCGCAGGGACGCCTTCGCGAGCGCCACCGCGCCGGTCCGGTAGCCCATCAGGATGGCGACGTGCTCGTCGACGCCGGTCTCGCCGAGCTGTCCGAACGCGCTCACCTGGTCCGGCTCGCCGAGCAGCATGCTGGCCAGGGCGACCGGGTAGACGCCGAGGTCGAGCAGCGCGCCGCCGCCCTGCGCGGGGTCGAAAAGCCGGTCACCCGGCGTCGCCGGCGGCCGGAAGCCGAAGTCTCCGTCGACCGCCAGYACGGTCCCGAGGGCGCCTGCCGCGACCAGCTCCCGGATCTTGACGTAGGCGGGCAGGAAACGGCTCCACATCGCCTCCATCAGGAACCGGCCCTCCGCGCGGGCCGTCGCGACCATCTCGGCCGCCTGCGCGGCGTCGAGGGCGAACGGCTTCTCGCACAGCACCGCCCGCCCCGCACGCAGGAACAGGAGCGTGTGGCGGTGGTGGTGCGAGGCCGGGGTCGCCACGTAGACGATGTCGACGCCGTCGTCGGCGGCCAGCTCCTCATACGAGCCGTAGCGGCGTGCGCGGGGCACGCCGAACCGTTCGCCGAAGTCGTCGGCCGTCTGCTGGCGACGGGAGCCGACGGCGACGAGCTCGGCGTCGGGCAGCCGGCCGAGCGCGTCGGCGAACCCGCGCGCGATGGCGCCGGTACCCGCGATTCCCCACCGGAACGACATGAGACCTCCCTCGATGCCGAGGCCGATGACCCCGGCGTGGTCTGGTGACCCGCTGCTGCCCGGCCGGTCCGGCCGGGCAGCAGCAGGGTGCGCGGACAGGTCAGCCGTCAGCCGGTGGTGACGAAGAAGCCCTTCTTCGCCGGGTCCCACGCGAAGATCCGCGGTGGGATGTCCCCGCTCGGCGTGTCGCGGCCGTAGGTCGCGCCATCGACCAGCGTCGGGACGTGGAAGGAGCCCAGGGCGAAGCCCGCGTCCTGGAAGGACTTGTAGGTGAGGTCCTTGCCCGCCTTCGTGGCGATGGCCTGGAACAGGGCCAGGTAGCGGCAGGCGACGCCTTCGGACGTGCCCCAGGCGGGCTGCTTGGGAGCCACGAGCGCCGGGTCGATGATCTTACCCTTGAGCTCCGGCATCGCGGCCTCGATCGTCGGCAGGCAGGTGTTGACCGCCGGGTCGGTGAAGTTCGCCGCCTGCCCGAGCGACAGCGCATTGGTGAGCACGCTCAGATCGCCACTCTTGGCGCCGAAGACGTAGGCGCCGGCGGTGTTGTTGCTCGCGAACAGCAGATGAGGTCGGTAACTGGTCTTCTGGAGCTCAGCCGGGAAGTTGGACTGCGAACCACCGACCAGCAGCACCGTGTCCACACCCGACGACTGGAACTTCTGAATGAACACGTTCAGCTGCGACGACACCGCCGCCGCGTCGGTGAGGTCGGCATCGAGGACACCGGTCTCGGTGACGGGGATGTTCTTGGCCTTGAGTGCGGGCAGGACGACCTTGTCCAGGGTCGGCTGGTCGTCCCGGTATGCGACCACCGCGAGCTTCTTGCCGGTCAGTTCACCCTTGTCGATGTACAGCTGCAGGCCCTGGCCGAGCTCGTCACCACCGCGCTGGTCGGAGAACCACGGTGCCTGGGCCTTGGCGTAGCGCTCGGCGGTGAGGTCCCCGCCGAGGACCAGCGTCTTGTGGGTCTGCACGTAGCAGTTCACGTCGTTCGCGTTGAGGCTGCCGATCACCGCGAAGACCTTCTCGTCCTCGGTCAGTTTCACGCAGGTCTCCTGCGCGCCCGTCTGCGAGATCACGTCGACCGCGCCATACACCGGAACGATCTTCCGGCCGTCGATGCCACCGTCCTTGTTGACCTTGTCGACCAGAGCCTGGAACACGGCCTCGTAGTCACCGTGGTCGACGTCGACGAACTGCTTCACCTTGGACAGGTCCGGATAGACGAAACCAATCTTGATGCTGTCCGCCGTGACACCTCGCGAGGTCGCCGGCGCCGGCGGGACGGGAAACGCGGCAGCCGAGCTGGACGCGTTACCGGCCGGCTTGCCATCGTCCTTCGACTTGACACTGCATGCCGTCACGGCAAGCGCCAGGGTTCCCGCAAGCAGTAATGCACTGTATCTACCCGCGCGTCGATGTGAATTCATGTGACAGATCTCCAGAACGTGACACGGTTAATGGACAGCTGTAGGTACGCCAGCGCCCGAGCGGGGCACCGGGTTACGTGCGTCGCGCTAGGCGGGTGCGGTGGTGCTGGTGGCGACGGCGGCGTCTTCCGCGGAGCTCGGCGTGCTGCCGCTGCGGCTGATCGCGCGTTCGTCGGTGCCGAGGTAGCTGGCGATGACCTTCGGGTCGTCGCGAACGGTCCCAGGGGTGCCCTCGGCGATGACGCGCCCGGTTTCGAGGCAGTAGACGCGGTCGCTGATGCCCATGATCAGTGGCATGTCGTGCTCGATGACGAGCATGGCCGCGTCGAGCTCGCGGCGGATCTCCTGGATGAGGGGGCCGAAGGCCTCCGTTTCTCGTTGGGCGACGCCGGCGGTCGGCTCGTCGAGGCAGAGCAGGCGGGCGTCGAGGGCGAGCAGCCCGGCGAGCTCGACGATGCGGCGGGTGCCGGTGGACAGGTCGGCGATGAACGCGTCGGCGTAGCGGCCGAGGCCGAGGAAACCGATCAGATCGTCAGCCGCCGAGCGCTGGGCGCGTTCGCGGGTGAACGTGTGCGGCAGGTGCAGGGCGGTGGACAGCAGCCCGGTGCGGCCACGCGCTTCCAGGGCGATCTGCACGGTCTGGCGGACGGTGAGCTCGGGGAAGAGGGTCGCGGCCTGGAAGGTGCGTCCAAGCCCGGCCCGGGCCCGGGTGGTGGGGCCGTCGGCAGTGACGTCGCGGCCCAGGAGCTCGACGGTGCCGGTGGCGGGGGCAAAGCCGCCGATGGCGTTCATCAGGGTGGACTTGCCGGCGCCGTTGGTGCCGATCAGGCCCACGATCTCGCCGGGCGCGACCTGGATCGAGACGCCGTCGACCGCGGTYAGACCGCCGAAACGGACCCGCACGTCGTTGGTCCGCARCATTGGCTGGTCCGCCGGGAGCGGCTCGCGGGGGACGGTGCGGGTGAGCGCCCTGGCGGKGGCGACCTCGGGCTTGGCCGCCGGCGCGGGGCCGAGCCGCCGGTCGGCGAGGCGTAGCAGGGCGTCGCGGGCGGCGTAGCCGATCTGGACGAGGCCGCCGGGGAAGTAGAGCAGCAGGATGAGCAGGCCGAGGCTGGAGGTGAGCAACGGGACGAGGTCGTTGCCGGGGAAGATCGCCGGCAGGCCGATGACCCAGAGCGCGCCGAGCACCGGGCCGTAGATCGAGCCGAGGCCGCCGATGACGACGATGGAGACCAGGGCGAGCGAGTCGGCGGACAGGAAGTACCTGTCGGAGTACGGCACGTTCTGGACCGCGCCGGCGAGCAGGCTTCCCCCGAGGCCGGCGATCCCGCCGCCGAGCGCGAACGCCTGCAGCTTCACCCGGGTCGCGCCCACCGTGTAGGCCGCGGCGGTCGTCGCGTTGTCGCGGACCCCGATGGTGGTGCGCCCGATCCCGGAGCGGCGCAGCCGCGCGACGACGGCCA
This sequence comes from Pseudofrankia sp. EUN1h, assembly GCF_001854645.1. Lineage (NCBI taxonomy): Bacteria > Bacillati > Actinomycetota > Actinomycetes > Frankiales > Frankiaceae > Pseudofrankia > Pseudofrankia sp. EUN1h. The sequence goes on along the minus strand of NZ_MBLN01000072.1, from coordinate 96,912 downwards.
GCACGACGGCGAGCACGACCAGGACGAGGTAGTAGTAGGCGCGCTGGCTGGTGATGTCGATGCCGAAGGCGGTGTCGCGGGTGAACGAGGCCGTGTGGGCGCCGGAGTCCTGGAAGATCTCGCGACGGTAGAGGTACTGCTCGGCGGCGATCCCGAACGCGAAGGTGCTGACCGCGAGCAGCAACCCCCGTACGCGTAGCGCCCCCGCCCCGACAATGGCGGCGATCACACCTGTGAACACACTGGCCAGCGCCACCGCGGCCGGGAACGGCAGCGCGCTCAGCGCCACGGTGCTGCCCCCGGCCGAGAACTCCAGCCCGCGGTTCAGCGCCGCGGCGGTCAGCGCCCCGAGCCCGGCGAACGCCATCTGGCCGAGCGAGAGCTGACCGGCCCAGCCGGTGAGGATGGTGACCGAGGCGGCGCAGATCGCGTAGCCGAGGATCACCGTGTAGAGCAGCTGCCGCGACGCCTGCGGCACCAGCAACGGCAGCACGACCGCCAGCACGCCCAGAAGGAGGAGCGGGGCGCGTTCGAGTTGGCGGACCCACCACAGGTCGCGCAGCCGTTCGGGGATCGGGGCGGCCTTCGGGGCGAACGAGAACGACGAGGTCTCGGTGTCACGGCCGCGGCTGACGAGGAACACCGCCGCCAGGACCAGCAGGAAGATGACGAGGTCGGTCAGGCCCGGCTGGGCCAGCCAGTTGAACTGGATGAACGACTGCAACAGCCCCAGCACGACGCCAGCGAGCAGCGCGACGCGCATCGACGTCATCCGGGCGATCACCGCCGCGGCTAGCGCCCGCATCAGGGTGGTCGGGCCGAGGGTGGTGATCTGCGTGAGGGACTTGTTCTGCGCCGAGATCAGGATCAGGCAGAGCGTTCCGATCAGGCCGGCCAGCGCCCACATCGCGGTAGAGACGATCTTCGGGCTGATGCCTTGTAGCCTCGCCAGCTCGGGATTGCTCGCCGACGCTCGTACCGTGCGGCCGAGCACCGTACGGCTCAGGAACAGGCCGAGCAGGAGCGCGACGAGCGGAACCGTGACCAGCGCGCTCAGCTGCGCGCCCGTGATCCGCAGGCCGTCGACCGGCGACCACGACCCGCCCCACGGCACCGGATACGACTCCTTCGCGAAGTCCTCCAGGTCCGGAAGGCCCGTGACGATGGTGAGCGCCAGCTGCGCGACACCAATCGTCGCCACCAGCAGGATCACCCGCGGCGCCCGGAACAGCCGACGCACCACGGCGAGGTCGACCAGGGCGCCGAACAGCGTCCCGACGACGAGCGCGATGACCAGGGCGATCCAGTACGGCACGTTCCACCGCACCACGAGCAGCGCGAACAGCACGGAGCCGACGAGACCCATGTTCGCGACCGCGAAGTTGATGACCCGCGTCGAGCGGTGGACCAGCACGATGCCGATCGCGAGCAGGCCGATGACCAGGCCGCCGACACCGCCGTCGAACAGCAGCTGGGTAGTGGGCATCTGCATGGCGGGTCAGCCACCTTCCCGGCCGAGGAACACCGCACGGGCCAGGTCGTCGCGTTCGGCGAGCTCACGGGCCGGCCCGGTGAACCGGACCTGCCCCTTCTCCAGGAACACCGCCCGATCGGCGACGGCGAGGGCGATGTTCAGCGACTGCTCGACGACGACGATCGTCAGCCCGTCCGCCTTGAGCCGCTCCAGGATCACCAGCAGGTCCTGCACCACCGCCGGCGCCAGCCCGAGCGACAGCTCGTCGATCAGCAGCACCTCGGGGTCGTGCAGCAGCACCATCGCGAGCGCGAGCATCTGCTGCTGCCCACCGGACAACGAGCCGGCGAGCTGCGACTGCCGGCCGGCAAGATCCGGGAAAAGGTCCAGGACGTAGGCGAACCGGCGGTCGCGATCGGTCCGGTCACGGCGGATCCGGAAGGCCGCCATCTCCAGGTTCTCCCGGATCGTCATGTCCGGGAACACACCCTTGCCACCCGGCAACAGGTGCACGCCGTACTTCCCCCGCTGCTCCGGCGCGACATAGGTGATCGTCCGGCCGTTCAGCCGCACCACGCCCCGCGACGGCGTGCCGAGCCCGCAGATGACCTTCAGGATCGTCGACTTGCCGGCGCCGTTCGTGCCCAGCAGCGCCAGCGTCTCGCCACGGCGGACCTCGAACCCGACGTCGAACAGCACCTGCACGTGCCCGTAGGAGAAGTCGACGCCGTTGACCTGCAGCACCGGGACGTTCTCCGGGTCGGCCCGCTGCCGGTCGCGCTCGGCGAGTTCCTCGCGCAGGTCCGCGACCACCAGCGACAGGTCGTTCTTCACGAACGACGCCCCGCGGATCATCATCAGCCCGCCGACCAGCGTCGCCGGAATACCGACCACCAGCACCGCGACCCGAGGGTCATAGGCATTGCTGATCAGACCCGACAGCAGGGCACCACCGGTGGCACCGACGAAGAACATGTAGACGGCGGCCAGCGCGATCCCCAGACCGCGCAGCCGGTAGGGCACCACCGACTGCACCACCGGGCCGACCATCGCGAACGCCACCGAGGCGAACACCGCGCCGGGAATGCTCAGCAGCATGAACCCGACCCAGCCCGGCATGAACCATTGGATCGGCAGCAGCACCGCGCCCGGCAGCACGCACAGCCCGAGCAGCTTCACCGCACGCTCGGGGTCGCGGTGATAGAGCCGGTCATAGCGCGGAGCGACGACCGGCAGGGCGACGACCAGGGCGGCGCCGCCGAGGGAGCCCATCAGGCCCCGCTGGAACGTCGACATCCCGTAGTGGTCATCCGCCCAGAGATTCGCCAGGACGGTCGTGGTGAACAGGCTGAAGCCGAGCGCGGAGAACGCAATGATCGACGTCTTCACGGTGCGGATCCGCATCAGCCGGGCGAACGCGGCCTCGATCGAGATCGGCATCGCCTCGCCGTCCTCGACCACCTCGCCGAGCACCGATTTCATCTCGTGCTGGCCGCGCGGCGGCTCCGGCAGCCGGAACGCCACGACCGCGACCAGCAGGGCCGGCAGCCCGAGGATGAAGAACGGCCAGCGCCAGCCGTCATCCCCGCCCGCCAACGTCGCGATCCCCGCGACCAGCAGCGGGCTGAGCGCACCGGCGGCCCGCGCCGCGCCGTACACCGACGCCGACAGCCGGCCCCGCACCCCGATCGGATAGGCATCCGCGATCAGCGAGCCGTGCACCGTGTTGTTGCTCGACTTCGCCACCCCGACCCCGAACCGGGCCAGGAAGAAAAGGAACGCGTTCGCCGCCAGGCCGGAGGCGAGCACCATCACCGAGAAAACAACACCGGCCCAGCCGATCACCCGGCTACGCCGGAAGTGGTCCGCCATCCAGCCCATCGGCAGCGCGCCCAGCACCAGGAACGCGCCAGCCGCGGCCGAGATGAAAACGATCGCGCCGTCGGACAGCCCGAACGCGTCCCGGATGTCCGGCGCCAGCACCGACAGCGCCGCCGACTCCAGCTCGTCCAGCGCGTTCAGCAGCACCAGGACCAGGAACGTCAGCGAACCGCCCGCGGCCAGCCCCTGACGCAGCGACAGCGCCTCACCGCCAACACCTGGGAGTAACTCGTCCGCGAACAGGACCTCACGCCGTGCCTGTGCCTGCTGCTCCTGGCGGTCCGCCTCCGCGTCGATCAGGCCCGCGGCCAGCCCGGCGACCGAGGAGGCGGCGCCGGGGGCGGCATCGGTGGGGGCGCTCACGACCGCGCCCGATCGGGGGGCGCTGGCCGGAACTCGAAGATGTCGGACACCACTGGCCTACTTCCCGGGCGTTGTCAGCGAGGCGGGAGACGCGTCGCGGACGGTCGTGCTGGACAGGTAGGAGCGCCGGCCTTCGAGGACGGCCACGTCGCCCACGACCTCGAAGGCGCCGCGCAGCCGGATGTCGTCGGACGAGCCGCCCACGAGGACCTGGACCGGCCCGGGCTCCAGGAGGAAACGTCCGTCGAGACCGACGTAGCCGAGCTGGCTCATCGCCACGGCGAACTCCACGGTCGCCGCCGCGCCAGGGGCGAGGCTGATCCGGGTGAAGCCGACCAGCTCCTGGGCGGGCCGGGTGACACCGGTCGCCTGGTCGGCGAAGTAAAGCTGCACGACCTCGTCACCGGCGCGTTCACCGGAGTTCCGCACGGTCAGGCGGACGGTCACCGCCGCGTCGACATCGACGGCGGCCTCGACATCCGAGGGGCTGATCGCGAGGTCGGTGTAGTCGAACGTGGTGTAGCTCAGGCCGTGGCCGAACGCGAACAGCGGGGTCGACGGCAGATCCAGGTAGCCCTGGTGCATGTCCTGGTCGGTGCGCCGGTAGCCGGTGCCGGTCGGCTGGCCGGAGTAGACCGGCGCCTGCCCGGAATGGCGGGGAATCGAGATGGGGAGCTTCCCGCCGGGGCTGATGTCTCCGAACAGGGCCCCGGCCAGGGCCGTCGCGGCGTGCTGGCCGCCGTAGTAGCCGTACAGCAGCGCAGGCAGGTCGTCGACCACGTGGGTCAGCGCCATCGGCCGGCCGGTGAGGATGACGCCGACGCACGGGGTGCCGGTGGCGGCGACCGCCTGGACGAGCGCGACCTGGTTCGCCGGCAGGTCGAGGTTCGCGGTGTCGCTGCCCTCGCCTTCGGTGATGCCCGGCGTGAACCAGCCTCCCCGCCCGCCGAGGGCGAGGATCACCACGTCGGCGTCCCGGGCCGCCGCCACCGCCGCCGGGATGTCGGCCGGTTCCCCGTCCTGGACGCCGCACCCGGCGGTCACCGTCACCTCGGCGCCAGGGGCGGCGGCGCGGACGGCCTCGGCCAGGGACCGTGCGCCGTACATCTCGCGCAGGTAGTCGTCGACCGACGTCCCCAGCGGGCCCGAAAGCTCCTCGATCATCATTCGGACGGTGTCGTCCGAGATCGTTCCAGCCATCTGCTCGGTGCCGGGAATGTTGACCCGTTCTCCCCGGAACCGGGAGGCGAGCAGTTGCAGCGCGCCCGGATAGGTGTACGCCGGGAAGGCGACCGCGACGCCGTCCGCGTGCGGGCCGACGACCGCGACCCGCCGAAGGCCGCGGGACAGCGGAAGCAGGCCGTCGTTCTTGAGGAGGGTGACGGACCGCTGGGCGAGACGGCGGGAGAGCTCGACGCCGTCGCGAGCCGTCGCGTTGATGACGACCGGGTCCTCGGGGACGTAGGGCGTGTCGAACAGGCCAAGGGCGAACTTGTCCCGCAGCACCCGCCAGCACGCCTGGTCCAGCTGCTCCACCGGGACCGCGCCGCGACGCACCGCCTGGGCGAGGACGGGGCCGTAGCCGTCGGGAATCGGCAGCTCGACGTCCAGGCCGGCGGCCAGCRCCAGCCGGCCGGCCTCCTCGGAGTCGCGGGCGACCCGCAGCCGACGGTGCAGGTGGCCGATGGTGTCGTAGTCGGACACGACGGTCCCGGTGAACCCGAGGCGGTCGCGCAGCAGGTCGGTGAGGATGTCGCGGCTCGCGCCCGCCGGGACGCCGTCGACGGTGCTGTAGGAGTTCATCACCGACGCCAGCCCGGCCAGCTTGATGGCGGCCTCGAACGGGCGGGCGTACACCTCGTACAGCTCGCGCGGCCCGACGGCGGTCCGGGCCATGTTCTGGCCGGCCTCGGTGAGGCCGTAGCCCAGGAAGTGCTTGCCGGTGGCGATGGCGCCCTCGCGCAGGTCGGTGCCCTGCAGGCCGCGAGTGAACGCGACGCCCATCGCCGAGACCAGGTACGGGTCCTCGCCGTAGGTCTCGTGCACCCGCCCCCAGCGGCCGTCGCGGGCCACGTCCATCACGGGCGACAGGACGAAGGGGTGGCCGATCGCCCGGACCTGCCTGCGCAGGACGCCCGCCATCTCCTCGACCCCGGCCGGATCCCAGGTCGCGGCCAGGCCGATCGCCGTCGGGAACGACGTGAACCCGGGCGACACCACCCCGTTCAGCGCCTCCACATGGAAGATCGCCGGGATGCCGAGCCGGGTGCGGGCGACCAGGAACCGCTGGATCTCGTTGACGGCCTTCGCCACCCGGTCGGGCGTCTTGTGGCCCAGCATCCCGAGTGCCGCGACGTGCCCGATCCCCAGCCCGAGGGCGCGCTCCGCCTCGTCCTGGCGCAAGCCGTCGACGCCGAGAAGCCCGGTCGGCATCGTCGCGGTGACCTGCTGCGCCTTCTCCTCGACGGTCATCGCCCGCAGGAGCTCGGTCGCCCGATTCTCAGGACTCGCGGCGGCACCCAGGCTCATCCATGACTCCTTGCCAGGTTCGGCTGGCCGTCCGGAGGACCCCGTGCCCGTCATCGCGGCTCCTCCGCCCGGCCCGCCGGCAGCGCCTCGATGCGGGTGGTGGCGGGTGGACAGCCATCGGCTGTGACGGTCACCGTGATCGCGCCGGGCGCGGTCGGGCGGATGACGGCGAGCGCGCGCCCGTCGTAGGTCGTCCGGACGGTGTCGAAGAAGTTCTCCTCCGACCGCGGGTCCGCGCTGCCAAAACCCGCCAGCACACCCGGCCCGGCGACCTCCACGGCCACCCGTCGGTCGGCCGTGTTGAAAAGGTTGCCGGCGCCGTCGACCAGGCTGACGGCCACGAACGCGAGGTCGCGGTCGTCGGCCGTGATCCTGGCCCGATCGACCGCGGCCTCTAGTCGAACCTCGCCTGCGGCCGAGTTCAGGGACATCCGGCCGGTCTCGTGCCCGTCGATGTAAGCGACGGCGGTGAGTTCACCAGGCTCGTAGATGGTGTCGAACGCGGCGATAAACCGGTTCTTCTCCCCCGCCGGCGCCGTGGCGACCGAACGGCCGTTGACCAGCAGCTCGACCTCGTCCGCGGCCGAGTAGACGTCGATCCGGACCGGCCCGTCCTCGTGGCCGCCCCAGCTCCAGCTGGCCACGGAGTCACTCCACGACCACCACGTCGCCAGCCGGACCCGCTGGCCGTACCGCTCGGGACGATGGACGGCGATGAAGGGCTCGGCCCGCAGACCGAAGACGATCTCCCGGTAGTAGGAGGCGGGACGACGATGGCCGGTGATGTCGATGTCACCGCACCACGCCGCCAGCCACGGATAGGCGCCCTGATGGTCTGGCATCGCGCCGGCCGACGGCTCGGGGTCGCCCTGGTACTCGACCCGGCCGATCCCCGGCTCGCCCAGGTAGTCCCAGCCGGTCCAGGTGAAGTCCCCGATGACGTGGCTGTTGTCCTGGACGAGCCGCCAGTTGCGATCGATGTCCGACGGATGCGTCTCGGTACCGACGATCACCCGGTTGGGAAACAGCGTCCGGTCCAGCTGATATCGGGAGTCGAGATAGTTGTAGCCGGCGACATCCAGGTACGCCATGGACTCCGCGGTCCGCGTGGTGACGATCTCGGAGGTCATCAGCGTCGGCATGAACTCGCGAAAGCGAGTCATCAGATCGTTGACGTCGCCGGTCGTGTCGGTGGTTGAAGCGACGTCCGCGCTGGGCTTCTCCGCGGGCCCCGTTCCGCCACCGGCCATGACCGAGAACAGGTCCGGCCCGGCGGCCAACAGGCCGTTGACGGCGTTCGTGACGAACCGGGTGCCGTCGAGCTCACGGACCTTCTCGGCGAGCCGGCGACCGAGCACCGCCCCGGGCGCGGTGCCCACCTCCGGGATCTCGTTGCCGATGCAGTAGAAGACGACGCAGGGGTGGTTGACGTCCTTCATCACCATCGCGCGCACGTCCGACTCCCAGCTGGCAAGGAAGTCGCCGGCATAGTCGTGAGCGGACTTCGACCGCGTCCAGACGTCACTGAGCTCGTCCATCACGAGCATGCCGAGCTCGTCGCACGCGTCGAGCAACGCCCTGCTGATCGGGTTGTGAGCGCTACGGATCGCGTTGAAGCCGGCCTGCTTGAGGATCTCCACCCGGCGCCACTCGGCCCGGTCGATGGTGGCCGCGCCGAGCAAGCCGTTGTCGTGGTGGATGCAGGCACCGCGCAGCTTTACCGGTTCGCCGTTGATCCGAAGACCCCGCCGGGTATCGACGGTCAGCGAGCGGATCCCGAAAGGCGTCGCCTGTTCGTCGAGACGGTCAGAGTCGGCGGTGACGGTCGTCCGGCACGTGTAGAGGTGCGGATGCTCCACGCCCCACAGCCGAGGCCCGACCACGGTCAGGCGCTGACGCAGGACGGCTTCGTCGCCGGGAAAAATGGTGACCGGCGCGACGTCCCTGGCGACGACCTCGCCGTCGGCGTCCACGATCTCGGTGGTCACCTCGACCGTCCGCGTCACGGCCGACTCGTTCTGGATCTCGGTTGCCACCGCCACGATGGCCAGCTCGTCGTCGATGACCGGGGTCGTGACGCGCACGCCGTCGAGCGCCAGGTGCAGCAGGTCGGCGACGATGATGCTCGTGCCGCGGTAGATGCCTCCGCCGGTGTACCACCGGCTGTCGTCCTGGCTGCGCGCCTCCACGCGTACCTCGTTGTCCGCTCCGTACCGCAGCAGGTGGTCGGCGCGGATGTGGAAGGTGGAGTAGCCGCTGGCGCACTGTCCCGCCAGGTCGCCGTTGAGGTAGACCCGGGCGTGGCGGTAGACGCCCTCGAACTCGAGCGTGACCCGCCGCGCGCGGTGCTCCTCCGGCACGAAGAACGTCTTCGTGTACTCGTAGCCATCCGCCGGGAAGTAGCCGCGGTGACCCGCCTCCGGATCCGAACCGTCCCGCTCGCGGCACACCATCGCGTCGTGCGGCAGCCGGACCGGCTCCCACCCGTCGTTCACCCGGCCTAGCAGCGCCTGAAACGAGTCACGCTTCCGGCGGTACGACCAGCCGTCATTGAACGATCTGCGGATCAATCCAGCTCTCCCGGTCGTGTGACAGCCTCGGCTGCCACGACAGGTGACAGCCGCAGGCAAGGCGTCCCTGCGGCGGGCATGAGGCAGGAGGCGGTGAACCTGGTCGGATGAYACGCCTCGTGCCCGACGCCACTAGCGGGTGCTAGTGACGCGGAACGTAAGCTAGCATCGGCGACTAGCACGCACAAGTCCAACGTGTTTCGGACCGACGTGACGGGAGGGCGGGCGGTGGCCGTGCCTGAGCCGACCACCAGTCGGCGGGTAACCGCCCTGGATGTGGCCCGCGAAGCGGGCGTCTCGCGGGCAACCGTCGGGTTCGTCCTGAACAACACCCCAGGCCAGACGATCCCGGAGAGCACCCGCGAACGGGTGCTACGGGCCGCCGAACGCCTCAGCTACCGGCCGAACAGCGCCGCACGCGCCCTCGCCAGCGGACGCAGCCGCATCATCCTGCTCGTGCTGCCCGACTGGCCGGTGGAGTTCCGGATGCGCGACTACCTGGACGAGGTCTCCCTCGTGCTGGACCAGGCCGGGTACTCACTGGTCACCTACACCCGCCACCCCGACCAGGCGGCCCGGCCACTCTGGGAGTCCCTCAACCCTGACCTGGTGGTCGGCACTCTCCCGTTCAGCGCACCCGACGTCGCGTCCATGCTCGCGTGCGGAGTCCGGCAGATCTATCCAGATCCCGACCGCCCGGACCTTCCCGACGTATCCCTCGCGATCAGCGCCGGACCGGAACTCCAGGTCGACCACCTCCACGAGCGCGGCCACCGCAATCTGATCTTTGCCGCCTTCGGCGAGGCGCGCACATCCTCACTGGTCCTCGCCCGACACCAGGCGGCATCCGACCGAGCACGTTCTCAGGGCCTGGCGGCACTCGGGTTGGAGCGCATCAACTACCGGGATGCCACCCCTGACGACGCGGTCCGCCGATGGCTCCACGCCGGTATCACCGGCGTGGTCGCGTTCAACGACGACGTCGCCGCCGCCGTCGTCAGCGCGGCGATACGCGCCGGCGTGCGGATGCCCGAGGATCTCGCGGTGATCGGCCACGACGACTCCCCCATCGCGACGATGTTCGTACCCGCGCTGTCCACCATCCAGATCGATACAGCCGCCCTCGGACGCGGATTCGCCGAGTTCGTACTCCACAGGGTCGAACGCCGTCCCCTGCCCGCCTCGCGCGCCTTGCCGAAACCCACCGTCGTGCGACGCGAGACCACCTGAACCACCGCAAGGCGCGACCGATTTCGCGACCGATGTGCGGGCTTGCCCGGGGGTACTGAAACAGGCATGTTGGTAGACCCAAGCGTCGACTAGTGCGTGCTAGCGTTGGGCTGCGTGAACGTCAATCCGATCCTGCCCGGCTTCCACCCGGACCCGTCGATCTGCCGGGTCGGCGCGGACTACTACCTCGTGACCTCGAGCTTCGAGTACTTCCCGGGGGTGCCGATCTTCCACAGCACGGACCTCATCGGCTGGGAACAGCTCGGCAACGTCCTCGACCGCCCCACCCAGCTGAACGTGGCCCCGGGCCTGGCCTCGGCCAGCACCGGGATCTTCGCGCCGACCCTGCGCCACCACGACGGCAGGTTCTGGCTCGTGACGACGAACTTCGCCGACGTCCGCAGGGGCCATCTCATCGTCCACACGACCGACCCGGCCGGCGCCTGGACCGACCCGGTGCACACCGGCGGCGCGACGGTCGGGATCGACCCCGACCTGGCCTGGGACGAGGACGGCACCTGCTATCTGACGTGGTGCTTCCCCGGCCAGATCATGTAGGCCGTCGTCGACCCCGAGAGCGGGAAGCTGCTCTCCGAGCCCCAGAAACTGTGGAGCGGCACCGGGCTCGCACACCCCGAAGGCCCGCACCTTTTCCGCCGGGACGGCTGGTGGTACCTCGTCATCGCCGAAGGCGGCACCGACCGGGGCCACGCCGTGTCGATCGCGCGCTCGCGCTCCATCACCGGTCCCTTCACCGGCAACCCCGCCAACCCGATCCTCACCCGGAGCGTCACCCTGGCGGCGGGCCGGGCCCCCGACGCGACCGAAGCCAGGCGCCTGCTGGCCGTGCGCGTCCAGGACCAGCACTGGCAGGCCACCGCGACGCTCCCCGAGGGGGACGCGTGCCTGACCGTCCGGATCGACGACGCGCACTGGGTCGCCGTCGAGCGGCGCGGGGACGTCCTCGCCGCCAGGATGGTCCTCGGCCCGCTCGACCAGACCCTCGCGACCGCCGCCGGAATCAGCGCGGACGACGCCCTGGCCGTCCGCGCCGTGGCGCACGCCGACGCCGCCACCTTCCGCGCCGGACCCGACCAGCTCGAGCTGGGCCACCTCACCGGCGGCGCGTTCCGGCCGCTCGCCACGGTCGACGGGCGCTACCTCTCGACCGAGGTCGCCGGCGGCTTCACCGGGCGCGTCGTCGGCGTCGAGGCGATCGGCACCGACGCCGTGCTGTCACGGTTCGAGTACCGGGCCCTGGAGCCGGCCATGCCCTGAGTTGGTCCGAGGTTGGTCCGGGCGGAGGCGGCCAGGTGCGGCCTCACCTCACCGCAGCCGGGCCGCCCGCGGGACCTCATCTCCTGCTCTATGTCACGCGACTGCCTGCTCGCGGCAGTAGGAGCGGTACGTCGACGACGAACGAAGCAGCGAAGTATGGGAGCCGATGTCGCCGACTCGTCCCCGTTCGACGACCACGATCTGGTCGGCCTTGCGGATGGTGGCGATGCGATGGGCGATGACGAGTGACGTCCTGTCGGCGAGGAGCCGGTCGAGGGCGCCGAGCACGAGACGCTCGCCGGTGGCGTCGAGTGCGCTCGTCGCCTCGTCCAGGACGACGATCGCCGGGTCCTTCAGCATCACCCGGGCGATGGCGAGGCGTTGTCGCTGGCCGCCGGAGAGCGTGACGCCGCGTTCGCCGAGCTCCGTGTGGATTCCGCTGTCCCAGCCTCGGACGAACTCCCAGGCGTTCGCCGCCTCCAGCGCCGAGATGATCTCCTCGTCGGTGGCCGTCGGCCTGGCCATGCGAAGGTTGCGTGCCAGCGAGCCGCTGAGCAGGACGGAGTCCTGGAAGACGACGCCCACGGCGGCGCGCACCGAGGCCTGGGTGACCTCGCGCAGATCGTGGCCGTCGATCGTCACGCGGCCGTCGGTCGGGTCGAAGAACCGAAGCAGCAGCTGGGCGACGGTGGACTTCCCCGCCCCGGACGGGCCGACGAGCGCCGTCGTCTGACCGGGTTCGATGGTCAGGTCGAACTGGTTGAGGACCAGGCGTGACTCCCTTCCCGGGTAGGCGAACGAGACCTGTTCGAAGGCGACGCCGCCGCGGGTGACGGCCAGGGCAGGTGCGTGGGGGCGGTCAGCCACCGCGGGCCGTTCGTGAAGCAGCTCCGCTGTGCGTTCGCTCGCGGTCAGTCCGGCGATGACCTCCGGCAGGGTGGTCATGACCTGCGTGAGCGCGTTCGACCCGCGCAGCCAGAAGCCCCAGACCGCGACCACGTCACCGATCTCGAGCGTGCCTGTCGCCGTGCGCCAGGCACCGATGAACAGGAGCAGGAAGGGCGCGACGAACGCGAGGTGGAAGCCGAGCGGGTCGGCGTAACGGTGCTGGAGCCGCGCGAAGGTCTCCGAGCCGATACGAATCCGTTCGGTTCCCCTGCGGACCTGGTCCAGGGCGTCGTCCTCGGCGTTGAACGCCTTGAGCAGTGCGTTCACGCCGAGCATTTCGGCGAGTGTTCCGGACGTCCTGCCCAGCTCGTCTCTGATGTCGCGGCTGTGGCGGCGAAGCCGCGGAAGGACCAGCAGCGTCCACACGACGGCCACAGCGAGCAGCCCGAGCGCGAGCAGCGCCATCCACAGGTCGACCCACGCGATGAGCCCCACCGAGATGATCAGCAGTGCGACCGCCCACCACAACACCAGGCCCTGCCAGACCGCCAGCTCCAGGCGCTCGGTGTCCTGGTTGATCAGGGCCGCGACGTCGCCGACGCGCGAGCGGTGGAAGAAGTCCATCGACAGTCGCTGCACATGCTCGTACAGGGCGCGCCGCAGGTTGTTGGCCCACCGCGCTGCTCCGCGGCGGGTCCAGGTATGCGCGAGGTAGGCGGCGACAAGGAAGGTCGCGGCGATGGCGATCGCGGCCAACGCGGGTCCCTGCCAGCCCGCGCGGACGAACTGGTGCGGATCACGTTGGATGCGGTTGAGCACGACCCGGAACACGGCAGGGGTGAGACTCTGCGAGACGGCGTCGACGAGGATGAGCAGGTAGCCGCCGACGAGGAGCCCTCCTCCGTCACCGGCGTGCTCGAACAATGTGCGCAGCGCGTGCGGTTCCCGCGCACGGCGGCTAGGTGCCATCGAGGTGTTCGGGGCGCACTGTCACGGCCTGGCACCTTGTTCGAGGAGAATCCGCGATACCCGTTCACGCAGCTCGGAGAGGGCCTCGGCGCCCGTGGTGTCCGTCTCGCGCCGAGCGAGCGAGAACCCCGTGTACATGACGCGGCGTTCCTGGACGAGCGGCGGTGTCGACTCGTGCAGCGTGCAGCTCAGGTGCACCGTGACATCGCCCGGATCGGTCGGGACGGCGACGACGGGCAGGTAGGGCCGGGTTTTGGCGATCTCCACCGGCATCAGCACCCGGTGCGAACCGGCGATGACGCGTAGCTGCCCGTTCGCGTCGCCGCTGGCCGTGACGGCGATGCCCACGACCGTGCTGGAGCACTGGTAGGCGTGCCGGCCGAAGTGGCAGTCGCGGTGGAAGCTCACGTCCGACGCGCCGGCCACGACATCTCGAGGCTTGATGAGCGCTTCCAGTGCACGGCCGTCACCCTGCTTCTGGACGAGATCATCGCTCCCGGCCAGCGTGCGACGCAGCTGGTCCCAGCGGTCGCCGCGCAGAATCGACGCGGTCGTCGGGGACCTGCCGACGAACTCCTGGAGCCGGACGCACAGACGGGTTCCGTCCGCCAGGGTCGCCCACCAGGACCGGCCGTCACCCTCGTGGTAGTCGGGCAGTGCCCGGTCCATGTCGTCTGAGACCGCCCGCATGTCAGCTGGGTCCGCCCAGCCTCGCAGATGGAGAAAACCTGCCTCGCGCAGGAAGTGCGCGACGTCCGCCGGGTCGTCGTCCGGGGTGAAGACGCGACCGAGGTCCAGGGACGCGCCATGGCGGTCAAGGAACTCGATCCCGTCGTCGACGAGCGGCCAGCCCTCGAGCAATGCCAGCCACAGCGAGTCCCAGACCGACACGTCCCGCTCGCTGCCGCCACGATAATGCAGCTCGCGCGCGGTGATCATGGCATTGAACGAACGCTGGTTCTGCACCCAGTCGGAGAACGCGTCCTCGTCGAGCGTCACGACGAGCGCGCCGTCGGCGATGCCCGGCGACACGGCCAGGCTGCCGTCAGCACCGGAAAACGACCAGGACCGGTCGCCGACCTTGATAGCGAGCGGCGGCGCGTCGAACCTCTCGATCCCTTGCGCCACCAGAGCACCGTTACGCGCGACGAGGTCGGGGAACTCGCTCGCGAGAAAGTCCTCCATCTCCATCTTGCGCACGTCGGCGTCGAACCGGGTACGGCGGTCCAGAGGTATTTGCATACGTCTCCCACTCCCCACTGTTCCCACGGATCATGAATTGCCGAATCGTCGCCATCCGCGGCGTCCCCCGCCAGGCATGGCCGGTGTCGCCCGCCAGGACGCCCCCTGTAGATCGCATCCGAGCTCAGGTCGGGAAGATGGGGCACGCCGGAGCACCGGACGCTCTGGAGGGCGGTCACGAGGGGACGTCACATCCGCGCGGGCGCGCGGGGCGGCGCAAGCAAACGGATCAGCACGCGGCCTCCCCCGCGGCCTCCCATCGACGTTCGGTCCGACTGACAGGCGGGGCCCGGCCTGCACACCTGGCACACTGGCCCAGGACCGGAGTTCCACCAAGATAGATGTATCATCTTTGATGTAAGGATGCCATGGATGGATTCGAGCTGTTCCTGTTGGGTCGCAGGCTGATGAAGCTCGGCGAGCAGTCGATCCCGGAGGTCGGCGTCCTGCGCCTGTCCGGCCCCACCCGGGCAGTCGTGTTCGACGTCTTCGAGAACCCCGGCAGCTCCATCTCGGAGATCACCGCCCGCGTCCAGTTCCCGCAGAGCCAGGTCTCGGCGTGCGTGGCGCGGCTACGCGAGGCCGGTGTCGTCGAGACGATCAGCGACCCCGAGGACCGGCGCAGGACTCTGGTCCAGCCCACGGCCGACGCGAGGGAGCGAGCGCGGCATCGTCCCGCCGCAGAGATCGACCAGGCCATCGTCACGGCGATTGGTACCAGCGACCACTCCGAGGTCCAGCGCGTCAAGGACGCGCTGGAGGCCGTCGCGAACCTGCTCCGGAGAGACGATCACGACGGCGCCTCGAACGGGCGGGCGGAACCCTGATGCCTGCCGCCGTACCGTCGCGAACCTCGCGACTCGGAGACCAGCTACCAGCACGGCCGCCCCGGACCTTGCCCCGGCCGCCAGCGCGACGCCGATTTGACTTCGCTATCACGCGCTAGTTTCGGCCGATCGGGGCACCCGGGCCGCGATGACCTCGATCCTCCGCAAGAACACGGCGGTCGCCGGCTATCGGTGGTCGCCGCTMCGCTTCGAGGGGCGACTGGCCGTATGTCGAGTGCTCGACGAGCGGAGTTCACGCGGCCGGCCCTGCTCCGGGCGGATTATTCGGCTGGTACTCGGTCGAAGGCGTGTGATGGCTTGACCGGGTCGAGGTCCACGGCGCCGGCGACTGGCTGCTACCGCCTCGTGCCCGGACCGCCACCGCTTCGAGCGGCCGGGCCGTCACCGTGGTGCGCATCGGAGAAGGTGCTCACAGTCGCAGGAAGTCGCGGCACGCATTCCTCGAGAAGATGGCGCGCCGCAGCAGGTAGGTGGTCTGATCGGCCCATCCGAGCAGGTCGAGGCCGGCCTGGATGTTTCCGGGGGGCCRTTTGATGAGGGTGTCCCGCCTGATCAGCCTGGCGAAGTCGACGGTGACGGGATCCGGGCGYGGCCGGCCGTCGGGGTAGCGGAACACGACGCCTGCGTGGTGCCGCATCAGGTTGATGAGCTCCTGGGCAAGGATTCCGTAGCCGACGGTCGTTGGGTGCACGCCGTCGAGGGAGAACAGGCCGCCGCCGGAGCGTTTCTCGCCGTCGCTGGTGAGGAACGTCGAGTCGGGTGTTGGGTCGAGCGCCGCGAGTTCCGGTGGCAGTGAGTACGGCGTCCACCAGGCGGGGCGGGACCTCGGGTCGTCGATGTAGCGGCGCGACGCCAGGCGGTCCAGGACGCCGGCCGCCTCGAAGACGTACCAGTTCAGCTTTCTCCGCCGCGCCTCCCTGACCTTGGTCACGATCGCGTCGTTGTACTGGTCGATCGCGCTGTCGATCGCGCGGGCCTGCTGCCCGGTGATGTTGGGGTCTTTTCTCGGGTCGAACTCCTGGTCAGTGATCCAGGGGCGGGTGTAGTACGGGAAGTACCGCGAGCCCGGTTCGGCCTTTTTGTCGACGCCGCGGGCGATGGGCGCGATCGTGACGTGCGGGACGGTGCACCAGATGACATGGCGGGCCTTGATCTTGGAGACCGCCTCCGCCACCAGGTCGAGCTCGCGGGCGAAGTGGGTGGGTCGCCATACCGTGAAGTCACGGTTGCGCTCGAGATCGTCGAATCCGTCATCGCTCCAGGCGACGCAGAGCTGGACCACCGCGGGCAGGGCGTTGTTGGCGCCCAGAAAGACGATCAAAGTCTCGATGCCGCCGTCGTCGCCCAGCTCCTGGGCGAGGTCGAAGAGCGTGCTGTCCGGGCGGCTGGGCGACAGGACGCGCAGCGCGGCCCGGTTGCCGTTGTCCTCGACCAGCTGGTCGAGCAGGTTGTCCTTGGGGGCGCCGATGCCCGCGGCGCAGATCTTGGGGGTTCGCTCGAGCGCGTCCCGCAGGTCCCAGCCGTACACCCCGAGGGCATGGTTGATGCCGGTCGCGCCGGGCGTCCTGGCGCCGGCGCCGCGTTCCCAGTAGTCCTCGACCTCGTCGGCGAACTGCCGCGCCCAGAACGCGGCCAGCGGTGCCTCGAACCAGTCGACCTGCCGGCCGAACTTCTCCGCCGCCTTGCGCGCGAACAGCTCGATATTGAACGGGATACCGCCGTAGCCGTCATACGTGGGATATCGGAAATGCCCGGACCAGCCAAGCTCATGGGCGATGACCGCCGAGTAGGACAGGGCCGTGTTGAACACGGCTCCGCTCTGGAAACCGTGGGTCAGCGAGTCGCCGATGGCGACTATCCGATGCTTCGGCTCCGGCTCGCCCGCCGCTGGCGGCGCCACCGAAATCCCCAGCGTGGGGTCGTCTTCCGGCTGCCGGGCCTCTTCCGTGATCAGTACATCCTCCGGCGTATGGGGGTCGCGTTTGCGCCGGGAAACAGAGTTTGCCATGATTCACCGTTCTGCTGGCCTGGACGTGCCTTTCCGCCGTGGATCTGTTCGATCCGCGCGACAGCATCGGCGTGCCCGCCCGGTTTATCGCTCGCGTTTCCTGATGTCGAGATCGCCGATCGAGCCGTCCGCGTACGTCGCTGCAGCGCCGGGTTTGTCGAAAATGTCGCGGCACCGTGCCGGAGCCTGTAGGGCGCATCTGGGCGGTGTCCCTGCCGAAAATGCCATCCGCCCTGGTCAGGCCGGCGCGGCCGTCGAGACCGAGCGTGGCGCGCCAGCGCCACCCCGCACCCCACCGCCGCCTGGGTGACACAGGTTGCCCGCGGCCTCGCGATGGATCTCCACGACGTCAGTTCGGATGCTCGCTATGAACCGCCCCACAGGACTGACCCAATCCCCTGTGCGCGAACACATTTTTCAAGATCGGTGTCTCCTGCCGCCCACCCGGACCAGTTGACAACCCAGGGGCGTCAGTGCCGACCCACTCCTTCATCGCATCGGGGCGGGGATGTGGGTGAGTATCGTCGGCCTGGATGGACATGAACATCTGCCTGTTCGGCGGCCTGCGGGTGTTCAGGGCGGGACAAGCCGTCGACCTTGGACGACCCAAGCAGCGGTTTCTGCTCGGTGTGCTGGTCCTCGAGGCGGGCCGGACTGTGCCGGCGCAACGACTCGCCGAACTGCTCTGGGGACGGGACGGCGACCGCGAGCGGGCCTCGCTGCACGCATATGTCTCCCACCTCCGCCGCGTGCTGGAGCCGCCGCGCGCCGTTGGGGCGGGGCCGTCGGTAGTCGTTCGCCAGCCGCCCGGGTACCGGCTTGTGGCCGAGCGGGCGCAGGTGGACGTCCTGCGATTCGAGGATCTACTGAGTGCCGGCCGCCGGTGCGCAGGGGCGGGCCGGGACGCCGAGGCGCTGGACGCGTTTGAGTCGGTGGCCGCGCTGTGGACCGCACCCCCGCTCCCGGAGTTCGCCGACCGACCGGTCGTCCTTGACGCCGCCACCCGGCTGCGCGGCCTGTTGGGGGTCGCGCTTGAGGGCGCGGCGGAGATTCATCTGCGGACCGGACGCGCCGACGCGGCGGTGTCGCTTCTGGAACCTGCCGTGGCAGAGTTCCCGCTGCGTGAGCGACTGCATAGCCTGCTCGCGCGCGCGTTGTACCGCATGGGCCGGCAGGCCGATGCACTCAGCGTGATCGAGCGCTCTCGCCGTGCGCTGATCGACGCCGTCGGGTTGGCACCGAGTGCGGAACTGCGGGAGCTCCAGCGACGCATCCTCGCCCAGGCAGCCGATCTGGACTGGCAGCCGACGATGGCGACGCCACCCGAACTGACAGCGGGCGCGATTGGAGCCGGCCCGCCGTCCTCGCTGCGATTGGAGCCGCTCCTGGGCCGGGACGGCGAACTCGAACTACTACGGCGTGCGGCGGCCGGCGCCGCCCGGGGGCGCGGCGGCGCGGTCACCGTGAGCGGGCCGCCTGGCATCGGCAAGACCGCTCTCGTCGAGCGGGTGACCGACCTCGTCGCCACCAGCGGCTTTGCCACCGCCTGGGCACGGTGCCCCGAGAACGGCGGCTCGCCGCCGTTCTGGGCGCTGGCGCACCTCGGCCGACAACTCCGCGACGTCGGCGCGCTCCATGTCGACATGCTGGCGGCCGACCCGGCCAGTGCTGGCGACCCCTTCGTCCTGGCCCAGGCCACCGTTGGCGCCCTACGCGGGGCGAACCGGCCGGTCCTGCTCGTCATAGATGACCTGCAGTGGGCCGATCGGGACACCCTGCGCGTGCTCGCGCATCTCATCAGAGAACTGCGCACCACCCGAACCCTCCTGCTGGCGACCACTCGCCTGCCGGAGTCGGCTACCGGCGACGAACTGGGCCGCTGCCTCGCAGAACTCGCCCGGCAGCAGATTGCGGAGGTAACGCTACGCGAGCTTGACCTCACCACAGTGACCGAATGGCTCGCCGTCCGGGCTGGATCCCCGGTACCACCGGCGATAGCCGCCCATGTGCAGTCGCGGACCGGGGGCCTTCCGCTGTTCATCCGAGAGCTCGTCGAGCTTCTCGCTGCCGAGGGCCGCCTCTCCGACCCCGCGTTGCCCGCGGGGTGGGCTGCCGTGCCGTTCGGCGTGAAGTCGATCGTCCGTAGACGCGTCGCGAAATTGCCGACAGCTCGGGCGCAGCGGCTGCTGTCCATCGCGTCGGTGCTCGGGTCGCCGTTCGACCTCGCCGTCGTGGCGGACGTGGCCGAGAGCCCACTCGAGGAAGCGTTGGTCGACCTCGCCGACATCCTGGACGCGGGGCTGGTGGTGCCCGACGACGCCGCCGGCATGTTCAGGTTCTCCCACGTCCTCGTCGCGGAGGCACTCGCGGACGAGGTGAACGTCGCCCGCCGGGCCGGGCTGCACGCCGCGGCCGCCCGGTCGGTGGCCCGACGTCACCCAGGCGACGAGCACGCCGCGCGGGTCGCTGCGCATGCTGTGGCCGGCGCCGCCGCGGGCACAGCTCCGCTTGCCGCGACGGCGGGGCGCCGGGCAGCCCGGCTGGCCCAGGCACGGGCGGCACCTGCCGAGGCGGCCCGGCACTGGGCAAGCGTGGTGGAGATGCTCGAACGCAGCCAGCCCGCGGATGGGACGGCCCGGCTGCGGGCAATGGTCGAACTGGCCCGCGCCCACCAGCAGGCCGGCGAGGTCCGTGCCGCCCAGCAGGCCGTGGTCGCCGCCGTCGAGGTGGCCCGCTCGCTCGGGGACGTCGCGGCCACGGGTACCGCCGTGGCTGTGCTCAACCATCCGAGCATCTACCCCAACCAGCCCTACGGGGTTGTCGACCTCCGGCTCGTCGCGGTGCTGGACGGCGTCCTTGCGGCGCTCCCGGCGGACGACAGCGCAGCGCGGGTGCTCGTTCTCGCGGCTTTGGCGACCGAACTGTCCCACAGCAGCGACACCGAACGCAGAGACCGCGCTACGAACGAGGCGATCGACATCGCGCGGCGCCTCGGCGATCCCGCGGTGCTGGCTGGCGCGTTGCATGCCCGTACCTTCGCGCTGAAGCGGCCTGCCGCGGTGCCGGTCCGCCGGCGGGTCGCGCTCGAACTGCTCGCCCTCGCCGAGCAGGCCGCGCTGGGTGACGATCTCGTCCTCGTCGCCCAGTTGCAGGTGACCCAGGCGGACTTCGCGCTCGGCGACTTCGACGCCGTCCAGGCGCGATTGCCGCGATGTCTCGGATTGGGCGACCGGCCCGTCGGCCAGGCGCTGCGCGGCCAGCTCGCCTTCTTCCGAGCCCTCTTCGAGCTCGCACGGGGACGTTACAGCGAGGCAGTGCGGCACGCCGAGGAGGCGTTCGAGGTGTTCCGCCGCGGCCGCGGCGACGAGGCCGGGTTCTATCGCCTCGCCCAACGCCTGACGATCGGCCATGACCTCGGCGGACTGGATGATGGTCTCATCGACGCGGTACTGGCTGGCGCCGACGTCACCGGCTTCGCGCTCGCCATCCGGCTCTACGTCGCGGTGATCCTGTTCGACCTCGGACGGCCCGACGATGCTGTCCGGCAACTGCCATACCCACAGGGGACGGTGCCGGATCGGCCTCTCGACTACGTCACCGTGTTCATCGACGTAGCCGCCGCCATCGTGGCTGCCGAGACCGGCGACGCCGTCGCTGCCGCCGTCCTGCTCGACCGGATCACGCCGTGGGCCGGCCGGTGGGCGTCGGCCGGCACAGCCGCTGGCTCGCTCGGCCTCGTCGACCTGGCCATCGCCCGGCTGCACGCGACGGTGGGCGACACGGCCCGGGCTCGCCMCGCCTTCGCGGCCGCTGTCGCCGGACACGAGAGGGTGGGCTCACCCGCCTGGCTGGCCCGCTCGCTGCTGCACCAGGGCCGGTTCCTTCGCGCGGCCGGGGACGAAGCCGCGGCCTTGGCCGCATTCACCCGAGCCGCGGCGCTCGCCGACGCGTTCGCGCTGCCGATCGTGGCCCGCCAGATCGTCACCGCGCGGAGCTGAGCAGTCCCGCCTGTCCTCGGGCCGCGCGCCGTCCTCACCGTTGTCAGGCCGGGTAGTCCCTGCCCGTCGTCAGGCCGCGGGCGGTCGCGGTGGACGTCAAGCTTCCGTCAAGGTTCCGTCCCAGCCCGGGCTCACATCCTTGCACCATGCGAACCAATACCCGTCCGGCCGCGTCCACTCCCAACCTCAGCAGCTATCTCCGGGTCCACCAGGCGCTAAGGGCGAGCGCCGCCCGGCTGGCCGCGGCCGCCTCCTCAGCGACGGCGGACGCCGACACCGCCAGGGCGCTCGCCCGCTGGTTCCACGGCTTCGCCGAGGAGATCCGACTCCACCATCACATCGAGGACACCCTGCTGTTCCCGGCCCTGGCGGCCCGCGTCGCAACCTACGGCGACTACGCGCCCGCGCTGGAAAACGACCACGCGGAACTCGATGCGATCCTGAACCAGCTCCGCGCGGCCCTCGTCAGCGGCGACCACGGACGCTCCGCCGCCCTGGCCGAGGACCTGTCAGACCACCTCGACCGTCACCTGGGGTTCGAGGATGACGAGATCGCCCCGCTGTTCGCCCGCCATTTCACTGGCGCCGAGTTCGACGAGCTGAACGCGAAAGCCGTACGGATGACGCCCATGAGGCAGCTTCCGTTCACCGCCCCCTGGCTGTTGTCACACCTCGACGAGGCGGAAAAGGCCGAGCTGCTCGCGTCGGTCCCGCGGGCCATGCACCTGCTGTGGATCCTCACTCGTCGCCGCTACGCCCGGCTCGCCGCGGCCACCTTCACCCCGCGTTGATCCTTTCGCGCTGATCCTTCACGGAACACGACACCGCAGCGAAGACCCCACCGGAGGACATGCAATGACCGCGACCACGATGACCCCCTCTCCGACCCAGCTGGCCGCTGCCCGTGCGCGCAACGAGGCGGTCTGGAGGACGTCGAGCGCGTTGCTCTACGCCGGGCGTATCGACGAGTTCATCGCCTGCTGGCACGACGAGGCCCGCTATGAGGTGGCCTATCCCGTTGGGAGCTTCCCGGCGCTCGTCGAGGGCCGAGCGGCACTGGCGCAGCTGTTCAAGGGTTTCGGCGCCGCCACCGAGCGAATCGACGTGCATGACGTCCGCTTCTACCAGACCGACGACCCCGAGGTGGCCTTCGTCGAGGAGCGTATGGTCGCGGAACTGGTCGGCGGTGGGCGGTATGAGAACAAGCTCGCCATCCGGGTAACCTTCCGCGATGGCCTGCTCGCCCAGATGTTCGAATACTACGGTCAGCGGGCGCACGRGGAACTCCTGCGCCGCCTGGGCCTGACGGCCTGACCGTCGCCCCTTGTGGGCGGCGTCGAGACAGGCGAACTGTGGCGGGGTCGGGGCGCTACGTCAGAGACCGCCACCCTGGCGACTCGCTGGCTTTCAGGAGGTCGGCTTGTACGACGTCCGTGGATTGCGGCGTGAACGGAGGCGCCGTCGCTGCGGCCTCCGCGCCTTCCGGTGGATTCTCCGATGTGTCGCCGGACGGCGGGAGGGCGAGGTGTTCCGGTTCCGTGGATTCTGGCGGGAAGGGTGGTCCTGTCGCTATCTTCCCCTTGTCGGTCGGTGGGTTCTCCGCCAGTTGCTCGTCCACTTCGCGTCGACGCTCTCCCGTCATTGCCACGGCCTGCGTGGGTGAGATGTCGGGGGTTACTTTCGCAGCCGAACCTTCCCCGCTCGGGACGGCCGCTGCGATGACCGCCGCGGCAACGAGTCCGATTTTCTTCAATGCGGGCGTCGAGCCGTCGGCCCGGTCCGAGTTCCCGGCCGGAGTTTCGGTCTCGGTCGGGAGCCCGGTTGTTTCGGGCCCGAACGTGCCGTCGAGACTGGCAGCCTTGTCGTGGGTGCTTGCGGGCAATGCTGCCTCCCCGGCTTCGTGATCGATCGGGGTTGAATGCTCCGCATTGACACCTGAGCCCGGTTCGATGGCCTGCCCCGGTGTATCGGCCTGCGTCGGATTCACGAGTGCCGATTCCACCGGGCTCGGTTCCGCCGGAACCCCGGCAGGTGCCTCGACAAGGTCCGGCAGGGGCTCCGCGGAGCCGTCGAGGGCGCTGGCCTTGGCAAGCGCGCCCTCCAGGGCGGGCGCGCCGGTCTCGACCGCGGCGCTCGACGCCTCCGTGGCGGCCTCCCCAGCGGTCTCCGCGACCGTGCCGACCGCTTCGGCGGCCTTCCCGGCCGCGCCGCCGACCTCCTCGGTAACGGAACTGACCACGTCGGCGACCGCCTTGATGGTCTCGGAGATTCCTTGAACGGGAAGCTCAGACATGCGTGCCCTCCAGAGATCCGGCTTCGACGAGGTTGGCTGCCTGTTTGACGAGGTCGTCCAGGACGGTGCCCGAGCAGGCCTGGTGCATGGCTCGGTCGAGGCAGGCGGCGGTGTGGCCGCCGGTCAGGKCCACGACCGCCTGACACAGTCGGCTGGTCGCCAGGTTCCCCGTGACGACCTGGTCCTGCCCGTCGGCGAACGAGCGGTGGACGAGCATGGCGTCGTGCTGGGCGCCCAGGGTGAGCCCGTCGAGGACGAGCCCGCGGCGGCGCCACAGGTCGGTGTCCGCGTGCGGCGGGGCGTCTCTCCCCAGCTTTCGGCAGCCTTCGACGAGGGCGCGCCGGACGTCGAGCCAGCGGTACATGCCGGCGGTGAACCGGCGGCCGTCGGCCGGTGCGAGCGGCGTCCCGTCGAGCTGGGCGAGCAGGAGCGCGAGCAGCCGATCGGCAAGGTCGTCGGGGTCTACCGCCCCGGCCAGCTGGGTGTTCCGGGCGGCGATCGCGCGCTCCACGCAGTAGTCGAGCGCGCAGCGCCGGATCTCCGGATCGGCCTCGCTCAGCAGGCCGGCCAGGGCCGGCCGGAGAAGTGGCGGCGGTGCCCCGCGCAGGTCTCCCAGGCCGGTGACGAGGTGCATCGTCACGGCCTCGACCCAGACCACCAGGAGGGGTTCACGGGCCAGCCGGTCGGCGACGACCATGTGAACCAGCCGGCAGGGGCTGGCGGCGCAGGTCGGCGGGCACAGGCGCGATCGCGGCCCGGCCAGCGGAACTCCGTCGTAGGACGCCAGCCGCGGCGACTCCCGATTCCCACCTGGGGTCATCCGGACGAGCAGCGGCCGGTCCATGCCGTCGACGGTGACCGCGGCGACGCCCGGGGGCAGCGCGACGACGAGTTCGGACTGCTCCTCGGTGAGGTTCATCGTCGCGCCCACGACCTGCCGGTCGTCGGCGGCCGGCAGGCGGTGCATCACCTTCAGCGCGGTGTTCTTGACGACGTCGGGCAGGATCTTCGCCGGGATCTGCTCCACGACGATGACGCCCTCGCCGTAGGCGCGGATCTCGGCGAGCAGGGCGGCGAACATCTCCACCGCCGCCGCGGCCGGGCCGTCGGCGACGTTGCGCAGCAGCCGGTGCGCCTCCTCGACGACGAGCAGGTGCCGTAGCCCGTCGGCGCCCCCGCGGCCATGGCGAACCCGAAGGTGCTCGACGATCCGGATCAGCACGGCGCCGAGCAGGAACGCCTTGTCCTGGTCGTTGGTGATGTCCTCCAGCTCGAACACCACGTTGCGGGTCAGCAGCGCGCCGATGTCGATCGGATGCCCGCCCTCGAAGAACCGCCCCGGGGTGCCCTCGCGCAGGCTGCCGATCCGCACGTCGACGAACCCGCGGACGTCGGCGGTCACCTCCGCCCCGTAGCCGATGTTCTGGATCACCGTGCTGGCGGTGCGCTGAAGGTCGCCCAGCGTCGGGTATCGCCGCCGGGTCGGCACGTCCGGGTCGGCGTCCGGCCCGCGGCGCCACAGCTTGGGTCTCGTCGGTGGTTCGGGCCGGTCCAGGACGAGGTTCCAGCCGTGCTCGCTGTAGCAGGCGGTCAGTGCGCGGGCCAGTACCTGTGGAAACGGCTCGTGGGCCTCGAACGCGGCGAGGAACAGCGCTCGGACCAGGTCGAGGTGGCTCTGCAACGGGAAACCCGGCTCGGGTTCGAGCGGGTTCAACGATGGCGGGCGGACGCCGGTCAGCCCTGGCCGGATGACGACGACCTCGCCGTGACCGGCGAGCCGGCCGGCCATCCGGGCGTACTCGGCCTTCGCCGGTTCGAGCACCAGCCAGGGGATCGGCTCCGGCGCGAGACTCACCGACTCCAGCAGCGAGCGCACGGTCTGCGACTTGCCCGCGCCCGTGGCGCCGCAGACGAAGGCATGCCGGTTCAGCGTCGCCCGGGACACCATCAGCGGCCCGCTCGGCGCCCAGCCGGCGTCCAGCACGTCACCCAGCAGCACCGGCGTCCCGCCGCCGGGTTCGGCGCTCCTGGTGGGTCCCCCGTTCTCTTCGGGGGTCACGTCGAACGTGTGGGGCAGGACCAGGTTGATGCCCGGGAGTTCCCGGCGGGGCAGCCGAGCGATCGCCATGACGAGTTCCGCGCTCGCGGCGAAGGGGGCACGCGGGCCATCGTCGTCGACCGCCCCGGTGTCAGCTCGCGGGCCGTGGGCCGGACCGGACCGGACGCCTTCCGCGGCGGTGGGGCCGGTGGCGAACGACCAGGACGGGGCGCTGGCGACCGGTCCGCACGGGGCGAGGGCGTAGGGCAGGCCGTCCAGGTCACTCGATCCGCACATCAGCGCGGCGACCATCCGGGCCGAGGCCGCGGACGTGGCGCCGACCTGGATGTCCACGTCCCACATGCCGACTGAGTGGGCCCGGCTCAGTTCCCGGTACCGCGACTCGGCACGTTCGAGGTCCACCTTCGCCGAGGCCAGGTTCTCCCGCTGCCGCAGCAGCGGGATCCGCGCGGTCAGGTGGGCCAGCTCGAGGTCGACGTCCGTCGCCGGCCGAGGCTGGGCCACCACCAGCCACGCGTACGCCGTGTCGAGGTGGGCCGCGTAGTCGTCGAAGCCTCCCCGGCGTACGGGGTTGGTTCCCCGCGCCTCGGGCGCCCAGAGTGCCTCGGGGCGCCCGGCGCACCGCAGCCAGCAGGGGAAGGCGTCCAGATCCGCGGCGACGTCCAGCGTGCTGACCGRCCGAGCGAGACTGCCCGGCGGGTAGAGGACCCGGCGCGGGCCGTCGCCGTCCTGGCCCGCGACCGCCTCCTGAACGTCGGCCGGCGGGAAGAACGGCCGCCCGCCGAGCAGGAACCGCATCCGGCGCTCACCCCGCGGTCGGATCCAGCCGACCATGATCGCGGGCGAGGCGGCACCGCTGGCCGCGCCCGCGGTCTCGCCGGGGCCGGCACGGCTGGTCAGCTCGGCGTGCGCGCCGATGAGCGCGGCGAAGACCTGGGCGCCGGCCAGCTCGGTGTCCGCGGAGCCCGCGCGCGGCCTGGGCACCGACACGACCTGGAAGAGCTCGAACCCGTCGAACACCTAACCCCCCGGCTCGGTGACCTGACGACCGCGGGACACCCGATATCCGTGATCCCCGGTGCGGGCCCGTTCGGAGACGGCCGCCGGACGCGCCGACCGTGGGACCGCGGACGTGTTGCGCAGGGACGCCAGACCGGGGTTGCAGTCGCCGGATCGGGTCAGGCGGTTGCCTTCCACCGTGTCGATCAGGAAGAACGCGGTCCCGGGCAGGCTCTGGATCCGGGTTGGCTCGACGGCGAACTCGTAGACGCGCTGGACGGTCGCGCCGTGGCTGACGCTGTCCGCCACAGCGAGGTTGTGGGTGGTCTGCCAGCTGCGCGACCAGTTGTGCGACGACGACTCGGTGCCCGCCGCGTGGGTGTACGACCAGCCCTCCTGTCCGCCGACGCTCTCGGCGGACCCCTTGGTCAGTGAGCGGCCGACCTGCACCGTGAGCTGTGAGAACACGAACTTGTAACCACGTCCGATGAACCGCGCGGCGGCCTCGGCMTCCCGCGCGTTGCCGAGCTGCATGACGACGGTGGCGCTGCCCGGCGAACCGATCAGCTTCTCGACCTCGTCGTCCAGGCCGTGGTGGAGGTAGACCAGCCGTGCCTTCGCCCGGGTCGCATAGCGGGCGAGCTCGCGCAGCGCCGCGCGGCCGAGATGGTCCACCCCGGCAACGACGAGGACCATTCCCGTCGGAGTCGGCCGCCGTTGCCGGAGATGGTGCAGAACGACCTGAAAGGTGACCCGGTCGGTAAGGTCCTTCCCGGCGCTCGACGTCATCCGCGCCGAGGTCTCCACGATCCGCAGGCCTGGCCCCGGTGACCACCAGTGGTCACCGTCGGGCGTCGTCGTCTCCGCCTCGTTCTCGGCCGTGACCGGCCCGATCGGCGGGCCGGCAAGTAGCTGCACCGAGGCGCGGACGTGTCGCACCTCGTCCCGCGCCCGGTCGCTGCGGGTGAACCGGTCCATCGCCGCGACGAGGCCGGTGATCTCCTCGGTGGTGAGCAGGGCCGCGATGCCCTCGTCGTCGGCGCTCTCGAGAACGCGCAACCCGGCGGCGATGCGCGGGAAGGTGAATGATCCGCCCAGCCGGTCGACTACCGTCCGCACGATGTCTGCGTCCAGGGTGCGCATCGCCGGGTCCGCGCCTTCGCCGCGGACCGAGTGCACCGCCTCGGCCAGCAGGTCCGCCACCTCGTCCGCGCCGAGCGCGTCAAGCGACATCAGCCGCGGCAGGTCCGCGGGCAGCTCCCAGCGGCGAACCTGATGGTCCTCCTGCGCCGCCAGGTCGGCCAGCCCGTGCGCGACACCCCACTCGCTCAGGTCGAGCACGACGATGCCAGCGCCGCCCGCCAGCGCCGATGACCCGAACGTGGCCAGTAGGCTCGCCCAGCCGGCCTCCGTGCCACCCACCACGTCGAGCCGCTCGCAGGGCGAACGCAACAGGATCGGATCGAACAGCGTCGCCGCCGCACGTCGTCGGCGCTCGGCCTCCTCGTGACCGTCGAACGCCTTCTTCCACTTCGCCCACGTGTTCCGGTACGACACCTGCGCGTTGAAGACCTCGACCCGCCATTTCTCCCGCCGCGCTTCGAGCTTGGATTTCAGGCGCCTCTCGATCCAGGAAAACCGCACGAGGCAAAGAAGACCGAAAGGGGCGATCATGAGTAGGAATTCGGCGGCGAGAACAGGGTAGCTGTAGCCTTGGTCTTCTATCTCGGACTTGCGCCAGCTCGGCACCAGAAACGTTATGGTCACACCGACGAGGGCCAGGGCGGCGAACGCGGCGAGGATGCCGGTCAGAAAGCCGAACAGCCCGAACACCCCGAGGGCGACATCACGCTTCTTCAGCTGCGCGCGCACCTCTTTCTCGTTGAACGACGGCTCCACGAGCCTGGGTTCACGGCCGCGGTGCGGGTTAGGCCTGCGGCCAGGATCCAGGTAGGCCCAGCCCAGCCGCCAGGAGGGACTGGAAACGAAGAGTGCGCGGGCTAGCTCGGGAGTCGGAACCTCAGGACCAACCGTCATCCAACCCCCACGACGTCGTCGACCCGCTCGCAATCGGCCGCAACCACATCAATTGTCCCCCGAAAAAGAGCGGCGCGGGGCCCGCATGGCGCATGTGGTCCAGTCATCCACGCGACACTTCGAGAGGGGTTGGGTGGCGCTGTTGCACAGGCCGATGTCGTGGTCCATCTGGGTGCTCGAGGCATGATCGAGTGGTGTCTCGAGGCCGCGCTCGTCCGTCGGTGCCGGTGTCGGAGTTCGCCGGGTACCGGTTCCCGGCCGAGGTGATCGTTCTCGGCGTGCGCTGGTATCTGCGGTTCACGCTGTCAGATCGGGACGTCGAGGAGCTGCTGGCCGAGCGCGGCATCGAGGTCGATCACGTCACGATCTGCCGGTGGGTCCGCCGGTTCACGCCGCTGCTGGTCGACGCCGCCAGGCCGTGTCGCCACAGCCCTGGTGCCAGGTGGTTCGCCGAAGAAACGTATGTCAAGATCACGGGTCGGTCGTGCTTCCTGTACCGGGCGATCGACCAGTTCGGGCAGGTCATCGACGTGCCGGCATCCGAGAAACGGGACCTGGCCGCCGCGCGCCGGTTCTTCGCCCGGGCTTTGTCGCACGGTCGCCGCCCAGTGGAGGTGACCACCGACCGGGCCCCGGCCTACCCGCAGGTCCTGGACGAGCAGCTGCCCGCCGCGCCCCATCTCGACGTCCGGTATGCGAACAACAAGGTCGAAGCTGATCACGGCCGGCTGAAAGCCCGGCTGCGGCCGATGCACGGGCTCAAACGCCTGCGCTCCGCCAGACGGTCAGCACCGGACACGCCCTGATCCAGAACATCCGCCGCGGCCACTACGAACTCGCCACCGACGCCGAGCCACAGCTGCGGCTATCGCTCGCGTTCACTGAACTCGCCGCGATGGTCTGATCCTCGCGCCTGTCAGGGCCTTCGCGCGCCCCCGGCCCTCCGAATGCAACAGGCCCACCGCGTTCCGTTGGGTCCCGGGCATGACGTGGGCGCAGGTGTTCATGATCAGCTGGATTGTCGAGTAGCCGAGCAGCTCCATCACGGTGCGGGCTGGAACGCCTTCGGTGAAACCGGTAGGCGGCAATGTTCTGATCCAACCGTGGTCGGCTCGGCGCCGGTTGCTCTGCCCTGGGCTTGGCGGTTTTTCCTGAGCGAAATGTGGGTGGCGTCTGCCAGGTACGGAGCGCGGCTAGCGTGGTCCGCCTGACTGTGAGGACCACGCCTCGGCAAGGAGCACGATGACTACCACCGCCGATGCGATCGGCACCGCGCCGCACCCGCTCGAGCCGCTCAGCGGTGACGAGGTGCGCGCGGCAACCGCGATCCTGACGACCTCCGACCTGTTCGTCGAGGGCTCCCGGTTCGCCTACGTCGAGCTCGCCGAGCCGCCGAAGGCTCAGGTCGTCGCCTGGACGGCCGGAACGCCGTGGGACCGGCAGGCCGCGATGGTGCTGCGCAACCCGAAGACGCGGACCACCTACGAGGCCGTCGTCTCGCTCACCCGCGGCCATGTTGTCTCCTGGCGCGCTGTCGACGGGATGCAGGCGCCGATGATGACCGAGGAGTTCATGGCCTGCGAGGCGGTCGTGCGCGCGGACCCGCGCTGGCGGGAGGCAGTTCGCAAGCGTGGGGTCACCGACTTCGAACTCTGCATGATCGACCCGTGGGCCAGCGGCTACACCGGACCCGAGGACGACCCGGCTCTGCGCCGCATCATCCGCCCGCTCACCTTCGTCCGCTCGTCCCAGTTCGACAACGGCTACGCGCGCCCGGTCGAGGGACTGATCGTCACGGTCGACCTCGACACGATGGAGGTCGTCGAGGTCGCTGACCATGGCGTCGTCCCACTGCCGCCGCTGGGCGGCAACTACGAGCCCGACCTCATGGTCCAGGCGGGCAACGTCACGGGTTTCACCGAGCAACGTCCGCCGATGAAGCCGATCGAGATCATCCAGCCGGACGGGCCGAGCTTCACGGTCGGGGGTCACTACGTCGAGTGGGCGAACTGGCGGCTGCGGATCGGTTTCACGCCCCGCGAGGGTCTGGTGCTGCACGACGTCTGCTATGTCGACAGAGGTGAGGTACGTCCCGTTCTGTACCGGGCCTCGCTGGCCGAGATGTACGTCCCGTATGGCGACCCGGCGCCGACGCATTGGAACAAGAACGTGTTCGACGAGGGCGAGTACGGCCTGGGCTGGCTGGCGAACTCGCTCACCCTCGGCTGCGACTGCCTCGGCGAGATCTTCTACTTCGATGGCGTCGTCAATGACCAGGACGGCCAGCCGGTCACGATCGACAACGCGGTCTGCATGCACGAGGAGGACGCGTCGGTCGGCTGGAAGCACACCGACTTCCGCACCCTGCGCGGCGAGGTCCGCCGCAACCGCCGCCTCGTCGTCTCCTTTTACGCCACCGTCGGCAACTACGAGTACGGCTTCTACTGGAATCTCTATCTCGACGGCTCGATCGAGCTGGAAATCAAGCTGACGGGAATCCTCTCGACCGGTGCCTGCGAGGTCGGTGCGACGCCGGAGTACGGCACCCTGATCGCGCCCGGGCTGCACGCGCCGAACCACGAGCACTACTTCAGCATTCGGTTGGACATGCGGGTCGACGGCGACCGGAACACCGTCTACGAGGTCGACTCGGTCTCGGCCGGCCCGATGAGCCCCGCGAACCCCCACGGCAACGCCTGGCGGACGGTGAAGACTCCGATTACCTCCGAGGCCATGAGCGGCAGGGACGGCAACCCGCTGAACGGCCGCGCGTGGCTGATCGCCAGTGCGGACCGGACGTCCAAGCTGGGCGCCCCGACGGCGTACAAGCTCGAGCCCGGCGCCTACACCGCGCCGCTGTGGGTCGACGGTTCCCAGCAGGCCCAGCGTGGCGGCTTCGCGACGAAGCAGTTGTGGGTGACCGCGTATGACCCGGCTGAGCGCTACGCCTGCGGCGACTACGTCGCCCAGAACATCAGCGGCGACGGCGTGGCCAGGTACGTCCAGGCCGACCGTCCGCTGGCGGACACGGACGTCGTCCTCTGGTACACGGCCGGCGCCCACCACGTCGTCCGACCGGAGGACTGGCCGGTCATGCCGGTCACGAAGATCGGCTTCCACCTGAAGCCGTTCGGTTTCTTCGACGGCAACCCGATGCTCGACGTCCCGCCCGAGCCCGCCGCCTGCCACACCGGCTGCGCCCACTGCGCCGCCGGCGGCGAGTGCAACTGCCACTGAACGTAGAAATGACAGCCGACCGCGGCCACCGGCGCGGTCACGGACAGCGTGCAGGCCTCGAGCACGGCCAGGCCAGCGCGGCAGAGATCGTCGTCGAGCGGGCCGGCCGGTATCAGCTGGCGGGGCGCTGTTGCACGGGCTGGTGCAGTGGTCCACTTCGGTGGTCGAGGCATGATCGAGTGGTGTCTCGCTGCCCTGGTCCGCCGGTACCAGTGCCGGAGTTCGCCGGGTTCCGGTTCCCGCAGGAGGTGATCGTTCTGGCGGTGCGGTGGTACCTGCGGTTCTCTCTGTCCTACCGCGATGTCGAGGAGCTGCTCGCCGAGCGCTGCATCGACGTCGACCACGTCACGATCTGCCGATGGGTCTGCCGCTTCACCCCGCTGCTGATCGACGCCGCCCGGCCGTGTCGCCACAGCCCCGGCGACAGATGGTTCGCGGACGAAACGTACGTCAAGATCGCCGGCAAGTGGCCGATCATGGCCGGTCGAAAGCCCGGCTGCGGCCGATGCGAGGGCTCAAACGGCTGCGCTCCGCCCAGATCATCAGCTCCGGCCACGCCTTCGTCCAGAACCTTCGCCGCGGCCACTACGAACTCGCCACCGACACCGAACCCCACCGCCGCCTCGCGGCAGCGTTCACCGAGCTCGCTCTGGCGCCGTGACCAGGGCACGGAACCGCATCTGCCATGCCGTGTCTCGGCCGGGCGCAACAACGCCGTCGGTGACGGTGGTGGCTTTCGGATCGGGCCGGGCCGGCTCGATCAGCGTCTCGTGGGCCGAGGGCGGCATGCCCGGCATCCCTCTGTCGGATCCGAACCGCCCTGGGCAGGCCACCGAACATCTTGCAGCATGCCAGGTGGTGCGCCGGCGGAGCGCCGAAAGTGCTGGACCCGGATCGGAGCCGCGTTTGGCCTTTCTAACAAGGCAGGTGACCTCGGGGCTGTCCTCCGGCGAGGGTTGGCCCCTTACCTCGGCGCGCTTCTCACCGGCGCGAGCAGCTCTGACCGAAGACACCGCTGGGGGCCTCCTTCTTTGACAGGACGGTGATATGGGACCCTAGATGGGTGGTGACCGAAGCGGACTCGCCCGCTGGCCCGCAAACTGGCGGCGGCGTAGATTTTCTCGTGTCCTACATAGAAACCGACGAGGAGTGGGCGACCTGGATATCCAGTCGGCTGGAGGAAGCCGGGTACAGCGTTCGGGTTGAGGCATGGGACCTCTCCGTCGGGATGCACCGGACCGGGGAGCAGCATCGCGCCCTGATAGAAGCAAAGCGGATCATAGCGGTTGCCTCGCCTGCCTATTTTGCGTCAAAGCGTAAGGCGGTGGAATGGCTATCCGCACTGGCGGAGGACCCGTTGGGTGATCTCCGCAAACTCCTGCCGATGCGGGTAGAAGACTTCCTCTTGCCGGGATTGCTTTCCGAACGGGTCACTACCGACCTGTTCGGCGTTGATGAAGCAACCGCCTATGAACGGCTGCTGGCGGCCGTGCGCGGCGCGAAGAGACCTGAACATGTCCTGGCGTTCCCAGGCAGGCCAGGTACTGGTACTGGCCAGAAGGCGCTGTACTTCCCCGGTCAGTTTCAGGGACGGGGGGCGGCATGGCCGCCGGGCAGGTCACCATTTCCCGGTCTCGCTGCCTTCGACGCCAGCCTGGCGGCAGTGTTCAAAGGCCGAGACGCGGAGATCAGATGGCTCGTAGACACCTTGACCAGCCCGGCTGGGGACAGAGCTGGGCTGCTGGCAGTGGTTGGCCCGTCCGGGTGCGGCAAGTCGTCTCTTGTCGCAGCCGGGCTTGTCCCGGCGATGACGGACGATCCCTACCACTGGCTGGTGGCACCTCCCTTCGCCCCCGGTGACCGGCCACTGGTCGCGTTGGCAGAGGTGCTCGCCGATCTAGCCCGCGATCACGGGTTGAATTGGGAAAGCAGCCAGCTGACCAGCCAGCTCGCCAAGCCGGATGCGATCGTGGAGGTTACGCGAGCACTTCTCGCGGCAGCTCGGACCGCRCCGCGGCTGCTGGTCATCATCGACCAAGCGGAGGAGCTGCTGGTTCGAGCCAGCCCAGACAGCAGGAAGGAATTTCTCGCCGTGCTCGCCGCGGCAAGTGCCGGACCTGTGCGGGTGGTCGCTACCCTGCGCTCGGAGTATCTTGGACGGCTCGTCGAGGAGACCACACAGGTAGGGCTACCAATACGTACCGAGGCAATCCTCCCATTGCGCCAAGAAATGCTTCGTCTGGTGGTCAGCGAGCCGGCGCGACTGGCCGGGCTGACCATCGACGACCAGCTGGTTGCTCGTCTGGTTACCGACACCGGAGACGGGCAAGCCCTGCCGCTACTTGCCTTTACGCTACAACGGCTCTGCGTCCAAGCGCACCGGGTAGGCACGACAATAATCTCCGATGTTCTGTACGAAGCTATCGGCGAAGTGCGTAGCGTTCTCATCGAACATGCCGACGTCGCCCTCGACAAGGCCGCCACCGCTACTGGCCTCAGCCGTGAAGAGGTGCTGACTGGCCTGCTGCAACTGATCAGCGTTGACACCGAGGGCCGCCCAACGCGCCACCGTCTTACCCTCGACGACATAAATGATCGCATCCGCAGTACACTCGCGCCGTTCATTGCCCACCGGCTGCTTACTGTTGACGCTACTCCCGGCGGCTCAGCGACCATTGACATCGCCCACGAACGGCTCTTCGCAGACTGGTGCCCTCTCGCCAAAGCGATCGATCAGAGGTCCGACCAGCTCCGGCTACGCAGTCAGGCCGATACTGCTGCCGCCGACTGGGATCATCACGGTCGCCCACCCAAACGGTTGTGGAGCCTTCCCCTAGCGGCTGAARCACTCGCTGCTTTCGACTCAGACAACCTCACGTCCGTCACCCGCGATTTTCTGATCGATAGCCGTCGTCGAGGCCGACGCAGGCTCGCCCGCATTTGGACCGTTTTTATCGGCCTCCTCGTCGCCCTCGTCGTTCTTGTGGTCTATGGCCTTCAGATGAGGGGTACTGCGGAAGAAGGAGACCGTGTCAGGACCGCCGACCAGCTCCTTGTCCGCGCCGACAGTATCCGCGCCAAGGACCCGGTCCTAGCACTTCGTCTTGCCGTGGCCGCCTACGACCTTTCCCCCCGCAATCACCGAGACCGCATTCGCGGCAATCTGCTCGGCCTCTTGGGCGACACCCCCGCTCTGCGCGCCACCATCACCGCCCACTCCAGCCAGGTGTGGGTAGTGGCCTTTGGACCCAATGAGACACTGGCCTCCGCCGGCAACGACGGAACGGTACTGCTATGGAACGTCACAGACCCAGCGCACCCCGACCCGGCGGGTCGCTTCTTCACGGGTGACGCCGGCCTTTTGTCCACAATGACATTCAGCGTCAATGGGCTCATCGCCACAACCAGCGACAGCGGGACGGCACAACTCTGGGACGTCACTGACCCCACCAACCCTCAGCAACTCGACGCTTCCTTCATCGGCCCCGTCGACACGCTGGCCTTCGGCCCTGGCGGAGTTCTCGCCGCCGTCAGYGGGAAGACGGTGCAGCTCTGGGACGTCACCGACCCGGCCAACCCTCGCAGAGGCGGCAGTCTGACCGGCCACACCGACGATATATTCACGCTGGCATTCGGACCAAACGGTATCCTCGCCACCGCCAGCTGGGACACCACAGTACGACTGTGGGACGTCACTGATCTCGATCACCCCTACCAGCGCGGTAAGCCTCTTACCACCAGCTACGCCAGTTCGGTGACCTCGGTGGCCTTCGGACGAAATGGGATACTAGTATCCGCCAGCGATGACGGGACAGTACGACTGTGGGACGTGGCCAGTCCAGATAGCGCCCACCAGTTTGGCAACCCCCTCACCGGCCACACCAACTCTGAGGCGGACGTGGCGCTCGGACCCGGCAGTCTCCTCGCCACCGCCGACGAGAAGACGATACAGCTCTGGGACATATCCGACCCAATCAATCCACGCCAAGTCGGCGACCCCCTCACCGCCCACACCGACTCGATATCCAAACTGGAATTTGGCCCCGACGGCATCCTCGCCACCGCCAGCTGGGACACCACAGTACGACTGTGGGACGCCGCCAGTTTGCAGCAGCTTCGGACGCATGTGGTAGAGGTGTCCTGTCAACGCGCGGGCGGCGGCCTAACCGAAAAAGAATGGGACCAGTATCTGCCGGATGAACCATTCCGGAATACCTGCGACCCAGCCCGCATCGGGCGTTAGGAATAACCGTTAAGAGTGATCTGCCAGTGAAGACATCGCTAGGCCGCGTGGAGTGAAGCGCCCGTCGGGCTCGTTGCGAATGGCGGCTCTCCCTCGCCGACGGGACGGCCACACGGTCCAACGTGGTGTCCACCTCGGTCCCGGCCGTCGACCAGTGCCGTACGTGGACATGTCGCCCAGACCGCGAGGAACTGCAACATACCGGATCATGGCGTTTTCCAGACACAGGTCGGTGTGGCAAACCAGATCGCCTCGCACGCTAGGGGGAAGCAGGGCGACACCGGAGGGGCCGAGAATCCTCCATCTCTCACGCAGCACGCGTATCCACGCAAATGTCCGCGGCCGGGCGCTCGTCCKGGATCGGCGCTGGCTCGATGCTGGCGGCAGCGCGGCTGGACCATCCCGGCGGGCGATGCCGGCGGGGCGTCGGCGATGCTGTGCGCGTGGAGTACGTGTCCAGAGTGCCGCGACCGCCGCTGGACGGGCTGATCGACGACCTTTACTACCTGGAGGGTGCGCCGCCGTACGCCCGGCTGACGCTGCCGCCGGCGCCGGCGGCGCTGCTCATCGTCAACCTCGGGGCGCCGTTCCGTATCCGCGCCGGGACCGACATCGAGACGGCCGAGTACGCCGACGGCTGCGTGGTCACCATGCCCACCCGCGCGTGGGACTTCGGCTACCCACTCCCGACCCGGTCCGTCGGCGTGCACGTCAAGCCGTGGGGGCTGGCGCCGTTCCTGCCGATGCCCGCGGCCGAGCTGTGTGACCGGCCGGTGACGGTAGAGCAGGTTTGGGGCCGGCCCGCCACCGCTGAGCTGCGAGACCGGCTGGCCACGGCGGACGGACCGCACGAGATGCTGACGCTGCTCGAAGAGGAGCTGATGCGACGGCTGTGCGAGACCCCCGGCCTGAGGCTGGTCCGCCATACGAGCAGCGTCATCGCGGCGACCAGCGGGGCGGTGGCGATCGGCGACCTGAGCGTGGCAGCCGGTGTCAGCAACACTCACCTGGCACAGCGGTTCAAGGAGCTCATCGGCGTCACGCCGAAGCGGCTGGCCCGCACCCGCCGCTTCGCCGCCACCGTGCTCGCGATCAACCCCGCCGAACCGATCGACTGGGGCGAGCTCGCCGGTGGCGCAGGCTACTTCGACCAGGCCCACTTCGGCCACGAGTTCCGGGCGTTCACCGGGCTCACGCCGACCCGGTACGTCGAAGTCCGGCGGCGGTTCCTGCGCGATCATCCCGGCCACGCGCTGGACGGCTGGCCGCTGCCGGCCGATTGATTTCTTACAAGAGCGACAGCTGAGGACGCGCTAATTTGGGGCTCCCCGAAGCAGAGGAGAGCCCCGTGGGCAAGGTGGTCATGTACAGCTCCGTGTCGGTGGACGGCTTCGTCGCGGACGAGAATGACCAGCCCGGACCGCTGTTCGACTGGTTGGTCAGCGGTGACGTCCCGTTGGACGAGAGCGGCGAGGTGAAGGTGTCGCAGACGTCCTACGACTACACCCGGCCGTACTGGGACCAGATCGGGGTGACAATCGCCGGCCGCCACGTCTTCGACCTGACGGACGGCTGGGACGGGAAGCCGCCGAGCGGGGTCGACCACGTGGTCGTCGTGACGCACCGGCCGGAGCCCAAGGGCTGGGACCCCGAGGCGCCGTTTCACTTCGTCGACGGCGTCGAGGCAGCCGTGGCCAAGGCGCAGGAGCTTGCGGGTGACCGCATGGTCGAGGTCGCCGCTGGCGACGTCGGTGGCCAGGTGCTTGCCGCGGGCCTGATCGACGAGGTGCGCATGGACGTCGTACCCGTCGTGTTCGGGTCCGGCAAGCGCTACTTCGGGTCGGTCCACGCACAGCACCTGTTGGAGGGTCCTGACGTGGTGATTCAGGGCAGCCGGGTGCTTCACCTGCGCTATCGGGTACGCCGTTGACCGATCTGAGCGGGTACGCGAAGAAGTCCACTGCGAACGGTGACACAAGATCGGRCCTCCGGCTGCGTTTGCGCATCGCTGTCCCCTGGTCGGGCAGCCGACGCCGATCCGCCCCAGCACCTCACCTGCGGCAAGTTCAACTCAAGATCACTGGTTGCCGGTTTCCGTCGTATCTTGGCCGGCCCCCTCCCTTGTCCGAACACCGACGCCGCTTCACTGTCGGCCTGGTCGCTCGGTCAGTTGCATGAGCCAATGGTCGCTGCCCGTTGCGGAAGTCGGCTGACTCGGCTGGCGGAGGTGGCGGCGGCTCGCAGACGGATGATCTCGTCATGTTGAGCGGCGAGTCGCGCGAGGGCCTGGGTCTGGAACTCGGTGAGTTCGTTGATCGTGCTGGTTGACTCGACCACACGGTTCTTCAGCCCGGTGATCTCGGTCTTGAGGCGGGTGATCTGCGCGTCGCGCGGGTCGGGCTGATCGCTAGCCTGCTGGAGGGTCCGTAGGCGCCGTCCGAACTCGGCGCGGAGATCGGCGTAGGGCCGGGTGCCGCGGAAGGCGGTGCGGTCGACGCCGGACTCGACGGCCAGGGTTGTGATGTCGCAGCGGCCGCCGAGCGGGATCTCGCCGCGCAGGAGCCGGTGGCTTGCGGGCAGCGCGCGGAGTCACACATGCCGGCCAGGGGCCGGTCGGCGTGCGGGGTGCCGACGAGCTTCAGACAGAGCGCCCGGGACKGGTCGGTGAACCCGCAACCCCCATCGTGAGGGCGTTGCCTGGTGCAAGAGTGCCGTGCAGGCGATCTTGGCCAACCGTCGATACACCGGCCACCAGGTGTGGAACAAGCAGCGCAAGCATGAGGAGCTACTCGACGTCGAGGACGTCGCCTTCGGCTACGAAACCAAGCTGAAGTGGAACGAGAAGGACAAGTGGGTCTGGTCGGAGCGCCCCGCGCACCCGGCAATCATCGACGAGAGCACCTTCCTCGCCGCCCAGCAGCGCCTCAGCACCCGTGGCCCGGCCTCAGGACGCATCGGTACGCCGCGAACACAGCATCCCTACGCGCTTCGAAGCCTGCTGTTCCACCAGCAGTGCGGCCGGCGCATGCAGGGCAAAGCGAGCTCAGCGACAAGCTCACGAACGGGGGCGGCCATGACGCTGGTGCCGGTCAGGCCGACGGCGGCGAGGGTCTGTTCGTCGGCGGCGGCGCCCAGGGTGCTGGCGACCTTCCCGCCCCTGCGGACCACGTCCAACGGCGTCAGTCTATTGAAGTTTCAACGAAAACCTAGACGGAGTCGCTTGACCTGTCAAATAGTTTCCGATCGTTGCCTTGTTGATGCTTCAAGCTAGGCTGACGGTGTGGACGCGCAGCAGCCGCGCTGGCTGACCGACGAGGAGATGCAGACCTGGCTGACCCTTGCCAGGGTGCTGATCAGGCTTCCCGCCGCACTCGACGACCAGCTCCAGCGGGACGCCGGGATCAGCCACTTCGAGTACCAGGTGCTGGCGATGCTGTCCGGGGCCCCCGAGCGCACCCTGCGCATGAGCGCCCTGGCCGTCTTCGCCAACGGATCACTCTCCCGGCTCTCCCACGTGGCCGGGCGGCTGGAGAAGGCGGGCTGGGTCCGCCGCGCGCCGGACCCCACCGACGGCCGCTGCACCCTGGCAACCCTGACGGACGCGGGCTGGGAGAAACTCGCCGCGGCCGCTCCCGGGCACGTCGAGACGGTCCGCGCTCTGGTCTTCGATCCCCTCACCCGCGCGCAGCAGCGGCAGCTGGGCGACATCGGGCGCCGCATCTCCCGCACCGTCGATCCTGACGGTAGCGACCTCGACAGATTCTCCGGCTGAGTCGTCTGACCACGTCGACCGCGGGTCCTTCCAGCAATCACCAGCGACGCGCCCGCGAGGACCGGTGGGCTCAAGGCTAGGGAATGAGCCCACCGTCAGTTCGGAGGATCTGTCCGGTGATCGATGCCGCCCCAGGTCCGCAGAGGAAACGGAAGGCGGAAACGACGTCCTCGAGTTCGATCGCCCGATTCAGAAGGGTGCGGGAGGCGACAGCGCTACGAAGGCGTGCGGCGTCGGTGATCGCGGGGCGTTCGTCGCGATCACCGTCCGCGGCGACAAGGGATGTCGGTACTCCGCTCGGAGCGACACCATTCACCCGAACAGCCGGCGCCAGGTCACGCGCCAGGCCATGCACGAGACCGACGCAGGCATGTTTGGCGGTCAGGTACGCGATTCCGGCGTTGTTGGACCTGACGTCGAACGCGGCGTCGGACAACGTCAGTACGACGCATCCTGAGGCAGCGATCAGAGAGTCTGCCGCCGCACGCGCGGCCAGCAGGTAGCCGACGACGTCGACATCGATCACACGCCTGAACGTCTCCTCGAGATGATGCGGTTGGGTATCGAGGAGACGCAGTCCCCCATCATGGATTCCGGCATTCACGATCAGAACGTCGAGCCTACCGTCGATGGCGGCGGTCCCGACCGCCCTTTCGTTGTCCTCGTAGACCCGGACATCCCCCAGGACCGATTTCACGCGAGGATCGGTCGACCGTCTCCTGTCGAATATGGTCACAGCGGCGCCGTCGTCGAGAAAGCT
Organism: Pseudofrankia sp. EUN1h; assembly: GCF_001854645.1. NCBI lineage: Bacteria > Bacillati > Actinomycetota > Actinomycetes > Frankiales > Frankiaceae > Pseudofrankia > Pseudofrankia sp. EUN1h. The sequence goes on along the minus strand of NZ_MBLN01000072.1, from coordinate 56,234 downwards.
GTCAGCGACGGCCTTTCCGATGCCGGAGGCTCCCCCGGTCACCAGTACGGACAGTGTCATGCGAGCGAGCCCGCCTCCGTAAGCCGACGGCCGCCTGTGAAAGCGGCCGGGTCTAGTAGTGGATGGTCCCGGGCAGGCCGCCGCCGGCACCGACGACGTCGCCGTGCATCGCCATCGACCGTTCGGACGCCAGGAACGTGACCACGTCGGCCACCTCCCGCGCGGTGACCATGCGCCCCAGCGCCGACCCGCGGGCGAGACGCGCCTCGATCTCATCGGGCTCGACGCCGGCGCGCCGTGCGCGGTCGAGTACCAGCTGGGCGGTGCGTTCGGTCCGGGTAGCACCCGGGTTGACGACGAAGACTCCGACGCCGTGCGGTCCCAGTTCGTCGGCCAACGTCTTGGTGAGAGCCACGACGGCGGCGTTACGCATGCTGGTGAGGGGCGAACCGGTGGTGCGGGCGGCCTGGCCCGCGATGTTGATGATCCGACCMCAGCGCTGCTCGACGAAGCGGGGCGCGCAGGCCTGGGCGCAGCGGGCGTAGCCGAACACCTTGTCGTTCATGGCTGAGGCGAACCGTGGACCGCTCAGCTCCGCGACCGTCCTGACCGGTGCCGCGCCCCCCGGCGCCRCAGCACAGTTCACCAGGATGTCCAGGCCGCCGAGCAGGCCCACGGCCCGATCGACCGCCTCGCGGACCGAGCCGTCGTCCTCGGTGTCACCCACGACGGCCACGACGTTCCCTTTTCCATGGCCGGACAGTTCTCGGACCGTCGCGTCCAGCCGCTCGGAACCCCGGGCGAGAAGTGCTACGTCGCAGCCCTCCCAAAGGAGTTGTCGGGCGATGGCCTTTCCGATGCCACCGCTGCCCCCGGTGACCAGCGCGCGGCGGCCGGTCAGATGAAGGTCCACCTCGCTCAGGCCTCCTCGCTCGGTCCGCCGCCGAGGCCGGCGGCGGGCGGCGTGAAATGCCTCGCTAGCATGTCGCGCGTATGCCGGATATGGGTCCGTAGCACCCGCTCTGCCTCGTCGGCGTCGCCCGCCGCCATCGCCTCGATGATCAGATGGTGTTCGGCGCAGGCCTCCTGCCGCCGACCAGGACTCGAGACGACCGATCTGACGTAACGGTGCACGCGGTCGCGGATGTCCTGCACGATGCGGCTGGCCTCGGTCCCGGCGCCGTTCAGCAGGGTGTGCAACGCGATGTCGCCCTGGAACCAGGATTCGGGATCCTTGACCGCGGCGAGCTTTCTGTTCGCGGCGAACAGGGCCGAGGACCCGGCCCGCGAGAGTCTGTCGGTCTGGCGGCGGACGGCGAACACCTCAAGGTGCTCCCGCAGGTCGATCAGCTCCATCAGCGCGTCGGGGCTGATCCCCGTGACGACGTAGCGCTGGAACGGGGTGCCCTCGATGAGCCGCTCGGCCTGCAGGCGCCGCAGCGCCTCGCGCACCGGTACGCGGCTGACGTTGAGCTCGCGCGCGAGGTGCACCTGGTTCAGCTCGACACCGACGGCGAGCGTGCCGTCGAGCACCTGCTCGCGCACCAGCTGGTAGATGTCGTCAGCCATGGTCTGACGACGGACCACGCCGTTCTCAGCCATGCCGACCGCCTCGATCGTGTCGCCGCCGCCAGGCACCGGCAGGCGCGCCCGGGGCATGCCCGGACGCCGCCTGCCGTGACGGCCATGTATCGTCGCCGCCGGCGAATACCGGCGGCGGCAACGTACAGCACTTCATGCTCATCGTACTGGCGCGCCTGTCACTGGTCCGTGACCCGGCCCTGAAAATACGCGCCGAGGTCGTCGGGCTGGCTGTCGATGATGCCGGACTTGATGAGCCCATCGGCAGCACGGCGCATCTGGCCGTCGGCCAGCTTCATCGCGGGCTGGCGCAGCGGGCCGCCGTTGTATCCGTTGAGCCAGCCCTGGTACTTCCAAAGATAACGGTGAATGAAGTTGGCACCCCCGAGCTCGGCCTGGATGTTCGCCCGCATGACCCGCGCGGGCTGGATCTTCCAGTAGAGCTCCAGCGCGCTCTCCCGATCCCCCTTCTTCAGGAGGTCGAACATCAGCGGCACGGAGTTTCCGTAGTATTCGTAGTTCGACGTGCCCACCCACTGCATGTCGAAGAACTCCGTCCACACCGGCGCATTCGCCTCGAACGGGTCCGAGACCACCACCGGCTTGCCGGCCAGGCGCCGGAAGCACTCGGCGTTTCCGACGACGCCGGGCCGACCCACCTCGTACTTGACGCCGATGACGTTGGGCACGTTGTCGACGAGGTGTTCGATCGCGTCCAGCGGATATCCGCTCGGGTCCACGCGCTGGAAGTTGAAATGCACGGCGCAGAACAGGATGACACCGAGCTCGGTGGCGTCGCAGATGTGGCTCGTGTAGTCGATGATGTCCTGGGCGGTGCGTGGATAGAAGCTGTTCGGGTGTCCGAGCAGCACGGCGTCCACACCGGCGTCCTCGGCCGCCTTGCACATCGCGATGATGTCCCGCGAGGTGTCGAACGCGCCGTGCAGCAGGATCTGGTGCTGGCCGCCCGCCTCGTCGACGGCGACCTCCATGAACCGGCGCATCTCGTCGAGGGTGGTGCCGGCCTCGGAGACGAGCAGGCCGCCGGAGAAGCCGAGCTCCATGTTCCGGCGCACGTCATGGCGGATCGCGGCCTCGTTGAGGCCACTGAGGTCCTGCCGGAAGCTCGGCATGATGACGTTGCAGACGCCCTTGAGGTTGTCGAGCGCCCAGTCCTTGGCGGTGCTCTTCGTGTACTGCGCCATGGTGGCTGTCCTTTCGATGAGCCCGATGTCAGGCGTGGTGGGAGGTGAAGAACGTCTCGAGCAGTCCACCGACCTCCTCGGGGCGCTCGACGGGGGTGAGGTGGCGAGCGCCTCGCAGCACATGCAGTGAGGCGCCGGGAATCCGCTCGCAGAGGTCCTGTGCGTGGCTCGGCGGCGTCGCCGGGTCGTCGCTGCCGACGATCACCAGGGTCGGTGCGCTGATCTCGGTGACCCGGTCGCGCAGGTCGAACGCGCCGAGCGCCCGGCAGGTCGCCTCGTACGACGGCAGGTCATTGCGAGCGAAGCGGTCCAGCAGCTCCTCGCACAGCCGCGGGTGCTCCTGCCGGAAACCGTCGGAGAACCAACGGTCGAGCTGGAACTCCGCCAGTGATCGCATGCCGGAGGCGTGCGCCTTGGCGGCCCTCTGCCCCCACTGCTGCGGCGCGTCGGGCCCGTACCAGGCGGTGGTGTCGATGAGCGCCAGGGCAACCGTCCGGTCGACGTCGCGGCTCGCGAAGGCCTGGGCCACCGACCCTCCCAGCGAGAGGCCCGCGACGGCGACCCGCCCGATCCCGGCCGCGTCCAGTGTCGCGGCGACGTCGTCGGCCATCTGCTCGATCGTGAAGTCCGGGCTCGGCGGCGAGGCCCCGTGCCCGCGCAGGTCGACGGTCACGACCGGTCGGCGACGGCGCAGCGTGGGCAGCAGGCCGTCCCAGACGCGCCGGTCGAGGGCGAGCGAGTGCAGCAGGAGAAGCGGGACGGTGTCGCCCCCGGTGTCGCCTCGGGAGCCGGCGTCGTGCCGCTCGTGGGCGAGGAGCATCGTCGCGACCTCGGTCACGACGTGGACTCCGGCGCCCCGCCGTGCTCTCGCACGCACCCGGACAGCACGCCCAGCCCGTCGACGGTCTCCGTCAGGGTCGTCGCGGCGCCGAAACAGGCGACGAGAGCGTGCGCGATGGCCGCCTGCTCGACACCCATGTCCAGCAGGCGCGTGATATGCACGCGCAGCGCGTCGCGCCGGTGTGTGGCCGCCAGGCCGGCGACCACGATCAGCTCGATCGTCTCGTCGGTGAGCGGGCCGGCCTTCAGGGCCTCGCGCCGGAGGTGGCGGAACCCGTCGGCGAGGTCCGGCAGCACGGCGGCGAGCTTTCCCAGTTCGGTCGTGGGCACAGAACTCGATGTCCTCTCCGTGGATGGGCGCGTACGCGGTGGCGCGGTCATCGCGCGACGCTCACGTACTTGGTCTCGGTGAACTCCAGGAGCCCGTCGTGGCCGCCCTCCCGCCCGAGGCCGCTGCCCTTCATGCCGCCGAAGGGCGCGGCGGGATCGGAGAGCAGGCCGCGGTTGACGGCGACCATGCCGAACTCGAGCGCCTCGGAGCAGTGCGTGGCGAGCCGGAGATCACGGGTGTACAGGTAGGCCGCCAGGCCGTACCCGGTGTCGTTCGCGAGCGCGACGGCCTCGTCCGCGTCGTCGAAGGTCACGACCGGCGCGACCGGACCGAAGATCTCGTGGCGGAGCGCGTCGGCCTCGGGCGGCACGTCGGCGAGGACGGTGGGGGCGTAGAACCAGCCGGGCCGCTGTTCGGCGGCGCCGGTCACGACCTGCGCGCCGGCCTGCGTGAGCGAGGCGACGGTCGTGCCCATCGAGACCTGTGCGCGACGGTTGATGACGGGGCCGAGGTCGACGCCGGCGCGGCTGCCCGGCCCCACCGAGACCGACCGCATCCGCTCGGCGAACCGTTCGGTGAACTCGGCCACCACCCGCCGGTGCACGTAGAACCGGTTCGCCGCCGTGCAGGCCTGGCCGCCGTTGCGCATCTTGGCGACCATGGCGCCGTCGACCGCGGCCGCGACGTCCGCGTCGGCGTGCACGAGGAACGGGGCGTTGCCCCCCAGCTCCATGGAGCAGCTGATCACCTGATCGGCCGCCTGTCGCAGCAGCAGCCGCCCGACCTCGGTCGAGCCGGTGAAGCTGAGCTTGCGCACCCGCGGGTCCCGCAGAACCGCCTCCACCAGCGGGCCGGGGTCCGCCGTGGGCAGGATGTTCACGAGCCCGTCGGGGATGTCGCAGCGCGCGAGGATCCGTCCCAGGGCGAGGGCGGTCAGCGGAGTCTCCTCGGCTGGCTTCAGCAGCGTGCCGCAGCCGGCCGCGAGCGCCGGYGCGATCTTGCGCGTCGCCATCGCCAACGGGAAGTTCCAGGGTGTGACGAGCAGGRCTGTCCCGATCGGCTGGTGCCGCACGACGATGTCGGCGCCGCCGTCCGGGGCGGACAGCAGCTGCCCGTAGTTGCGCACGGCCTCCTCGGCGTACCAGCGGAAGAACTCCGCGGCGTACCGGACCTCGGCCAGCGCGTCGGCGCGCACCTTGCCGTTCTCGGCGACGATGAGGTCGGCCAGCTCGTCGGCCTCGGCCATCACCGTCGAATACACACGCCGCAGAAGGACGGACCGCTGGCGAGGGCTGACGGCCGCCCAGTCGGCGCCCGCGCGCTGCGCGGCGTCGATCCCGGCCAGCGCGTCCGCCGGGCCGGCCGAGGCGACGTCGGCGATCACCCGTTCGGTGGCCGGATCGGTCACCGAGAAGCTCGTTCCCTCCGATGCCGCGGTCCACCGGCCACCGATCAGCAACTGGTGGGCCGTAGCCGTCGTGGAAGTCATCGGCCGACCGCCTTGAGCGAGAGAAGATCTCCGGCGTCCGTGCCGAGGCCCGCCTGCTCGGCCCGGGCCAGGACGGCATGCGCGAGCGCGACGTCCTGGGTGGCCAGGCCGACCGACTTGTAGAGCGTGATGTCGTCGTCGTGGCTGCGACCGCGTACTCGGCGCGCGACGGCGTCGGACAGGTTCGCCGCGGCGGTGAACAACCCCTCGTCAGCCCGACGGGCCACGATGGCGTCGCCAGCCTCGCTGAACACCTGGACGGCGGAGTCGCACACGATCGCGTCGAAACGGGCGAAGGCGTCGGTGGTGAGCTCGTACTGGTCTCCACGGGCCGCGCCGATCGAGTTGACGTGCATGCCCGCCCGCAGGTGCGAGGCGGCCAGCACCGGAGTCGGCGACTTGGTGGCGAGGACGACCAGATCGGCGCCGTCCACCGCCTCCTCGACGCTGGAGCAGGCGACCAGCTCGTCGACGAGCGGGTCGGCCATGTCCGTGACGAACGCGGCGCGGTTCGCGCTCGACCGGCTGTAGACGGCCACCTGGCTGGCCGGCCGGACGAGGCGCATGGCGGCGAGATGGTGCCGGGCCTCGGCGCCGGTCCCGATGACAGCCAGGCGGTCGACGTTCTTGCGGGCCATCAGGTCGGTCGCGACCGCCGTGCTGGCGGCGGTCCGCATGGCGGTGATCAGTCGAGCGTCGAGGATGCCGCGCAGCTCCCCTGACGGGAGGTCATAGATCCAGATGGCGTACCGGACCCCGACCCGCGGAGCGAGGTTCATCGCCTTGAAGCCGAAGGTGTTCAGCCCACCGATAGCGACGGGCATCAGCCGCAGCCATCCGCCGCCCGCGGGGACGTCCAGCCGCCGGGGCGTGTCGGCAAGGCCCTCCGACTGTAAACAGAAGACATCTCTCATCGCGTCGATGGCCAGTTCCATCGTCAGGGTCGAGGCGACGTCGTCGTGGCGGAGTATCAGCATGGGTTCGCTTTCGGATCAGGCGCCCGGACGACGTTCTCGTCCAGGTCGGTATCGGGCCGGCGGCCGGGCGGCGGCGCTGCTGCCCCCCTCGAGCTCGGAGATCCCTGGGGATTCAGAGATCCAGGACGAGCCGCGGTGAGCGTGCTCTGGAGACGCAGATGTACATACGGTCACCGCGGTCGCGCTCCTCGTCGCTCAGGATCACGTCGCGGTGGAGCGGGACGCCGTCGAGCACGCGGGTCTCGCAGGTGCCGCAGAAGCCCTCCTCACACGAGGAGACGACCGTCGGGACGACCTCGGCGACGACGTCGAGGACGGTGCGGCCCGGCGGAACGGTGACGGTGATGCGACTGCGCCGCAGCTCGACGTCGAAGCTCGTCTCGTCGTCGACATGAGCGGGCTCGACAGGCCGGCCCGCGCTGAATCGCTCCGTGTGTACGCGTCCGCCCGGCAGGTGCGTCGCCACGGCGCCCTCGAGGGCGGTGAGCAGGCCCTCGGGCCCACAGCAGTAGATCTCGGTGCCGGGCCGGAGGCCGCGCGCGATCCCGGCCAGGTCGAGCGGTCCGGCCTCGTCCTCGGGCACGACATGGACCCGCGAGGGATCCAGGGCACGAAGCTCGTCGACGAACGCCATGGCCCGCCGGCTGCGCCCGCCGTAGTACAGCGTCCAGGGCGCGCCGGCGCGGTGCAGGGCGCGGCACATCGCCAGGATCGGGGTGATGCCGATGCCGCCAGCGACGAGCACGTATCGCGCCGCGGGGACGAGAGCGAAGGTGTTGCGCGGCGCGCTCACCGTCAGTCTGGACCCGATTCCCACACTGTCGTGGATCTCCCGCGAGCCTCCCCGCCCCTGCGCCTCGCGGCGGACGGCGATCGTGTACCCGTCGCGGTCGTCGGGCAGGCCACACAGCGAGTACTGGCGGACCAGCCCCGACGGAAGGACCACGTCCACGTGCGCCCCGGCGCTCCACTCGGCAAGCGGCGCCCCCGCCGGGTCGACGAGCCGTAGCAGGACGACATCGGCGCTGACCCGCGTGACGTCGGCGACCCTGACCACGAGCCGCTGGACGGTCGCGGGGACGGCGTTCGTGGTCGCAGGGGCGGTGTTCGTGGTCATGCGGCCACGCTCCCCACCGGGCTCCGGCGCAGATAGTCAGGCAACAGGACGTCGACGGGCACGGCCACGCCGGGGCAGCACAGCGGCTCGTAGGACTCGCCCGGGAGCAGGTCGCGGGCCGGCCACGCGTAGTCGTGGCGGGCCGGCGCGGGCCGCATGACGCGCATCCGCCCCGCCTGCGGGTCGGCGAAGCAGTACTCGGCGATGCCCGCGCGTCCGTAGAGCAGCCGCTTGGGTCCCAGCGCGAACCGGGCGGTGGACTCGACCCGCAGTTCGATGACCGTCTCCGGAACAGGCGCGCCGTCGCGGACGAGGGAGATCGCCGGGACCACATGGTTGCGGGCATCGAGATCGAACGGGCGGAAGACGGCGACGACGAGACTCGACGTCGTGCGCAGCGCGTCGGTGAGGGCGTCGGCGATCTGGTTGATGGCCCGCATCAGCAACGGCGTCGGCTCGGCGCRCACGAACGGCGCGCCGTCTATCAGCTCGTAGCGCCCGGTCTCGCCTCGGAACAGGTCGTCGGGCCGATCGAGCGTCATAGCCCGTCACCCGAGTTCTCGTCGAGTCCCATCATGTCGCGCCAGGCGTCCCAGAACTGACGCAGCCGGTTGTCGTCGCCGCGTGTGCCGGTCGTCGCGTCGGCTCCGCGGGCGATCACGCTGAAGCGCAGGAGCGGGGCGGAGACGCCGGCCTGCTGCTTCAGGAAGACCGGCGCGTCCTCTTCCTCGATGGGATTGGCGAACCAGTAGCGCTGGTTGCGGCGTCGCACCTCACGCACGTCGTCGTCGTCGGACGCCAGTCCCAGCGTGCGGTTCTCCATCACCGACTCCGTCGGCGACAGGACGCGAAGGAAATCGATCGAGATCATGTTCCAGCGCAGCATGATCATCGTGTCCGGGAACAGGTTGACGATCCAGCCGTCGCCGACCTCCAGCCCCGGGAAGGGGTTCGTCGCGACGTACTCCCAGTCGGCGGGGTCGAAGCCGGCCGGGTCCGCCCCGAGCTGCTGCACCGCGTGGCCGTTCGCGAAGAGCCGGTAGGGCCCCGGCGGGCTGGCCTTGCGCAGGAACGGGTGGACGAAGGGCACGTGGTACCCGTCGCGGCCGTTCTCCGTCACGACCTTCCAGTTCACCGGTATCGGCTGGGGCGGGTTGCTGTTGATGACCGCGAACTCGGCCAGACCGAGTGGCTTCGCCATCGTCTCGAGGAGCTCCTCGCCCAGCCACGCACGCAGCGTCCCGTGCTCCTTGGACAGGTTGACGAAGACCAGCCCGAGCTCGATGGAGCAGTCGACCTCGATGAGCGGGTAGTTCTCCTTCTCGAAGCCGGTCCCGTCGTACGCCGCCTCCTGCGAGATGCCGACCAGGTCGCCCGTCAGCGAGTAGACCCAGAAGTGGTAGGGGCAACGGAAGGCCGAACAGTGCCCGCGCGCCTCGTCGACGAGCATGCTTCCCCGGTGCCGGCACACGTTCAGGAAGGCATGGACCTTGTTCTCCCGGTCGCGGGTGATGAGCAGCGGATTGCCGAACAGGGTGGTGGTGACGAAGTCGCCGGTGTTGGCGATCTCGGACTCGTGCGCGACGAACAGCCAGGACCGCAGGAAGATGCGCTCGACCTCGCGGTCGTAGGTCCGCTGGTCGGTGTACACACGGTTGTCGACGACCCGGCGGCCACCGAGCTTCTCGATCGCCGCCGACATGTTGTCAGTCATGAGGGGTCCTTTCTGCCGTGCCGATGGCGGGCATTGCGTCGGCCCCGACGGTTTCACCGGTGACCAGGGCGCCGGACGTCATGCGCACGGTCCGGTCGGCGAGCCGGTCGAGCACTGTCCTGTTCTGCTCGACGACGAGCAGGGTCATCGTTCCCCTGAGCTGYGCCAACGCGTCGGTGAGGACGTCGACCATGGCTGGCGACAGGCCCTGGCTCGGTTCGTCGAGCAGCAGGACGTCGGGTGAGGTCATCAGGGCGCGGCCGATCGCGAGCATCTGCTGCTCGCCGCCGGACAGGACCGCGCCAGGGACGGCCGCCCGCTCGGCCAGGCGCGGGAACAGCTCGTAGACGCGGGCGCGTCGGACCTCGAAGGGCTCGTCCGTCCGGGCGCGGCCGCTGCCGACCTCGGTGATGGCGAGATTGGCCTCGACGCTGAGGGAGCCGATGACCTGCCGTCCCTCGGGAACCAGGGCGAGCCCCGCCCCGAGGCGCCGGTGGCTCGGCAGTCGCTCGATGCTCGCACCGTCCAGCGCGATCCGGCCCCGGGCGGTGCGGTTGGCCCCGGCGATCGCGGACAGCAGCGTCGACTTGCCCGCCCCGTTCGGGCCGATGACCCCCAGCACCTCCCCGGCACGCGCGGTGACGGTCACCTCGCGGATCACGGTGATCTGCCCGTATCCGGCGCTGAGGCCCCGCACCGTCAGCTCGGCGCCGCGGCCGGATCTCGCCTCGTTCCCAGTGGCCCCGGCCGCGGTCGCCGCTGCCGTTGCCGTTGCCGCCCGCGGCCGCGTCACCGTCGGCGCCGTGCCCGGCCGCGGGGCGCGCCCGCCGGCGGCCACGGCGGCGGGACGACGGTCGGGGGTCGCGAGGTCGGCCGCCCGGCCGCTCCACGTCACCCGCCCGTTCTCCATCGCGTACACGTGGTCGGCGATGTCCCTGATGAAGTCGAGGTTGTGGTCGATCACCAGGATCGCGGCACCGGCCGAGCGGAGCTGTTCGAGCCAGGTACGCAGCGCCTCCACCTCCGGCGCCGACAGCCCGACCGCCGGCTCGTCCAGCAGGAGGACCGAGGCGGAGGAGAAGACCGCGCGGGCGAGCTCGACGTACTTGCGCTCGCCCGTCGACAGCGTGGCCGCGGGCCGGAGCGCGAGATGGTCGAGCGAGAGGCTGGCCAGCGTCGCCGCGGCCCGCGCTCGGCCGTCCCGCTCGCCGCGCGGGCTCCTGCGCAGCAGCGGCCGGTGCGACGCCTCGGGGCCGACGACGATGTTGTCGAGCGCGGACAGGTCGCCGACCAGGCGGGGCACCTGGAACGTGCGGATGATCCCCCGGCGGGTGCGTCCCGCCGGTCCGACCTGCGCGATGTCGTCCGGTCCGAGGGTGATCGTCCCGCGGTCGAGCCGCTCGATGCCCGAGATGACGTTCACCAGGGTGCTCTTTCCGGCGCCGTTGGCGCCGATGACCGCGGTCACCGCCCCGGCGCGCACGTCGACGCTGACGTCGTCGAGGGCCACGACCGAGCCGAAGCTGCGGTGGGCGTTGCGGACCAGGAGGTCGCCGGCGTGCCGGGGAGCGGTGTCCGCGGTCCGCGCGACCGTCGGCAGCGCGCTCTCGCGCGCGGCGACCCGGGTGTGCGCGCGGTCCCGGACGAGGCGGCGCCACCCCGCGATCGCGGCGCCCTCCACCCCGGTCGGCAGGTACAGCACGACACCGAGCAGGACGACGCCGTACACGAGCAGCTCGTAGTCGCCGAAGCCGCCGAGCCCGGACTGGAGCCAGTAGATGACGAAGGCGCCGACGACGCCGGCCAGGCGAAGTCCCGTACCCCCGATGACCACCAGCATCGTCAGCTGCACGGACGTCACCACCGACACGCTGTCCGGGCTGACCAGGCCCTGCGAGGTGAACAGCAGCACCCCGCTGATGCCGGTGAAGGTGCCGCCGATGGTGAACAGCAGCACCTTGGTCCGCGCCACGGGCACCCCGAGCACGGACGCGGCCAGCTCGTCGTTCCGGACGAGGCGGAAGAGCCGGCCCCGCTTGCCCGCTACGGTCCAGCTCATCGCGAGCAGCACGACGGCCACCAGGACGACCGAGGCGACGTACCAGTCGGTCGCGGTGGACAGCCGGGTCACCCCGAGGTCGAGTTCGGGCAGCGAGACGAAGCCGGTCCCGCCACCCGTCCCAGGCAGTGCGAGAAGCAGGGAGCTGAACGCGAACGACAGGCCGAGCGTGGCGACCCCGAAGTAGTGCCCGGAAAGACGCACGAGCAGGAGTCCGAGCAGCAGCGCGGCCAGCGCGCAKAAGACGACGCCCAGGCCGGCGGCCGCCAGGACCGGCCACCCGAAGGTGAGGTGCGCGATCGCCGTGGTGTAGGCGCCGACGCCCATGAAGATGGCGCCGCCGAGGGACAGCATGCCCCCGTAGCCGAGCATCAGGTTCAGCCCGGTCGCGGCGATGCCGTAGATGCAGACCAGGGTCATGAGGGTCAGGTTGAGACCCGTCAGGCCGTACCAGGGGCTGAAGAAGGCGAGGACGGCGACGGCGAACGCGGCGCCCCGATGCGTCGCGAGCTGCCGCAGCCGGTCTCGGCCGTCGGCGCGCTGCGCCCTGCGCAGCGGTGTGCCCGTCGCGCCGGACGGGCCGGTGTGGACCGCTGGTGTGGTCATGCGCGGCTGACCCCACCGAATCGGACGCCCCGGCTGAGCAGGACGACGCCGGCGAGCAGGACGCCCCCGAGGACGACCGGCACCTGGTACAGCGGATTCCAGTACGCCCCGACGATGCCCTGGACGAGCCCGAGAGCGAGGCCTCCCCAGAGCACCCGCGTCACGCTGGTCATGTTCGCGAAGGCGGCCGCGACGAACCCGTTGAGCGTGACGGCGAGCCCGCTGTTGTAGCTGATTCCGGTGGCCGGGACGATGAGCAGGGCGCTGAGCGCCCCGATCGCGCCGGCGAGGCCGAAGGACAGCTGCCGCAGCCGCGCCGTGTTGACCCCGAGCAGCTCCGTGGCCCGTGGCGACTCGGCGCTTGCGGTCATGGCCTTCCCGGTGGTCGTCCAGCGGAAGAACGCGGCCAGCGCGAGCGGCACGACGACGGCGACCCCGACCGCGAGAACGGCCTGGCGACTGATCGCCGCCCCCTGCATCCGGATCGGCGAACCCGTGAGCATGGCCGGGAAGTTGCGTGCGTCCGCGCCGAAGGCGACGTTGAGCACCCCTTCGACGAGTACCGCGAAGCCGAGGGCCACGATGATGAGCCGCCCCGGCTGCCAGTCCAGGCGGGGACGGAGGATCACCCGTTCGAGGAACAGGGCCAGCGCGACCGCCGCGGCGAGCCCGATCACGCCGGCCAGCGCCAGGGCCAGACCGGCGGCCACGAGCTTCGCGATGACCAGCCCGGCCACGGCGAAGCTCTCGCCGTGGGCCAGGTTCACGACCCGGGAGCTGCGGTAGCACAGGACGATGCCCGCGCCCATGAGCACGAACAGCGACCCGTTGGCCAGCGACGAGAACAGGGTTTGAAGCGCCAGAGTCATGGTCGATCCGGCCCTTAGAAGTTCTCGCCCACGGGGACCCAGCTGCCACCGGCCTCGTCGGTCGCCTTGACCACCTGCGTCGGCACGCCGGACGCGACGTTCAGGGCGGGATTCGAGAAGGTCAGCGGCGACCCGAGGCAGGTCGTGGTCTTGCTCAGCAGGTACTTCTGGATGGCGTCGGCCGAGCTGGCCTTCGTGTCGTCGATCGCCGCCTTCATCAGGCAGCTCGCGTAGGCGAACGAGGAGCCGACGGAGTCGACCGGCTTACCGATCGCCTGCTGGTAGTCGGCCTGGAAGCTGGTCCATTCCTTCGTCACCGCGGGCGGGAACGCCGAGCCCTTCGCCATGGTGGCGATGCCGAAGAGGTTCTTCGGGACCCCGCCCGAGAGGGACCGCAGGAAGTTGTTGGTCACGTTGCCGTTGCCGACGACCACGGGGAGCGTGAGGCCGAGGGTCCCCGCCGAGGACAGGACCACGTTGGTCGGGCTGCCCAGCGTCGCGGAGAAGACGAGACCGGCGCCCTGGGACCGTAGCTGCACGAGCTGCGGGGTCACGTCCGTCGCGGTGGGCTCCATCGGAGACGCGACCACGGAGAGACCAGCGCTCGCGGCAGCGGCCTTGATCGCCGCGAGCTGTGCGGTGCCCGAGCTGTCGCTCGTGTAGATCACACCGAGCGTTCCGATGTTGTTCGACTTCGCCATCGCGATCATGGGCTGCACGACGGTGCCGAACAGGGGGACGACCTGGAAGGACTTGCTGCCGCCCTTGGGCAGCATCACCGGGATGATCGACAGCGACACCTGGTTCGCCAGCCGCGTCTGCGCGCTCTGCGCGGCAGGAAGACCGGTCATCAGGACGACGACATGGGAGTTGACCGAGCCGACCTGTGCGGCGCACTGCGCCCCGCCGGCCGGCGTGCTCTTCGAGTCGCAGTACTTGACCTCGAGCTTGCGCCCACCGGCGCCGCCCTCGGCGTTGAACTTGTCGACCCATAACTGGAACGCTAATTTCGACGCCGCGCCGGCGTTCGCCGCCGAGCCCGTCTGGTCGACGATCCCGCCGATGACCCAGGAGTCGCCGCCGCCGCCCGCCGCCGCGCCGGAGTCGCCACCCCCGTTCGAGCAGGCCGCCAGGCACACCGCGGCGGCGACCGGCGCCGCCGCCAGCGTGCCCAGCCGACGTACGCGACCAGGCCGACGGCCGACGGCGTCGGCGAATCTTGCTTTCATGAGGTGCCTCCAGGGCTCTGCGTGGACCGGCGCCATCGGTGCGGCCGATGTCGGACGGGCTGCCACCGCGGACCACCCGTCGATCACGGTGGTCCGCCGAGTTCGGTATCGCTGCTGAATGCGGTGTTGGTGTCGGCGGCCGCTGCCGGCCCGGCCGTGGCTATCGCTTCGACGTGGCCTTCGAGAACAGCGAGCCAAGCTGGTCGACGCGCTCGGACCCGGCGCCGATGGCCGCGAGGTAGGAGGCCATCGGCTCGCGGTTGTCCTGACTGAGAAAAAGCACCGCCATCGGATGCACACCGTGGCGATGTAGCCATGCGTAGTCCTTCGCCAGGATGGCCGCGCGCTCCTCGGCCTCAAGGCGATAGCCGTCCAGGAATTTGTCCCGCAACGGGGCGAGGCGAACCGGGTCGGGAGAGCGGTGGCGATCGCGGATCAGCCGTTCGATCTCAGTGACCGCCATCGAACTCACCTCCGGCCGGCCGCACCTGACTAGTCGGTCTTGCTTTCGCCTCGCGCGGCCCGGCCACGTCCCACGCGACCTGGTACCCCCCGACGTTCCAGCCGGGAATGAAACTTTCCTCGACGATCGACTCGACTCGGCAGTCGGACATCGCCGCCGCGACCGAGATCCAGCTCCGGATCTCGTTGGCGCCGTCCCCGCCCTCGTCGATCTGTTCCTGGCTCATCGTYCGGAGCGCCTCGAGATCTCCGGCCCGCAGATGCCCGATGAACCACTCGTCGAACTCGACGTTCAGATCACCGTGCCGCGCGTTGCCAACCCAGTGTGAGATGCCTCCGGCGGCAACGAGAGCGACGCGCCGACCGGCGGGGTCCTGCTCGATGAAGGCGCGGAGCAGGACGCCGAAGTCATAGGCACGTCTGGCTGTGTGCATGGGCGACCAGATCGTGTTCTGCAGCACGGGAACCACCGGCACGTCGTTCTCAGGGCGGAGGAGATGCAGCGGCAGCCCGACACCGTGGTCGAGAACGAGCTCGCTCGAGTGCGCGACGTCGAAGTCGTTCTCATAGGCGAAGTGGACGAACGCGCGCGCGAAGTCCGGCGCCCCGGGGATCTTTGCGTCGGGAAGATTGAACTCCGGGATACAGGCGTGCGTGCTGCCGATCCCGACGACGAAGGGAGGGACGTTCGTCGACAGAATGTTCGTGATGTGTTCGCTCGACAGCACGACCAGAACGTCGGGGCGGGCTGCCGTGAGGCGTTCGCGCAGGCGAGCGAACCCGTCGTAGACCGCGGTCCGCTGATCGTCCGGGGCGAGCTGCGGCAGACCGGTGATGAACGGTGCGTGCACCGTCGCCACCGCCGCAACCACGTCGCTCATGGGTCCTCCTCGACCTCGGTAGTGACAACTGTATCCACTTCGGATGGAGTGTCAAGGGTCACGACGAGGGCCTCAGCCAGCCCTTACGCTCCACCGGCGCCGCCACCGGTACGGCCACCGGAACTCCTTCCGCGGGAGGCGGTACGTTGATCGACAGGTGGAGGGTGGGCCCCTCCGGAGCCCAGTTGCGGTGCGGGACGCCCTCCGGGAAGACGACCAGACTCCCTGGGCCAGCGACGTGGCGCTCTTCGTCGATCTCCAGGTGCATCAGGCCTTCGAGGACGTAGAAGATCTGCTCGAACGCGTGCGTGTGGAGCCCTTCTGGGRAGCCTCCACCCGTCGGCGTGCGAATAAGACTTGCTGAGACGCGGTCGGCGCCGGTGGCCCGATCGAGCAGCGGCAGCGAAAGACGTTCGTCGGCGGCGCGGGCCACGAAGGCGTCGCGATCGATATGCCGCACAGGGGTATCTCTGCGATCCGTCACGTGTGCTCCTCCTGCGATGAGGTCCGGCAGGCTCCCATAGCCGCCGCCGGTTGGCAAGAGCACGTCCGCGGTAATTGGGTTGGAGCAACGGCCGGGCATGCGACCCCTACCGCAGATGCAATTTCTCGCGAGACGACGTGATCGCCAGTGTGGTCAGGTAAGAGGATCTCGGATTCTCGCGCGGTGTCGGGGTAGTTGACCGGAAGAAAGAGGCAACGACGTCGCAGCGCGTCGGAGAGCTCGCGGGTGCCGTTGGATGTCAGGAACACCTGTGGCTGGCTGCGGGCCCGCATCGTGCCGAGCTCGGGAATGGTGACCTGAAAGTGCGACAGGACCTCCAACAGCAGAGCCTCGGTCTCGACCTCCACTCGGTCAATCTCGTCGATCAGAAATACTAGCGGCTCCGCGGCCAGGATTGCTTCCAGCAAGGGTCGCGCCAGCAGGAATTCTTCACTGAACAGCGCCGCGGATCGGCGTCGCCAGCCGTGTGGGGTGCAAATCGACGGTCAGGGGCCCTGAGCTGGGCGGACAGCCGTCGGAGATCATGGTGAGTCATGGTGTCGACGGTGGTGTTCCCGCTGATGCGCAGACTGCTCAGCGCGGCCGGATTCGGCGGTCGGCCCGAGGAGAAGGACGTCGAGATCGCCGCCCTGCGCCATCAGTTGGCAGTGCTACACCGTCAGGTCGCCCGGCCGCGATACACCCAAGCCGATCGGATTCTGTTGGCCACGCTGCTCAGCTTCTCCCCCGGTCGCGCTGGTCGGCGTTCCTCGTCACCCCGCAACCGTGCTGCGCTGGCACCGAGACCTGGTCAGCCGCCACTGGACCTTGTACCGTGCCAGAGCTCGATTCCGGGCCGCTGACCTGCGGCTCCGCTACCACGCGCCTTAGTGGATGATCGTGTCTCGTGGCGGTGCGGCTCATCTATCTGATCATGGTGCGAGTGTTCGGCTGGCTCGTGCTGCTGACGCGCAGCGACGCGGCTAGGACGGCAGAACTGCTGGTGCTGCGCCATGAGGTGGCGGTCCAGYGGACGAGCGGAGCTCTTCAGCCGCCAGATGTTGACGTCGACCGCCATCGCGCGCTGCCGGATGATCGTCGTGGACACCCGCGTCGACTGGGCCGCCCTCGGCTACGACGACCAGACGCTCGACGAACTCGTCGAGTTCCTGCTCCGGATCATCCAGTCCATGGTCATCGCTCCGCTGGAGYGACCTCGCTCCCGCGACGAGCTCCGCGGGTACCTCCGGCGGTGGCTCGGGCCGGCGCTGTACCCCGGACCAGTGCCCGCGACAGCCGCCCACACCTCTCCAAGCCACGCTGGCGTGCCTGGGAGAGACACAGCGCCCGCACTCTTGGACCAAGATTGATGTTTGACTAGTCACCAGTAGTAGCTGACTCCGCGGCGCAGAAGAAGCGTCCGAGGATCGCCGCCAACGTCGTCAACTACCTGGTCGGAGACCCCGTACAACAGACCCACGACGACTTCCTGCGGGTTCGCCTCGAGGCCGGGCAGAGCGCCACCGTCAGGTTCGTCATCGGGCCGGCGCAGCTGGGGATCTGGGACAGCAGGATGGAGCACACCGTCGGGGCCGGAACCGTGGATGTGATGGTAGGACCGAACGCCGCCGACACGCATTCGGTCGAACTCAAGGTTCTCCCTTGATCCAGTCGCCGCCCGCCTGCTCGCTACAAGGCTGCCGCGACAAGCAGAAGATCTCGCCCTCCCGTCGAGTCACGAGCCCCGGGGCAGCCACAGAGACGGGGCCGGACGATGCGCCTCTCGATCGGGAGTACCTCAGCGGGGGAAGGTGAGTTCCCTGGCGTTGTCATACATGATGCGGCGCTGTTCGGCGGGGGTGAAGTCGGCGACGTTGGTGAGGAAGTCCTTCGGTGCGGGGAAGCCTTCGCCGTGGGGCCAGTCGGAGCCGAAGAGGATGCGTTCGACCGGCAGGAAGCGGGCGAGGTCGGGGACGTTCTCCTCGACGAAGGGCGCGACCCAGCAGTGCTCGATGAACTGGTCGCGTGGGCTGGTTTTGAAGCCCCCGCCGTGGGCCAGGTAGTCGAGGGCGAGCAGGAGCGACGGTACCCAGGCTCCGCCGTTCTCGATGAAGGCGAACTTCAGCGTCGGGAATCGCTCGAAGAGCCGGTGGGCGACGAGGACGTAGGCGAAGTCGTGGACGATCCGGTGCTTGGTGAGCCCCGAGAAGGTCGAGGACTGGCCGAGGTGCTCGGTGTCGCCCGGCGCGATCCCGCCCATGTGCGCCTCGCCCCAGACCTCGTCCATCAGCTCGTGCACTGGTGTGTACGTCTCGTCGGAGCCGTCGTGGGTGGCGACCACGACGCCCGCCTCCGCGGCGAGGTGCCAGAAGCGGTCGAACATCGGGTCGGCCGGTGACCGGTTGCCGTCACGGGTGAAGGCGGCGCCGTGGCGGATGTTCACCACCCGGGCGCCGTGGTCGAGGCACCATGTCAACTCGCGCAGTGTCTCGTCCGGATCGCACATGGTGATGAAAGGCACGCCGAAGATGCGGTCCTGGTAGGCGAACCCCCACTGCTCCTGCAGCCACCGGTTGAAGGCGCGGTAGCACTCGACGGCCGCCTCGATGTCAGTGTGTAACAGCGGCTCGATCACCACGCCCTGCGACGGGAACAGCCAGGTTGCCTCGACGCCCTGACCGTCCATCACCCTGAGGCGGGCGTCGCGTTCGTACCAGTCCGGATGGTCCGACGGCTGCTCGGTGAACCCGGACTCGAAGGCGTCTCGGCTGGTGCCGCCCYGGAAGTAGTCCAGGAACGCGCCCGGGCGCGGACGTGGGTGCACGTCGGYCGGGCCGGGAAGCCACTCGGTCTGCACGCCGTCGACCAGGTAACGGAGTACCCCGTCGACCTCCTTGATCTGGACCCCGCGGTCCGCGAACTTCGGATCGCGGTGACGCGTGAACGCGTCGCTCGTCTCCCAGTAGTGGTTGTCCGCATCGAAGAGCCTGGGGATTGCCGTCCCGGTCTCGGTCATGTTGTCTCCTCGGTCATCGCTGTGTGGCCTCGTCCTCGTCGCCATACCGCGGTCGCTATGCCGTGCCGTGCCGCAGCAGCTTGCCGGGAGTCTCGTCCGTGCAGATCCCGTCGATGAAGGTCGTCCTGCCGTTCACGATGATCCGGTCGTAACCGACGGCCTTCTGGACGAGCCGCCACTCGCCGGCCGGGTAGTCGAACAGCCGCTCCTGCGGCAGCGCGCCAACCGTGTCGGGGTCGTAGACGATGATGTCCGCAGGCTTTCCCTCGGCGATCGAGCCCCGATCGCGCAGCCCGATGGCCATCGCCGGGTAGGCGGAAAGGCGCCAGTGCGCCTCCTCGAGGGACATGATCTCGTGCTCGCGGACCCAGTGGCCGATCAGCTCGGTGGCGAAACGGGCCGTGGTGACGAACTTGGTGTGCGCGCCGCCGTCGCTGATGCCGGGCAACGCCACGGAGCACGACGCGACCTCCTTGACCGCCGTGGCGTCCATGTCGATCATCGTCGTGCCGAATCCCACGTTGAGATCGCCGGCGACCGCGATGTCGAGCAGGGCGTCGGCCAGGTGCTTGCCCTCGCGGGTCGCGATCTCGCCGATGGTGAACCCCTCGTAGCGCTCCTTGAGCGCCAGGGCGTCCTTGGCGTCACTGGTGATCCAGTTCACCGTGATCTCGGCGAGCGGGTAGCCGGCGGCACCGAAACCACCGCCCAGCTCGTCGATCGCGGCGCGCAGAGCCGGTCGGCGTTCCGGGTCGGAGAACTTGGCGATCTTCTCCTCGAGCGTGCCGAGTCCGGCGTCCTTCCAGGCGGGGAAGATGTCCATGAGGTTGTAGTTCTCGAGGACGATCTCGGACTGGAAGCGCACGATCTGGGCCGACGCGAAGACGCGCAGGCCTTCCTTCTCGTTCAGTTCGTCGAGGCGGTCGATGGTCGCCAGGTGGGGGAACTGCGACTCGCCGTGCTGGTTGACGGACCCGGTGGGCGCCAAGGCGTTCCAGATGATGGGGCGGCCGCTCTCGCGGGCGATCAGCGCCGCTGTCTCGAGCTGCCCGGTGATCTGCGTGGTGCCCCGGCCGATCCTGCGCAGTGCCCGCGAGAACGCCGTGATCTCCCGTTCGGTCATCATGTCCGTGACCATCGGCGAGCCGTCGTAGTCGAGCTGGACGTTGAACAGGTCACCCGCGATCTGCGAGCTCCACCCGCAGCCGCCGGCCTCCATCCCCTCGAGCAGGAGCTGGCACATCCTGTCCAGTTCCTCGTCGGACGCCCTGTTCTTCTTGGCCTGATCGACACCGACCACGTAGGTGTACAGCGGTGCCAGCGGCACCAGCGACATCACGTTGACGCCCTTGGGTGTCCGGTCGAGGCTGTCGAGGAACTCGGGGTAGGTGACCCAGTCCCAGGGCATGCCGGCCCGCATCGTCTTGATCGGCACCGCCTCGTTGCGGGACAGGCTGAGCATCGTGCGGTCCTGGTCCTCGGGCTTGCAGGGCGCGAACCCGAAGCCACAGTTGCCGAGCAGCACCGTGGTGACCCCGTGCCAGCCCGACATGGTGCACCACGGGTCCCAGAAGACCTGGCTGTCGTAGTGGGTGTGGATGTCGACGAAGCCCGGGGCGACGATCTTGCCGGTGGCGTCGACCACCTCGGCGCCATCGGAGGCGTCGACGCGCCCGATCTGGACGATCCTGCCGTCCTTGATCGCCACATCGGCCTTGTAGCGCGGCGTCCTGAGCCCGTCGATGACGGTGCCACCCTTGATCACGATGTCGTATAAGGCCATCGGTCCGCTTCCTCCCGTCGCCGGAACACCGCTCGGACACCCGTGTCCTCGCAAGGCACCGTACCTACTTGCTGGTCGCTCAACAAGTAGATAGCCAGGGAGCAAGAAAGTACTCTGCCGTCATGGATCCCGCCGCTCCCCGCCGTCGGACTCAGGTCGAACGACGCGCCGAGTCCGAGGATGCCCTGCTCGACGCGGCCGCCGCCCTGGTGGCCGAGCGTGGCATCGAAGGCGCCTCCCTCGCTCGCATCGGACAGCGGGCCGGGGCAAGCCGCGGCCTAACGACCCATCACTTCGGGTCGAAGGACGGCCTCGTCGCCCGACTCGCCCGCAGAGCACAGAACCAGATCGACGACGCGGCCTGGGCCGCCGTCGAACGAGGCGGACGCCATGTCGAGGACCTCCCCGGCCTCGACCTCGTCCGGGCGACGGTCGACACCTATCTGAAGCGGTTCGAGGACCCCAGCAGCAACGACCGAGCCCTGATCGTCATGTGGGGAGCCACCTTCCCCGCGGAGGCATCGGTCGAGGGCATGCTCGAAGCCGACACGCGCAGCCGCGAAGGCTGGGCCGGACTGATCGAACAAGGCCAGCGCGACGGCTCGATCAGGACAGACCTCGACCCCAGGACCGGGGCGATCCTGCTTCAGGGACTGGTCCGCGGCGTGGCCGCGACCTTCCTCACCGACGCCCACCTGACCGAAAAAGGCCAGGCGCGGCAAGCCTGCCAGGCATGGATCACATCCGCCCTCGCGCCGCCCCGGGACGAGCCCACCATTCCGGCCAGGCCACCCCGGTCCGTGCACCGTTAGCTGGCCCAGGCGAGCGCTCGGGATCCACTCCCACCGTTTCCTGGCCGCCCTTGTCATGACGGGCGATCCCGGAACGTCGAGACGCTGTCGCCCTGGTCAGCCGGACTTCGCGGCGCCGATCACTCTCTGCAGGAATGCCATGACCGACCGGTGTGCCTCTGCGGACGTACTTTCTCGGGAGATGACGGCCAGGTATTCGGAGAGCGTCGCGCCGACAGCCGCGGCGCCGATCGAGGTCATCGGGTGGACAACCGGCCCGGCGTCCTACCTGGACGCGGCGGCGGCGCCTTGGCGCCGCCGCCGGCCGGGATCAGTTCTCGATCGGAGTGACGCCGACGGGCACGTAGTCGGTCGGCTGCCCCTTGTCGTCGAGGGTGGTGGTGAGCCAGCCGCGGACGCAGACCGCGGGCTCGCTCGGGATGGCCTTGCCGTTGCACCGGAACCGCAGGCCGCCCGCACCTGGCAGGTCCTGCTCCGGCATTGCCCGGATCGCGGCGACGATGGACTCGGGCGTGACGTCGCCGGAGATGCTCTCTGTCGCCAGTTGGAAGGCGGTGACCTGGGTGAACATCGAGAGACCGGCGACTCTGTCGATGTCGATGTCCTTGTTGCCGTAGGCGGCGACGACGGCCTTGTAAAGACGCGTCGACGGGCTGTCCACGCCGACGGGGGCCACCCCTGGCACAACCAGCCCCTTCAGGAAACTTCCCGGCACCGCCGTCCGGGTCTTGTCCGACATGCAGTTGGGGTGCGGGACAACCGTGCCGGTGAATGCGACGGCGCGCAGCCCGTTGAAGGCGCTGATGCAGAACGCGTCGTTACCCACGACGTGCACGACCCCCGGATCGCCGCGCGAGATCATGCCCTGGATCTGCGGTGTCATGTCGGCTGTGCCCGGGGGAACCGGGACGACCGCCAGTTCGAGGCCGGCCGACCTGAACATCGCTGGCGCGGAGTTCCGCCAGACGCCCATCGCGGCGGGAACGTCGATCGTGACGGCGGTGACCTTGGTCGCGCCCTTGTCCTTGGCCTGCTGGATCACGGCCTTGACCGGGTACGCGAGGTCGGTGAGGGAGAACGTCGTGTCGGCGTTCTTCACCATGTCTCCGGACCCGTAGCTGAGCCACGTCGGCATGTGCGCCTCGTGTAGCGGCTGCCAGATGCTCTCCACGACCGAGGAGGTGCCGACGAGGACGGAGGCGACATTGTTCTCGACCATCTGGTTCCCGCAGTCCGTGCCCATGGCCGGGTCGGCCAGCGCCTTACAGGTGACCAGCTCGATCGGGTGGCCGGCGAGACCGCCCTTGTGGTCATTCAGGAAGCCGACGGTGGCTTTGGCCACGGCGGCCTCGATGGACAGGTCCGAGACGGGGCCCTTGTCGTCCGAGATCAACCCGATCCGCACCGGGGTGCCTTTCGCCAGGTCGGACGGCCCCAGGAGGCCGTCCGCGCTCGGCGTTCCTCCCGAGGAGGCGCCCGCGCCGCCGCTGTCGCCGCCGCAGGCAGTGAGTACGGCGAGCAGTCCGGTGGCCAACGCGACGGCACCCCAGCGTGTGGCCGCCGGCCGTCGCCATGACCGCGCACGGGCAGCCCGGCCGGGAGAGATCTCTGTCCTGTGCATGCTCTACCCATCTCTTTCAGTCGCGGTGAGGAGGATGGCGAGACGAAAGGGCAGAAGGAATCAGCTCCTTCCTCCATTTCGGCGAGGAACGAGCTGAGGTTTGGCGCAGGTCGCCGGCGCCCGGCGCCGGCGTCAGCCGAAGGTCAGTTCCCGGGCGTTGTCGACCATGATCCGGCGTTGGGCTTCGGGCGTGAACCCGGTCAGTCCGGCCAGGAAGTCCTTCGGCGCGCCGAGTCCTTCGGCGTGCGGCCAGTCCGAGCCGAAGAGGATCCGCTCGACCGGCAGGTGCGTGGCCAGGTCCTCGACGCTGTCCTCGACGAACGGGGCGACCCAGCAGTGCTCGACGAACTGGTCGACCGGAGAGGTCGTGAACATGCCAGGGTTCTGGGCCGCGAGCAGTTCGAGGCCGTGCAGCAGTGACCCGACCCAGGTTCCGCCGTTCTCGATGTAGGCGACGCGCACGCCCGGGAACCGGTCGAACAGGCCGTGGGCCACGAGGGCGGCCGCGAAGTCCTGGACGAGCCGGTGCTTCATCAGCATGGTCACGAACGGCTCGCTCAGCGTGATCGCGTTCGTGTCGCCCTGACGCTGGGCGGCGCCGTAGCCCCATGCCCGCGCCACCGCCGCCTCGACCTCGCGGTAACCGTCGTCGAAACCGGCGTGCGGCGCGACGACGACGCCGGCGTCCTGGACGCGCGCCCAGAACCGGTCGAACATCAGGTCGGCGGGCGACCGCGTGCCGTCCGGGGTGAACGCCGGCCCATTGCGGATGCTCACCACGCGGGCGCCGCGGTCCAGGCACCAGTCCAGTTCCGCGATTGCGCCGTCGACGTCTGAGAGCGAGAGGTACGGCACGCCGAAGATCCGGTTCTGGTAGGCGAACCCCCAGTCCTCGTCGAGCCAGCGGTTGAAGGCTCTCAGGACCTCCAGCGACGCCTCGATGTCGGGCTGCATCGGCCCCTCGAGGCAGACGGCGTGCGATGGGAACATCCACGCCGCCTGGACGCCCTGGGCGTCCATGCAGGCCAGCCGGGCGTCCCGGTCGAACCACTCGGGATGCTCGGCGGGCGCCTCGCAGGCCAGCTCCGCGCCGACCGAGCCCTTGTCGGAACGGCCGCTGAAGTAGTCGTACAGGGCGCCGGGCCGGGGCCGCGGATGGGCGTCCCCCGGGCCTGGCAGGATCGGATGCGGCCGGTCGCCGACGAAGTACCGCAGCGCGCCGTCCACCTCGATGACCCGCAGGCCCCGATCCGCGAACGCGGGGTCGCGGTGCCGGGTGAACGCGTCACTCGACTCCCAGTAGTGGTTGTCCGCGTCGAACACGTTTTCTAACGGACCGGCGTCGTTGTCTGCCATCAGGTTTCGCTCCCGCGCTCAGTCCGTGCCGTGGCGAAGGAGCCGGCCCGGAGTCGCCTTCGTGCACTCGCCGTCGATGAACGTGGTCTTCCCGTTGACGATGATCCGGTCGTAGCCCCTGGCCTTCTGGATCAGCCGCCATTCGCCGGCCGGGTAGTCCCAGACCCGCTCGGCCGGCAGGCTGTCGACGGTGTCCGGGTCGTACACGACCACGTCGGCCGGCGCGCCCTCGGCCAGGAATCCCCGCCCTTTCAGGCCCGCGGCGGCGGCCGGATAGGCGGACAGCCGCCAGTGCGCCTGCTCCAACGTCATGATCCCGTGTTCACGGACCCACAGCCCCAGCAGTTCGCTCGGGTACCGGGCCGTCGTGACGAACTTGGTGTGCGCCCCGCCGTCGCTGACGCCGGGAAGCGCCACCGGGCAGTTCGCGATCTCGCGCATGGACTCCGGCGGGGTCTCCAGCAGCGGCGTGGCGAACCCGACCCGCAGCTCACCCGCGACGGCCACATCCAGCATCGCGTCGATCGGATGCTTGCCCTCACGCGCCGCGATCTCGCCGACCGTGAATCCCTCGTAGGTCTCCTTGAGCTCCCTGGCCCGCGCCACGTCGCTGGATATCCAGTGAACCTTGATCTCGCCAAGCGGATAGCCGGCACCGAACAGCCCACCGCGCAGCTCGTGGACCTCCTTCATCGCTGCGCGCCGCGCGGGGTCGGCGAGCTTCACCCGCTTCTCGGCGACCGTGCCGAGCAGGGCCTCCTTCCAGCACGGAATCGTGTCGGTGAGGTTGTACTCCTCGAACGTGAACTCGGAGGCGAAGTTCGTGGTGAGCGCCTGAGCGAAGACCCGGAGTCCCTCGTCCTCATTCAGCTCGGCCAGGCGCGCGAGCGCGTCCCGATGCGAGAGCTGCTGGCCGCCGTGCTGGTTGAGCGCGCCATCGGCCAACAGCGCGTTCCAGATGATCGGCCGACCGCTCTCCCGGGCCATGAACGCCGCCGTTTCCAATGGCGATGTCACCTGGGCCACACCCCGGCCCAACGAGCCAAGCGCCCGGCAGAACGCCCGCAGGTCGCGCTCGCTCATCAGATCGGTCACCATCGGCGTGCCGTCGTAGTCGAGCTGCACGTTGCCGACATCGCCGAGGATCTGCGCCGATAAACCGCAGCCGCCGGCCTCCATCGCCTCGACGAGCAGCCGGCACATGCGCTCCAGCTCGTCGTCGGTGACCGCGCGGCCCTTGGCCTCGTCGAGGCCGACCACGTACCCATACAGGGGGGCGAGCGGGACGAATGACATGACGTTGACGCCCTTGGGCGCCCGGCCGACGCTCTCGAGGAACTCCGGGAACGTCTCCCAGTCCCACGGCATGCCGACCTTCATGGTTTCCATCGGCACGGCCTCGTTGCGCGACAGGCTCAACATGGCCCGCTCGCGATCGRCAGGCTTGCAGGGCGCGAAACCAAAGCCACAGTTACCGATCACCACGCTGGTGACGCCATGCCAGCCCGACATCGTGCACCACGGGTCCCAGAACAGCTGGCTGTCGTAGTGCGTGTGCAGATCGACGAACCCGGGCGCGACGACCTTCCCGGCCGCGTCAACGACCTCGGCGCCGTCGGCCGCGCTCACCCGGCCGATGTGGACGATCCGGCCGCCGGCGATGGCGACGTCAGCTCTGTAGCGGGGAGTCTGCAAGCCGTCGATGACCGTTCCGCCTTTGATCACAAGGTCGTAGAGCGGCATCCGCCATCACTCACCTTCCCAAGCCCGATATCGACCTCAATATCGAGCTTCATAGTGACCCGGAGCACAGTAGCGGTCAAGGAGAGTTGGGACATCGATGGCACGTTGTCCGACCTTCCGGAGATCGCATACGTCCGCTCCCGGTTGGCCTCCTGCGGGCGACCGGTGCCGTGGCTGACGGTCGCCCTGCTCGACGGCCAGGTACACCCGGTCCCGCGCGACGAGCCCGGGGAGATCTGCGTGCGTGGGCCGCTGGCCATGAAGGGCTACTGGATCAAGCCGGAGCAGACCGCCGAGGCCTAGGCGGGCGGCTGGCTGCACACCGGCGGCATCGCCCCTGAGGACGACCACGGTTTCTACGTGATCGTGGACCGCAAGAAGGACATGATTGTCAGCGGCGGCTTCAACGTCTTCCCCGCGAGATCGAGGACGTGCTGTCCACGCACCCGCCATGGCCGCGCGACTGGCTCACCGACGAGGACATCCGTCCGGCGGGGCGAGCCCAGGCAGGCAGCACCGGCGTGGCCGACCTGCCCGAGCCCCGCCACGGCCGCATGGCCGTCCCGTCTGACCGGGTCGACGGTGAAGCCACCGTCCCATATGTCAATATTGATGTCAACTTTTACAAAGCACGTCGCCCCGAGCTCGCCCGGATCACCTCCCAGCCGTCACGAACCTTCCGTGGCCGGCCTCCTCGGGCGCGCGGGCCGGTCGGACAGGCCGTCCGGCGTGATGAACTGGCACCGGCAGCGGCTGATCCGCCAGCCGTCCGGGGTCCGGACGAGCTCGTCGCTGTAGACGGCATGCCGCGCGACCCCGTCGGCGCGGTCGACGAAGAGCAGGTTGCGGGTCGTACGGGCCTCGTCCGGACCGACCATGTCGATGACCGGCGGGCCGCCGAGGTGCAGTCCACCGGGAGCCGCGCGCATCATCGCCCGCAGCGCGTCACGCCCATCGAAGGAACGCCCGTAGACCAGATAGCTGGCGTCCGGGGTGAACAGACCGACCCAGCCCTCCACGTCGTCCAGGTCGAGCGTCAGGCAGTAGCGGGCCAGCAGGCCGCCGATGGCCACCTGGTCCGCGGGCGAGGGAAGCATCAGAACTCCTCCGGGCAGCCGTCAGAGGTGTACGAACATCCTGGCCGGCCGGGTGACCCGTCACGGCCAGCGGTGGCGCCGGCCGACGGCTCGGCGAGATGCCACGCCGGGCCGGGCCGGGGCTGGTCACCCGGGTCTCTCCAGGGTGTGCACCTCGCGCCGGGCGAACCGCCAGGCACCGTCGGCCCGGACGATCTCGTCGTGGTAGCGACCGGTGATCGCCGGGACCAGGCGCTCACCCGCGAAGCGCAGGAACACAAAGTCGGCAATGACCCGGACCAGGCCGCCCCCACCGGGCTCCAGCACCGCGTTGACCGTCACATGTTTGCCCCGCTGCCTGGGGTTGCTCTGGGCGCTTTGGAAGAACCCCAGCAGCTGAGCCGTGCCGCGGGCGGTTCGGTCGCCGTGAACGAGGACACCGTCGGCGGTGAACAGCGCCACGACACCGGCGAGATCGCCGTCGTCGCAGCGGTGGCAGTACCGGGCGAGCGTCGCGCGTACGGCGAACTGGTCCTCGATCGCTAAGCCAGTCACAACGTCAGCGTAGTAAATATCGACGTCGACTTCGACATATGTGATGATCTCCGAGCCGCGCACGACCCCTGGGGCCAGGTCACCAGAGGCTGGCGATCGGCTCCAGCATCCCGAGATCGGTCGGCTCGACGATCAGCGTCGTCACCGGCCCGTCACGCCAGGCCGCGAGCTGGTCGGCGATCCGGGGCAGCGGGCCGACAAGCGTCAGGTCGTCGACGAGCTCGTCCGGAACAGCGGCGCGGGCACCCGCACGGTCGCCACTCAGGTAGAGGTCCTGGATGCGGCTGGCCTCGGCCTCGTACCCGTAGCGGGCGACAAGCGCGGTATAGAAGTTCTTCGACTTCGAACCCATGCCGCCGATATGCAGCGCCAGCTGCGGGCGCACCCGGTCACGACACGCGTCGAGGTCGTCGCCGACGCAGGCGACGACCGTCGGCGCCACCTGGAACCCCGCCGGGGCCTTCGCCAACGTGTCTCCCCAGGCCCGGTCCCATCGGGTCGGGCTCCACAGGTAGGGAAGCAGGCCGTCGGCCTCCTCGACCGCCATCGCCACGTTCTTCGGGCCCAGGGCGGCGATGAGGATCGGCGTGTCAGCGGCCGGTGGCATCGAGGTCCGCAGCGCCCGTCCCTGCCCGGTCGCGTCCGCACCGGTGTAGGGAATCGAGAAGACCGAGCCCGAGAACTCCAGCCGCTCGGCCCCGGCCAGCGCCCTGCGCAGCACGGCCACGTACTCGCGCGTCATCTGGACCGGCGCACGGTAGGGCATGCCATGCCACCCCTCGACGACCTGCGGCCCCGACACCCCCAGCCCGAGCACGAAACGCCCCCCGGACAGCTGCTGCAGCGTCAACACGGTCATCGCGGTCGCGGCCGGCGTCCGTGCCGGCATCTGCGCGATGGCCGTGCCCAGCCGGACCCGACTGGTGATCGCGGCGACGTAGGCCAACGGCGTGAAGGCGTCACTCCCCCACGCCTCGCCCGTCCACACGGAGCCGTACCCGGACTCCTCGGCTCGCCGCGCCACCGCGGCAAGCGCGGCCGCGTCCCGAGGGATCCCGGCGAGGCTCAGCCCCAACTCGACCTTCGACACCGGCATTCTCTCCTTTTCCCAGCGACGGCATGCAGCGCGAGGCACGCCACGTCCAGAAACTCACGGTCGGCCGTATATTGCGGGCGGCACACGGCAGGCGGCCTTGAGCGCGGTCCGCGTGAGCAGGCGGGTCTTGTCTTCCAACTGCTGTGCCCGTTGCGGATCGGTCTCCGAGACGCGGACCCGCGCGCCCGCGATGATGACGGCCATCTTGATGGTGGCCACCGCGGCGTAGAACTCGACCGCGCCGAGATCACGTCCGCTGGCCCGCGCGTAGCGGTTCAGCGGTTCGTCGGTGGTCCCGAAGCCGGGGTTGGCCCGGTGGGCCTGCGTGCCGGTCCAGATCGACGCGCCGATGTCTCCCCAGTAGAGGGACGACCATGCCGAGCGTCCGAACGACTCGAGCCCGACCGCGGTCGGGTCGAGAGTGTGCAGCGCCGCGAGCACGTCGACGAGCTCGTCAGTACTGGCCGGCCTGGGTCTCGTCCAGGTGCGCAGTGCCGTCCGCCGACCGGAAGACGATGGGATGGTGAATCCTGGCCCGCGCATCGCGGCGTTCAGTCGAGGCGTTCGAATATCGCCGCGATTCCCTGGCCTCCGCCGATGCAGAGTGTCTCCAGCCCGTACCGGGCGTCGCGTCGGTGCATCTCGCGGAGCATCGTCGCGAGGATCCGGCCGCCGGTCGCCGCGACGGGGTGTCCCAGGGAGATCCCGGAGCCGTTGACGTTGACGCGGTCCCAGTCGGCGTCCGTGAGGCCCCATTCCCGGGTGCAGGCGAGGACCTGGGCGGCGAACGCCTCGTTCAGTTCGATCAGATCCAGGTCGGACAGTTTCAGCCCCGCACGGTCGAGGGCCTTCGCGGTCGCCGGGACCGGTCCGATCCCCATCCTGGCGGGCGCGACACCGGCGACGGCCCAGCTGACCAGCCGCGCCAACGGTCGCAGGCCGAGCCGTTGCGCCTCGGCGGGATGCGTCACGACGCAGGCCGCGGCGCCGTCGTTCTGCCCGCTGGCATTGCCCGGTGTCACCGTGGCGTCCGGGTCGGACGCCCGCAGGATGGGCCGCAGCGCGGCCAGCCTCTCCAGCGTCGTGTCAGCGCGCGGGTGCTCGTCGGCATCCACGATGACGTCGCCCTTGCGCGTGGCCACCGTCACCGGGATGAGCTCGCCGGCGAACCGGCCGGCCCGCTGGGCGTCGACGGCGCGCCGATGCGAACGCAACGCGAGCTCGTCCTGCTCCGAACGAGAGATCCCGTATTCCTTGCGAAGGTTCTCGGCAGTCTCGATCATCCCGCCGGGGACCGGGAAACGGCGGCCGCCGGCCGTGGTACGCCCCCGCGCCAGCGCGTCGTGCAATGTCACCGCGCCGCCGCGGGCGCCCCAGCGCATCTCGGTGGAGTAGAACGCGGCGTTGCTCATGCTCTCCGCGCCACCGGCGATCACGACGTCCGCGACACCCGTCTGGACCATCATCGCCGCCGTGACCACCGCCTGCACCCCCGAACCACACCGGCGGTCCAACTGCAGTCCGGGAACCTCGATGTCGAGCCCGGCGTCGAGCGCGACCACCCGACCCAGCGCCGGCGCATCCATGGTCGGGTAGCACGAACCGAACAGCACATCATCCACGTCCGAGCTGCCCAGGCCGGTCCGCTCCAGCAGGCCACGCACGACCGCGGCGCCCAGTTCATGGGCCGCCAGAGGCTTCAGAGCGCCGCCGTAGCCACCCACCGCGGTACGCACCGGCTCGCAGATCACCGCTGTCCGCATGTCCGTCCTCTCCTCGCCAGCTTGTCCTCGCATGTGGGCTCCGGTGGGCGTCAGACACGACGCGACGATGCGGCGTCCTGGTCCGATGGACAGGGCACCCGCACGAGGAGCCGTCGCGCGAGACGCGAACACGCGGCCAGCCATCGCACGCCTCGTCCCCAACCCACGCGTGGCCACCGGGGTGAACGGCAGGGCGCTGGCCGACCAGCATCGCTGCCTCTATGTTGACGTCAACTTCGACATAGAGGACCCTAACGACAACCCGTGGGCATTGGCAACGGGTACACCGACCGCCAGCGTGCGCCAGGCAGAGCCTCCAGGCGCGGCCGAGACGCAGTCCGCCAGGCCCGCGCCTCACTACGATGAGCAAGATCCTGTCCAGGGACGGCAGGTAACCGACAGCGCGCCGTCAGGGTTCATGTCGTCAGGAGAGGATCCACCCGTGTCCGAAGGAACCCCTCGCGCCGAACAGATCGCGTCCATCCCCAACGCCACCCGCGGCTGGCAGGGCGAAGCCCGAGGGAAGCGACGCGGCACGGGACGCACCAATCGCGGCCGCCAGACCCGCGATCAGCTCCTCGACGCCGCCCGGACCGTGTTCGAACGCGACGGCTTCCTGCACGCCCGCGTCGCCGACATCTGCGACGAGGCCGGCGTCTCGCACGGCTCGTTCTACACGTACTTCGTCTCCAAGGAAGAGATCTTCCGGAAGGTCGTCGACTCGGTCGAGCTCGATCTGCTCACCGTCGACCCCGCGCCAGACAGCGACCCCGACCCGGTCGCGCGCATCCGCGCCGCCAACGAGCACTACCTGCGCACCTACGCCGCCAACGCCGGCATCATGCGCGTCATCCACCAGGTCGCGACCATCGACGTCGAGGTCTGGCGCATCCGCTTTCAACGCCAGGACGCCTTCGCCCACGCCATCGAACGGCGCATCCGCCAGATGCAGCAGGACGGCATCGCCGACTCCACTGTCGAGCCCTACTACGCCGCCCAGGCCCTCGGTGGGATGGTCGCCTACTTCGCCGAGCTGATGTTCAACTCCCACGACCCCGTCGCCTTCGACGTGGATACCGCCGTCGACGCCCTCACCCGCATCTGGACCAACGCCCTCGGCATCCGCGATCTCGATCACCCACCGCCCGGCCCCATCGCAGCGCGGCGGTGAGCCAGCGCCACCCCTACCCTGAAGCGCCCGCTGATCACAGGTGAACACCGGCGGCGACTCCGCCAGGGACGGCACAGCCCTACCCGCTAGCCGCCGGCGGCCCAACCAGGCCCGCGCTGTGCGCGCACCGGGCCTCGCCTGCCCGCTGGCGATCTTTACCTCGGGTTGGCGAGCAGCACCGCGGCGTTCACGGCCGGGTCGGTGCGTGTCTGACGTACCCAGGTGCCCAGTGCGTGGGTCAGCTCCGCGGAGGTGCCCAGTAGGGCGTCGAGGGCGAGTACCCGGCTGTGGAAGTGGTGGTGGCTGTGTTCCGCGGTGAAGCCGATGGCGCCCAG
Organism: Pseudofrankia sp. EUN1h; assembly: GCF_001854645.1. NCBI lineage: Bacteria > Bacillati > Actinomycetota > Actinomycetes > Frankiales > Frankiaceae > Pseudofrankia > Pseudofrankia sp. EUN1h. The sequence goes on along the minus strand of NZ_MBLN01000072.1, from coordinate 24,063 downwards.
TACCTGCAGGGTGCGTTCGCAGACGCGGCGCCCGTTGCGGCCGGCCAGTGCCTTGAGGACCTCGTCGTGGCGTGGGGGCGTCGCCTCGTCGAGGCGGACCGCGGTGACGGCGGCGCTCTCGAGCGCGACGCAGTCGGTCTGCGCCCAGGCGAGCAGGTGACGGACCGCCTGGAACATGCCGATGGGCTGGCCGAACTGTTCTCGCGCGCCGGCGTGCGCCACCGCCAGCGCGAGCGTGCCCTCGGCCGCGCCCAGGATGTCCAGGGCGACGGCCAGACGGCCGAGGAACAGACCTCGGCCCCGGACCGGCGAGGCGTGGCGCTCTTCGACCGTGGGAGTCCAGGCGGACGGGTCCATCTCGACCTCGTGGATGGCGAGGCGGCCCGCGAGGTCGAGCGGACGAAGCTCGACCAGGTCCGCGTCGACGACGCCCGCGCCCTGGCCTGGGCGGTCGATGAGCAGGGACCTGCCGGCGACGTCGCCGAGGACGACCACTCGCTCACTTCGCCGCGGGGAGTGGCGGTTGACGGTCGCGATGAGCGATCCGGGGGTGTGCCCGGTGACAGCGAGGAAGGGCTGGGCCATCAGGGCGCCCAGCGCGGCGGACGTCGCCAGTTCCCGGCCCTGGGCGCGGAACAGCGCAAGCGCGGCCATCCGGCTGTCCCGGTCGGCCAGGTCGGGAAGCAGGTCCCACCAGCCCAGCGCGTCCAACGGGTCGCCGCCCTGGCTGGACGCGCGCAGCGCGAGACACGCCGCGTCGAGGAACTCCCGGTCGGCCTGTTCCATGGCCATCGTCATGGCAGCCGCAGGATCTGCTTGGCGATGGTGTCGAGCTGCATCTGCTGGGAACCTCCGTACACGGTCACGATGCGGGAGAACAGGTAGTCCTGACGACGCGTCGCGGTGTGCGCGTCCTGTGTCCCGACCGCGAGGTCCGGGTCGCTGGCCAGCGCCCAGTCGTTGACCGACTGCTCGCTCGCGGCCAGCAGGAGCTTCACGAAGGCGGCCTTGGGGCCGAGTGGTGCGCCGGTCGCGTGGGTGTGCAGGCCGAGGTGGCTGCTGGCTCGGACAGCGGCCAGGTCCAGCAGGGCGTCACCGAGGAGGCTGTCGGTCGCGGGCGTGCCGGCTTCGGCGGTGTCGAGCAGCTGGCGGTAGAGGAAGTTGTGCCGGAACCAGGCGAAGGTGCCCCGCTCGTGGGCGAGGATGTGCATGGCCACGCGCCAGCCGCCGCCGCGCTCGCCGACGATCCGGTCCGGCCCGACGGGGACGGCGTCGAAGGTGACCTCGGCGAGTTCGTCGGTGCCGTTCGCCTGCTCGATCGGGCGGACTTCGACGCCCGGTGAGCGCAGGTCCACGGCGAACGCCGTGAGGCCCCGATGGCGGGACTCAGGAGTTCCGGTCCGCGCGAGGACCAGGCACCAGGTCGCGTACCGGGCCCAGCTGGTCCAGATCTTGCGGCCGGTGATGAGGTAGGAGCCGTCGGCGGCGACGGCACGAGTACGGAGGCTGGCGAGGTCCGAGCCCGCCTCCGGCTCGGAGAACCCCTGCGACCAGAGTGCCTCACCGCGCAGGAACCGTGGCAGCGTCCGCGCCACGAAGCCCTGGTCGCCCATGGCCACCAGGGTCGGAGCCAGGATCTCCAGGTGTTCGAACAGCGCCATGGCCGGGAGTCCGTGCCGGGCGAGCGCCTCCCACATCGCGGCCCGGTGCAGGATGCCACCGCCCAACCCGCCGACCTGCTCGGGCCACCCGTAGCGCGCCCAGCCCTCGTCGAACAGGGCGCGCATGAGCTCGGACGTCACCGCGACCCGCTCCGAGTACGCCGCGAGCGGGCGGGCCGCCGCCACCAGCTCGGCCGGGCGGGAGGCCAGCCACGCTTCGAAGGACGTCCCGTACGCATATACATCGTCACGGAGCGAACCGGTCTCGCTGCTGGCACTTGTCTGCGCCATGGGCGTCAACGTAGGAACATCAGAATCTCGAAACACCGGGGACTCGTCAGGGCCGCGACGCGGACGAGGGCGCCGTGCGTACCTCGCGGTAGGGAACGTTGCGGTCGAGAGCGGTCTCTCGTGGCATTCCCAGTACGCGCTCGCTGATGACGTTGCGCGCCATCTCGGTCGTACCGCCGCCGATCGAGCCGATCTGGCGGAGCAGATAGCTCATGCCTCGGCTTCCGAGCGCGTCTTCGTCGTCGTCGCTGGCCACCGCGGTCGGGCCGGCCAGGTCGAACGCGATGGTCGCCAGGCGGGCCGAGACGACCCCGTGCATCAGCCGCCCGACCGCCGCGAGCTGGTCCGATCCCTTTCCCGCCGCGGCGACCGCCTGCAGCCGGCGGTCCAGCTCGCGCATCGCCACGTTCAGGGTGTGTCCCTCGCCGATCAGGTCACGGGCACTCGGATCGGCCAGCCGGCCGGCCCGTTCCGCCAGCCGGACCAGGCTGACGCCGTTCTCGCCGTAGAAGCTCTCGCCGCCGCCGGTTCCGGCCGGACGGATGGTGTACGGCGACGAGGTGAACGAACGCTCGAAGAACAACCAGCGGGTGACCACGGTCCAGCCGTCGTCCACGCCGCCGACGCGGGCGCTGTCGGGAACCCGGACGTCGGTCAGGTACTCCTGGCAGAACTCCTTGTTCCCGTCGAGCATCTCGATGCGTGAGATCTCGATCCCCGGCTGGTGGATCGGCAACAGGAAGACGGTGAGCCCGCGGTGCTTGGGCACGTCCCAGTTGGTCCGGGCCAGGCACAGGCCCCAGTCCGACCACCACGCCCCGGTCGTCCAGATCTTGGAGCCGTTGATCACCCACTCGTCGCCCTCGCGCACGGCGCTCGTCTTCGCGCCCGCCACGTCCGACCCCGACCCCGGCTCGGACAGGAACTGCATCCACAGCTCCTCCCCCCGCAGGATCGCCGGGATGTGCTCTCGCTTCTGCTGTTCGGTCCCGAACTCGAGGATGACCGCCGCGCACGGCGTCATCGTCGGCACCTGCAGCCGCGCCGGGAACCGGTATCCAGCGATCTCCTCGTTGAACGCCGCGGCATGGGCGGGTGTCAGGCCCAGCCCGCCGTACTGCCTCGGGAAACAGATGCCGGCGAGGCCTCCATCCCACAGCAGCCGCTGCAGCCGCCGCTCCTCGGCGACCTCGGCCAGCTCCTCCTCGTCCGGACGGACGGTCATCCGGCCGGTGGCATCCGGCTCGGCGCGCGGCATGTTCCGCGCGAGCCAGCCGCGTGCACGCGACCGGAAGTCCTCGACCGACTCGGTCTCCTCGATGCTCACGCCTCGACCTTTCGTGCGCCGCTCTTCGCTTCGACCAGGGAGGTGACGCGCAGCCGGTGCTCGCGGGGCGTGCCCAGCAGCGCGCTCGCCACCGCCACCCGGCGCAGGTACAGGTGCAGATCGTGCTCGAACGTCACGCCGATGCCGCCGTGTAGCTGGACGCAGTCCTGGCACAGCTCCGGGCCGTACTGCCCGATGTACGCCTTCGCCGCGCTGACCAGCTCCGCCGCCCGCTCGTCCTCGGCCCCCACCGCGGCCGCGGCCGCGTCCGCCACCGCATGGCTGGTCTCCAGCCACATCTTCAGATCCGCGAACCGGTGCTTCAGCGCCTGGTACGAGGCCAACGGCCGGCCGAACGAGTACCGGTCACCCGCCCAGGCCATCGTCAGCTCGAACGCCCGGTCCATCGCGCCGACCATCTCCGCTGTCTGGATCACCAGGGCCGTCCGCAACTGCCGCTCGACCTCCTCCGCCGCCGCCCCCGGCTTCCCGACGACGGCCGCCCCCGCAACCCGCACCTCACGGAACCCGACCCGGGCGAACCTGCGAGACGTGTCCAGGGTCTTCAACGGGGTGACCGTGACACCGGCGCTGTCGGCCGGCACGAGCAGCTGCGTCAGCCCGTCGCCGGTCCTCGCCGTGACCAGGAACAGCTGTGCCTCGGCGCCGTGCTCGACCGGCGCCTTCTCGCCCGAAAGCACCCAGTCCGCACCCGAGGCCACAGCCGTCGCGGTGACCTCACCCAACCGGTCATGAGGGACCGGCTCACTCAGACACCACGCCCCGACCGCGTCACCGGCGCAGATCCGGTCCAATGCCTGCTCGGCCGCCTCGCCGCCCGCCCGGGACAGCGCGCCGGCGACCACGTTCGCCCCCAGCAACGGCCCGGGCGCCGCATGACGCCCGAACTCGTACGCCACCAACGCCAGATCGACCAGGCCCACGCCRCTCACGCTTCCGCCGCCATGCTCCTCGGCGACCAGCAGCGAGGTCCATCCCAGCTCGACCCCGGCCTTCCAGTACTCCGGTCGGTATCCCCGCTGGTCGTGCCGAAGCTCGCGCAGGACATCCCCGGGAACGGTGTCCCGCAGGAACCTGCGCGTCGTGCTGACCAGAAGCTCCTGCTCCGCGGCCAGTCCTACCTTCATCAGATCCTCCACTCGGCCGGATCCCACCGGCCCCAGTCCCCGCGCGTACCGCCAAACCGTCTCCGGTCCGGGCCGGCGTGGTGTCGTCCCGCCGTTTCCGGCCGGTTCAGCCGAGCGAGATCCCCAGTGCCTCGAGCGCGTTCTCCCGCGCGATCCGTCGGACGTCCTCGTCCGGCAGGCCAGCGAGCGACTCGGTCACGAAGTCGGCCGGTGCGCGGGTGCCCTCGGCATGCGGCCAGTCCGAACCGAGCAGTAGCCGGTCGACGCGCACGTCGGCGACGAGCTCGTCGATGTGGTCCTCCCAGAACGGCGTGATCCACACATGTTCACCGAAGACCTCCCGCGGGTGGTCGCGGAAGTAGCCCGGGTTGCGGTTGGCGGCGTCGTCGAGGCGGTGCAGCAGCTCCGGAACCCAGGACGCGCCATTCTCGACGCTCGCGAACCGCAGGGTGGGGAAACGGTCGAAGACCTTGTGGCACACCGCGGCGGCATAGAAGTCGCTGACCGCCCGGCCCTTGGTCACGATGCCGCGCAGCGGAGAGCGGAACAGCGAGTTCTCCTCGCCGCCCGGCTCCCACATCTGGACCAGGGCGTCGTAGCCGTCGAGCCCGGCGTGCGTCGCCACGGGAATGCCAGCCTCGGCGGCGAGCCCCCAGAACGGGTCGTAGGCCGGGTCGAAGGGCGAGCGGAAGCCACCGGGCACCGGCACCGGCGCGTTGCGGACGTTCACGGCCACGGCCCCGGCCTCGACCACGCGCCTCAGCTCCCCGGTGGCGGCCGCCGGGTCGAGCAGGGGGATGCACGGCACGGCGAACAGCCGGTCCTCGTAGCGGAAGCCCCAGTCGTCGTCGAGCCACCGGTTGAACGCCTCGAAGACCTTGGCGCAGGCCTCCGGATCGTGCCTGAGCGCGTCCTCGACGCCGACGCCGAGCGTCGGGAACAGCAGCGTGCCGGCCAGCCCCTGCTCGTCCATCACCTGGAGGCGGGCCTTGCGGTCGCGGTACTCCGGCCGCAGCGGCTCCAGCTCACCGAACGCGTCCCTGATCTGCTGCCGGCGCGGGTTACCCCGGTACCAGTCGTAGAGAGCTCCGGGCTTGGCGACGGGATTGAACGTCGGGTTCGCGATGTAGTTGTTGATCTTTCCATTGATCAGGATCCGCCGCTGCCCGTCCACGCCCGCCCACCGGACGCCCCGGTTGCGCAGCGCCCGGTCCTGGTACCGCGTGAACGCGTCTTCCGCTTCGTAGTAGTGGTTGTCGAAGTCGAAGATCCACGGAGCTGCCTGGTTCATCCCGGTCGGCCTCTCGTCCACGGTCGATCATCGGGCGCGCGGCTTGACGCCGGGCCCGGCGTCGCCAGAATATCGAAGTCGATACCAATGTCGAGGTTCCTGGGTACCGAAAGTCGAGGCCGCTCTGTCCACCACGACAGCTCCTGACGAGCTTCACCAGCTACGGGAGGCCGTGCGCGGGACGCTCGGTACCGACCGGCAAGATCTTCCATCCGCCGTCGCCACCGAGTGGCGCCTGGCGTGGCCGGCGATGGCGGAGCTCGGCGTGCCGGGCCTGTGCGTGCCCGAGCCGCTGGGCGGCTTCGGGCTGCGGGTCGACGCGGCGGTGATGACCGCGATGGAACTCGGCGCGGCGCTGCACGCAAGCCCGTATGCGGGGCTGACCGCGAGCGCCCACGCACTGGCCCAGATCACCGACGACCCCGTCGTCGACGAACTTCTCGGTGGCATCCTCGCCGGCGAACGGGTCTGCGCGTTCGGACACCTCGGCGCGGACGGCCGGCTCGCCCGGCTGGTCGACGGCTTGCCAGGATCGGATGCCCTGCTGCTGGAACAGCCAGGAAACGGCCTGGTGCTGTTCGTCGATCCGAGCAGCTGGACGGTCGACACCGCGCCTCATCACTTCGACGTCTCCAGGACCTGCGCCGATGTCACCGTGGACGCGCGCGGCGGCCACCGGCTCACGGCCCCCGGCCACGCCGTGGCCCTGTACGAGCTGCTCCTCGCCGCGGACGCCGTCGGCTGCGCGCGCCGGATGCTCGACCGCGCCGTCACCTACGCCGGCCAGCGCCAGGCGTTCGGCCGGCCGATCGGCGCCTTCCAGGCGGTACAGCACCGTCTCGCCGACCACGCGGTACGGGTGCGGGGCATGACACTCGTGGTCCGTGAGGCGGCCAGGTTGTTCGGCGCCGATCCCGTCCGCCTGCGGCGTGCCGCCGCGTCGGCGTCGCTGAGCGCGAGTTCCGGCGCGCCGCTCATCCTGCACGACCTGCTCCAGCTCACCGGCGCGATCGGCTTCACCTGGGAGTACGGGCTGCACTTCTACGACCGCCGAGCCCATCAGGACGCCCGGTTGGCCGCCAACCCCCGGGCGGCCCGGCGGTCGCTCGCGGACCTCGAGGGATGGACCCATGCGCGCTGATGTCGAGGCCTACCGGGAACAGGTCCGGTCCTTCATCGCCGAACACGGCGTACCCATGCAGGGAGAAGGCGTTCGGGTCCCCCGGAACCAGGACGAGGAGAAGGCGATCCGGGCCTGGTTGCGGGCGCTCTACGAGGCCGGGCACCTGGGCGGGGGCTGGCCGCGGGAGTGGGGCGGCCGGGCCGACCACCTCGCCGCCCACGACCTCGTCCTGATGGAGGAGCTCATCCGCGGCGACGCGTATCGCCCGCTGGACCAGGTGATGTTGGCAAGCCACGCGATCATCGGGTTCGGCTCCGACACCCAGAAGAGCGAGCTGCTCCCCCGCATCCGCGCCGGCGAGCACATCTGGTGCCAGCTGTTCAGCGAGCCCGGCGCGGGCAGCGACCTGGCGTCGTTGCGCACCCGCGCCGAACCGGACGGCGAGGAGTTCGTCGTGACCGGCCAGAAGATCTGGAGCACCGACGCGCAATGGGCCGACATGGGGATGCTGCTGGCCCGCACGGACCCCACGGTCGACCGCCATGCCGGGATCACCGCGTTCGTCGTCCCGATGGACCTTCCCGGCATGGAGATCCGACCCATCCGCGAGATGACCGGTTACGCGGAGTTCTGCGAGGTGTTCCTCGACGGGGTGCGCCTCGGCCGCGAGCACGTCCTCGGCGAGGTGAACGGCGGGTGGAAGGTGGTGACGTCGGGGCTGGCCTCCGAGCGCGCCTTCGTCGGAGCCAACGCCGTACAGCTCGAGCGCATGTTCGCCGACCTGGTCTCGCTCGCCGCGGCCGCCCGGCTGGCCGACGGCACGACCGCGCTGGAGCACGAGGATGTCCAGGCACGGATCGCGGACGCCCTCACCCGCGTCGAGGAGGTCACGCTCATCGTCCGCGACACCGTCGACCGGATACTGGCGGGCGACGAGCACCCCAGCGACGGCCCCGTCGCCAAGCTCGCCTACACCGAGACCAACGTCGCGCTGTGCGACCTCGCGATGGAACTGATCTCCTCCTCCGTCTCGWTCGACGATGCCGACGTCGAGGTCGCGAGACGATGGCACCACAACTACCTCTGGGGGCGAGCCCTGACCATCTCGGGCGGCGCCTCGGAGATCATGCGAGGGCTCATCGGCCGCCAGCTCCTCGGCCTACCGCGGTCGTGACAAGCCTGGCCACCTCGAGGCTGCCAGGACCACCGGCGGGAAGCCCTGAGCGCGCGGGTGCCGCACGACGATGTCGGCCACAGCCTGGCGACGCCGCGAGTTGAACGGAGGAACTGACAGATGGACGCCACAACCGGACGGGCTTCGGCGCCTGTCCCCGACAGCTTTCCTCGCGCGGCCTCCGAACGCGTCCTGCGGCATCGGGCGGACGGTCTCTGGGACAACCGTGTCCTCACGGATGGGATCGAGGCCGCGGCCGAACGCCGTCCCCACGCGGCGGCGCTGGTGGATGGTGAAGGGCAGCTCTCCTGGGCGCAGCTGGCCTCGGAGATCGTCCAGGGGGTCGCCACGCTCGGCACACGAGACATCGGCGCGGGCGACGGCGTCATCCTGATCAGCGGTAACACCAGGCATGGCGTGATCGCCTACCACGCCCTCCTGCGCATCGGCGCGACGGTCGCGGTGCTCGACCGCCGGTGTGGCGTCGCCGACGTCCGGGACGCGCTCGGCGTCCTGCCGGCACGGCGACGGGTGATCGTTTCCTCGGAGGAGGCCGGACGTCTGGAGAACGGGCTGGTCGCCGTCGACACCACGCCGTTGGAAATCTTTGGTGGCGAACCGCGTCCAGCAGTGCTTCCGGCGGCGCCATCGACGCCGAGGGCCGAGCCAGACCGCGACCGCGCTGCGGTGATCCTGTTCAGCTCGGGCACCACTGGACGCCCGAAGGGCGTCGCTCATTCGCTGAACACGCTGACCGCCGGCGCCAGCAACATGGCCCGCATCACCGCCGCCGACGAGCGCACGGTGGCGTTCCTCGTCAGCCCGCTGACCAGCATCACCGGCCTGATGCAGGTCCACCTGGCCGCCGACCAGCACGCGACGCTGGCGCTCGAGGACCGCTTCGAGCCGCGGGGAACGCTGCGGAGGATGGCGGCTGTGGGCGCGACCTTGCTGGGCGGCGCGCCCGTCATCGCCGAACGCCTGCTGCGCGCCGCCAGCGACGGCGCGAACGGCGGCGTCACCCTCCGGACCCTCGCGCTCGGCGGCGCGATGCTGCCGCGCCCGCTGCTGGAGCTCGCGACCGACGCGTTCGGCATCGAGATCGCCCGGGTCTACGGCTCGTCCGAGGCACCCAACTTCTCGGGCAGCCTGGCCACGGACGACCGCGAGCGACGGCTGTCCGATGACGGTGCGCTCATGCCTGGCAGCGAGCTGCGGATCGGCTCCACGCGCCATCAGCGGGAGGGGCTGCTGCGCGGGCCTAGCCTTTTCCTCGGCTACCTCGACGCAGCGGACGACAGTTCCGCCTTCGAAGACGGCTGGTACCGAAGTGGTGACCAGATCGAAGCCCATCGGGGCAGGCTGACCGTCGTCGGCCGGCTCAAGGAGGTCGTCAACCGCAACGGCCTGAAGATCTCGCTGACCGAGATCGACGCCGCGCTGGCGGCGCTTCCAGGCGTCGAGGAGTACGCCTCCTTCGCCATGCCCGACCCGGACACCGGCGAGCGACTGGCGGTGGCCGTGCTGGAAGCCGATGACACCGCGGTCACCCTCGACGACGTCGTCGCGCACCTGCTCTCGTGGGGAATCGCCAAACGCAAGCTGCCCGAGCAACTGGCCCGCTGGGACGGACCACTCCCCCGGACCGCCTCCGGAAAGGTCATCCGTTCGCGACTGGTCATGGAGTCCCCGGCCAAGACCAACGACCTGGCTGCCCGCCTACGCCGCGCGTAAACAGCCCGGAGGCGGACGAGATAGCGGTCCGGAGCCGGCAACCGAAGGTCATGGCGGCGATCCTGGTCGCCGCGGTGACGGTCTGCGGCGGCGGACGGGCCCGGGCCTGGGCACGCGACCAGAGATCCACACTGACGCGGGATCGCCACCACCTACGGGCGATCATGTGGAGTCGCTTGCGCGGGACTCTATGTTGACGTCAACCTCGACTTCGAGAACGATGACTCGCGACGTCCCGAGCCGAGCGGGCAGCGGCGCCTTCGCCGTCGAGGAGCCGGTCAAGCCGCGCCTCGATCCCGTGAGCGCGACCTTCGCTGGAACCGGATAGGAGACAACCTCGTGGAGTCCGAGGTAAGTAACGCCCGCCGCATCCGCCAGCTCGCCGACGAGCATCCCGACGAGATCGCATTGCGGCATATCGCGTTGGAGGGTGGTGAGCCGGCGTTCACCTGGGCATGGCTGGACCGGCGGTCGAGCCAGCTCGCCGCCGCGCTCGTCGAGCGCGGCCTCGACCTGGGCGACAACCTGGCACTCGGTCTGCGCAACACGCCTCAGTTCGTGGTGGCCGCGCTGGCGGCCTGGAAGGTCGGCGCGGTACCGGTACCGGTGCGCTGGGACGTACCCGACTGGGAGCTGGCCCGAGTCCGAGAGGTCATCGCGCCGCGGATCTACCTGAGCGCGACCGACCTCGACTGGATCGACGCGACGGCACAGGCACCTGTTCCGGAGCTGCCTGACAGGGTCTCACCTCAGGTGAACGGCATCTGCAGCAGCGGCTCGACCGGCACGCCGAAGGTGATCCTGACCAGCCGGCCGTCGTTGTACGACGAAAGGCTGGCCACGCCGTTCGCACAGTCGTGGGGACCGGTGCCCCGTCCCCAGACGATCCTCGTGCCCGCGCCGATGTACCACGCCAACGGTTTCACGACCCTGCACAACCTGCTCGGTGGTGACCAGTTGGTCCTGATGGAGAAATTCGACGCGACGCGTGTCGTCGACGTCATCGAGCGGCACCGGATCAGTCACTTCACCGCCACGCCGACCATGCTCCAGCGGATTGCCGACCTCCCCGGAATCGACGGCCGCGACCTGTCCAGCATCCACTGGATCATGCAGGGCGCGGCGCCGATGCCGGCTTCCCTGGTGCACCGGTGGGCGAAGCTGATCGGCGCCGAGCGGATCCTCATGGCCTACGGCATGACCGAGGGACTCGGCCTCACCGCGCTACGCGGCGACGAATGGATGAACCATCCCGGCAGCGTCGGCCGCGGCTTCGCCGGCACCGAGGTACGCGTCCTCGATGCCGACGGCACCGAACTGCCCTCCGGCGAGGTCGGGGAGATCTACCTGCGGTCGGCCTCCTCTCGCGGCTACCAGTACCTCGGCAATGCCCCCCGCATGAAGACGACGCACGACGGCTTCCAGACCGCCGGCGACATGGGCTATCTCGACGCCGAGGGCTACCTCCACCTCATCGACCGACGCGTCGACCTCATCATCACCGGCGGCGCCAACGTCTACCCCGCCGAGGTCGAGGCCRCCCTCATCGACCATCCCGACATCGCCGACATCGTCGTCGTGGGGCTCCGCGATCCCGAATGGGGCCGCCGCGTCCACGCCATCATCGAACCCACCCACCCGGGCGCCCCACCGGCCGCGGCCGAGATCATCGGCTACGCCAAGAGCCGCCTCGCCCCCTACAAGGTTCCCAAGACCATCGAGATCGTCGACGCGATCCCCCGCAGCGAGGCCACCAAGGTCAACCGCGGCACCCTCGTCCAGGCCCGCGGCGGCTGAACCGCCCAGCCGTTCTTCCACACTTCTCCCAGGAGGCCGTCATGTCGAGATCCATCGCGTTTCCGGTGTTCGACGCCGACAATCACATGTACGAGACCACGGACGCGTTCACCAAATACCTTCCGGCGACCCACGCCGGGCTCGTGAAGTACGTTGAGGTGAACGGCCGGACGAAGATCGCCCTCAAGAACACCATCTCCGAGTACATCCCGAACCCGACCTTCAACGTGGTCGCGCCGCCGGGAGCGCAGGAACTCGAGTTCCGGTTGAAGAACCCGTCGTCGAAGACGAAGGCCGGCGACATCGAGGTCGCCCCGCCGCCGCGGCACGTCCCGTCGATCCCGGCCTACTTCAACCCGGCGGACCGCCTCGAGCTCATGAACGAGCTCAGCATCGATCGGGCGATGATGTGGCCGACCCTGGCGAGCCTGCTCGAGGAGCGCCTCGCGGACGACGCCGAGGCCACCGTCGTCGTGGTCCGAGCGTTGAACCAGTGGATGCACGAGCACTGGACGTTCAACTTCGAGAACCGGATCTTCCCGACTCCGATCATCACGCTGCCGCTGCTGGACGAGGCGATACGGGAGCTGGACTGGGTCGTCGAGCGGGGCGCGAAGGCGATCCTGGTCCGTCCCGCGCCCGTCCCGAGCGACAGCGGACGGCGCCGGTCCTTCGCTCTGCCGGAGTTCGACCCCTTCTGGAAGCGGGTCGAGGAGTCAGGCGTCGCCGTCGGCATGCACGCCTCCGACGACGGATTCCAGCGTTACCTGAACGAGTGGGAGGGATACCGTTCGGAGTTCCTGCCGTTCAAGACGAAGATGTCCGCCTTCACCGCGGTGGTGGCCAACGAACACCGCACGATCAAGGATGTCGTCACGTCGATCATCGGACACGGATTGGCGACCCGCTTCCCGAAGCTGCGCTTCATGCCGGTCGAGAACGGAAGCTCCTGGGTCCGCCCGCTGGTCGCGCAGTTCGAGAAGATCTACGACCGCCAGCCAGACCTCTTCGACGAAGACCCGATGGTGACCTGGCGGCGGTCCGTCTTCGTCCATCCCTTCCACGAGGAGGACGTCCTGGGGCTGGTAGACGTCCTGGGCGCCGACAATGTGCTCTTCGGGTCCGACTACCCGCACCCGGAGGGCCTGTTCGACCCGGTCACGTTCATCGACGAGATCGACGGCCTGCCGGAGCCGGCACAGCGGAAGATCATGGGCGGGAACCTGTCCACGATCATGGGTGTCGACCCACTGGCAAAGGTGCTCTGACGGTGATTTGACGCACCGGGTTGGAGGGTGAGTGGGCGGCATCGAAACTTTCCCGGTCCCGACCAAGATCGAATTTTCCGCCGATCACATCAATGTCAACGTCGACACCGTGCCGAGGCGCCGATGACCACCGAGACGACGACACCCCAATACAACCTCGCGACGGTGAACGAAGCCGTTGCCGAGCGGGTACCCGATCGAGCCTCGATCGTCTTCCGCGACCGGAGGTTCACCCACGCGCAGCTGGCCGCCCGCACCCGGCAGCTCGCGCACGTCCTGGCCGATCGCGGCCTCGGCGCTCGCCCGACGGGACACGGCGGACCGAGCACGCACGAATCCCACCAGGATCATCTCGCCGTCTACGCCTACAACGGCAACGAGTACCTGGAGGCGATGCTCGGGGCGTTCAAGGCACGGGTCGTCCCGGTGAACGTGAACTACCGATACGTCGCCGAGGAACTGCGCCACGTCCTTCGGGACAGCGCCGCGAAGGCAGTCGTGTACCACTCGGCATTCGCTCCGACGCTGGCCGAGGTGCTGCCCGATCTGCCTGAACTGYGGGTCCGGCTGCAGGTGGCCGACGGCTCCGGCAACGAGCTGCTCCCCGGCTCCGAGTGGTACGAGCAGGCACTCGCCCAGGCCCCCGCCACCCTGCCCGAGTGGGCGCCGGACTGGTCCCCCGACGACCTGTACCTCGTCTACACCGGCGGCACCACCGGGATGCCCAAGGGCGTCCTGTGGCGACAGGCCGACATCCATCGCACGGCCATGGGAGGACGGAACCCGCTCACCCGGCAACCGTGGCGGACACTCGACGAACTTGCCGAGTTCGCGGCGACGAACATCGCACCACAGGTGGTGCTCGCGGCGTCCCCGTACATGCACGGCGCCGGCCACTGGACGGCGTTTCTCGGCCTGAACCAGGGCGGGACCGTGGTGATCCAGGACAATGTCGAACGCCTCGACCCAGCCGACATCTGCTCCGCTATCCACCGGGAGAAGGTGACGTATCTCCAGATGATTGGCGACGCATTCGCTCGCCCGATCGTCGAGGAGATGGAACGCGGGAGCTACGACCTGTCGTCGCTACGCACGGTCCTGTCCGGCGGAACGGCGCTGACCCCGCCGGTGAAAACACGGCTGCTCGCCCGCATGCCCCAGGTGAGGCTCATCGAGAGCGTCGGATCGTCAGAAGGGGGCGGTCAGGCCGTACAGACGACTACCGCGGGCGGCACGAGTTCGACCGGCACCTTCTCGCCCACCGAGGGCTCTGTGGTCGTGTCCGCCGACTTCGCCCGGGTGCTCGGTCCCGGAGACGACGAGGTCGGCTGGCTCGCGAAGCGGGGCGACATCCCTCTCGGGTATCTCGGTGATCCGGTGAAGACGGCTCAGGCCTTCCCCATCGTCGCCGGCGAGCGGATGGTGGTACCCGGCGACCGCGCCCAGCGGCTCGCCGACGGCACGATCAAACTCCTGGGCCGCGACTCGATGACCATCAACTCGGGTGGAGAGAAGATCTTCAGCGAGGAGGTCGAGGCAGCGATCATCGCCCATCCCGACGTCTCCGACGTGGTGGTCGCCTCGCGGCCGTCGCAGCGATGGGGCCAGGAGGTCGTCGCGATCGTTCACCTGCACCGCGGCGCCTCCGTTTCCGAGAGCGATCTCGCTTCGGAAGCCGCCCGGCACATCGCCCGCTACAAGCTCCCCAAGGCCTGGGTGTTCGTCGACGCGGTCCAGCGGACGGCCGCGGGGAAAGCCGACTACCGCTGGGCCGTCAAGGTCGCCGCCGCGGCGAGTTGAACAGGCCGCGATGCGCCGGGCCGGCCGGATGCACCAACCTGGGACGTCGCCAGCGGTCACCACGGTCCTCCTGGGTGGAGCGTGTCGCAGCATGATCGCAACGACGCTACGTGGGGGTCTCGTAGGATCGGGCGTTGTGTCGTCCGAGAAGGCCAGGTCGTCCGGCGTGGGTTCGGGGGGCCGGGTGCGGTGGGGTAGCGAGACGGCGCTCGTGGATGACGATGAGGCGAGGCGTCGTCTGGTGGCGGCGGCGGGGCGGTGTCTCGTTGCTCGGGGCACGACGCGGCTGACGGTCGATGATGTCGCCAGGGAAGCCGCGGTGGCCAGGTCCACGGTCTATCGCTATTTCAGGTCGCGCGACGAGCTGGTTCTTGGTGTGATCCTCAGCCGTGTCGATGCCGGGATGCGGCGGGTCCTCGGGATGCTGGAGCACCCGGACGACGCGGCTCGGTCCGTCGTCGATCTGATCATGCATTCGGTCGGTCTGGTGGCGGGTGATCCGCTCAACGAGGCGATGTTCGCGACGGACAGCCGGTGGTTGGTCACCTCGCTGGAGTTGCGGTCCGAGGCGGTCGTCGACGCCTTCCACCAGCATCTCGGCCCGCTCCTGGCCCGGTGGCGGGCCGAGGGTCAGCTCCGAGGGGATCTCGACCTCCGAGAGACGAGCCGGTGGATGAACACCGTGGCCTTGCTGCTGCTGGGACCACCGTGGACGCAGCGCCCGGACCGGGCGAAGCGCGAGTTCGTCGAGAATTACGTCGTGCCCGGGCTCCTCCCCCGGCGCTGAGTGTCGGCGAGGAGCCGACCTTGGGAACCCCCTGTCGGTCAAGCCGTAGAGCCACTCGCCGGTTACACCCGGCACCTGAAGGACACCCGGCACCGAACGAAGTTCCGGGTAGTTGACGACGTTGTCTTCACTCTGATCACCCCGCACCTCCGGCTCCTCGGTGTCGCTGGCGCGGGCCGCCGCACCACGGCATCATGCGAAAGGATCGGACACTCTCGCAATGTTGTCCCATCCTCGGGTACGCTCCGGTCTCGGGTTGGGCGGCACGTCGCAGCCAGCGTTCACCGGCGTATCTCAATATTGACGTCAATATTTAATCGACACCCCTTGGCGACTTCGTGACGGACCGTTCCTGCCCCGCCGGGCACGAGCGGGGCCCGGCGGGAAGCCAGACGGGGCTGGCGAGTCGGTCTGGGCGGTGGCTGGTGCCGCCGTGGGATGAGGAGGTGTCCATGGCTGCCGCGGGAGATCTGGCCGCGTTGGAGGCTCGGTTACGTGCTGTCGAGGATGAGCGGGCGATCGGGCGGCTGATCCTGTCGTACGGCCCCGCGGCGGACGCGGGGTTCGCCGACCTGGCCGCGTCGGTGTGGCGGGAGGACTGCGTCTACGACTGGGACGCGAACGGCACGCCCTACGAGGGCCGGGCAGCCGTGGAGGCCATGCTGCTGACCGACGGACATCGGGGCCTGATCCACGCCGGAGTCGCCCACGTGGCGGGACCGCCGCTGATCGACGTCGACGGTGACACGGCGACCGCGATCACCTATTCGCTGATCATGCGCCGCGACGAGGCGGACGGGCGTTACTACCTGTGGCGGGTGAGCGCCGCGCGCTGGGATCTGACCCGCGACGACGGTGGCTGGGCGGTGCGACGACGGACGAACCGGCTGCTCGACGACACCGGGGCCGGCCGGGAGCTCCTCGGCGCCACCCTGCGGGAGCTGTCCGAGGCGGTCGCCCGATGACCGCCGGACGCCTGGCCGGGAAGGTCGCGATCATCACCGGCGCCAGCACCGGCCTCGGGCCCGTGATGGCGAAGCTCTTCGTCGAGCAGGGAGCCAAGGTGCTCCTCTCCGCCCGGCGCGAGGAGCTGGTACAGGAGGCGGCGGCCGCCTGCGGCCCGGACGCCGTCGCGATGCGGGCCGACGTGACCAACGAGGACGACGTGATCGCGATGGTCGCCCGCGCCGTGAAGGAGTTCGGGCAGGTCGACATCATGTGCAACAACGCCGCCGCGCCCGGCAAGGACACCTGGATCTGGGAACAGACCCTCGAGAACTGGAACGCCACGATCGGCATCGACGTCACGGCGGCGATGCTGTGCACCMGGGAAGTCCTCAAGCAGTCGATGCTCGAGCGCCGAACGGGCGTCATCCTCAACTTCTCCTCCACCGCGAGCTTCCGCGGCATGCCCCGCAAGACCCACTACGTGACCGCGAAGACGGCGCTGCGCGCCTTCACCCAGACGGTCGCCAACGAGGTCGGCCAGTTCGGGATTCGCTGCAACTGCCTCGTGCCCGGCAGCATCGACACCGAGCTGTGGCAGAACTGGGTACGGCGCACCGCCACCGAGCAGGGCATCGACTACGACGACCGCCGCGCGACGGTGCTGTCCGGGACGGCGCTGCGCGACATCTCCAGCACCACCGACGTCGCCAACACCGCGCTGTTCCTCGTCAGCGACGAGAGCCGCACCATCACCGGGCAGTCCATCATCGTCGACGCCGGCGGCGTGATGCTCGGATGAGCGGCGCACCCGCCCTGCAGCTGTCTGTTCCCACGCCCGTCGTCACGATGCTCCCCGGCGCCCACGCCCGCTGGGAGGAGACCGCCACCATCGACGACGTGGCCCGCATAGCCCAGGCCGCCGACCGGCTCGGCTACCACCACCTCACCTGCAGCGAGCACGTCGGTGTCCCGGCCACCGAKGCGGTCCGCCGCGGCGCCCGCTACTTCGACCCACTGGCGACCTTCGGCTACCTCGCTGCCCGCACCGAGCGCATCCGGTTGGCCACCAGCGTGCTGGTCCTCGGTTACCACCACCCGCTGGAGATCGCCAAGAGCTACGGCACCCTCGACGTGATCAGCGGCGGCCGCGTGGTCCTCGGTGTCGGTGTGGGCACGCTCAAGGAAGAGTTCGATCTCCTCGATGTGCCCTTCGCCGACCGCGGGGCACGGGCCGACGACGCGCTGCGCGCGCTGCGCGCGTCGCTCTCCCAGTTCACCCCCGCCTACGAGGGCGACTATTACGCCTTCGGCGGCCTCCTGGTGGATCCCTGCGCCGTGCAGGAACGGCTGCCCTTGTGGGTCGGTGGCCGCACGCCGCGGTCGCTGCGGCGGGCAGTCGCCCTGGCGGACGGATGGTGCCCMTTCGGCATCACCCCGGCGCAGGCACACGAGTGGATCCAGCGGGAGGAGCTCCCCGTGGATTTCGAGATCGTGCTGGGCCCGGAGAACCCGCTGGACCCGATCAAGGAACCGGATGCCGCGCGCGAAGGGCTCGCCGTGCTGGCCGCCTCCGGAGCCACCATCGCCTCCGCCAGGTTCGTCCACCACTCGCTGGCCCACTACCTCGAACAGCTCGAGGCACTCGCCGCCATCAACAGCCAGAAACAGACATCGTCGCAGAGAAGGGACGGGTCACATGGGTGACAGACTGCAGGGCAGGGTCGCACTGGTGACGGGCGCCGGAAACGGCGTCGGGAAGGGCTGCGCGCTCGCACTGGCCGCCCAGGGCGCGTCCGTCGTCGTCAACGATCTCGGAACCGACGAGTTCGCGCAGGGACAGAGCCGCTCCGCGGCCGACGGCACCGTCGAGGAGATCCGCGCCGCCGGCGGCAAGGCCGAGCCGAGCTACGACTCAGTCGCCACCGCGGCCGGATGCGAGAACGCGGTGCGCGTCGCCCAGGAGGCCTTCGGCCCCGTCGACATCGTGGTGGCCTGCGCCGGCGCGGTCTTCCAGGGCGACCTGGCCGCCTCCGACGAGACCTACCACCGCTTCGTCGACCTCTTCCTCTCCCAGAAGTTCTGGCTGGCGCGCGCGACCGTGGAAGGGATGGCCGAACGCGGCTGGGGCCGGTTCATCACCACCACCTCCGAAGGCGCGCGCGGAACCCTCGGCAATCCGATCTTCGCCGGAGCGATGGGCGCAGTGATCTCCTTCACCAAGGCCATCGCCCAGGAGTACCAACACCGCGGCGTCACCGCGAACTGCCTCGCACCCGGAGCCACCAGCCGACTCTCCCAACTCGTGGTGCCCCAGTTCGAACAGGCACACCGCGACGGAAAGATCAGCGACAAGATGTGGGAGGACATCCAGGCCGGACCCGGACCGGCCAGCCACATGTCCCCCATCGTCGCCTGGCTCTGCTCCGACGTCGCCGCCTCCGTCACCGGCAAGGTCTTCAACAGCGGCGGCAACAAGATCAGCGTCTGGTCCCCCTACCGCGACGAACGCTCCATCTTCCGCGGCGACCCACGCACCTCACCCCCCTGGACCCAGGAGGAACTCGACGAACTGGTG
The DNA here is from genome assembly GCF_001854645.1 of Pseudofrankia sp. EUN1h. Lineage (NCBI taxonomy): Bacteria > Bacillati > Actinomycetota > Actinomycetes > Frankiales > Frankiaceae > Pseudofrankia > Pseudofrankia sp. EUN1h. The sequence continues at coordinate 5,139 of NZ_MBLN01000072.1, read as the reverse complement.
CCCAGCCAACTCCTGAACGACACCCTGTAACCCGCCGCCGTCACCTTCACCTGCCGCTGAAACCTCGTTCAGGACATTCCTGTGGCTGCCCAATACTTGTCTTCGAGGGCCTGTGGGGTGCGAATGGACGGTCAGGGGTGCTGAGCTGGTCGAACGCGTCAGGGATCATGCGGGCCATGGTGTCGACCGTCGTGTTCCTGCTGATCCGTAGGCTGCTCGGTGCGGCCGGTCTCGGTGGTCGGCCGGACGAGAAGGACGTCGAGATCGCCGTCCTGCGCCATCAGATGGCGGTGCTGCATCGCCAGGTCGCCCGGCCGCGGTACGCCCCGTTCGATCGGATGCTGCTGGCCACCCTGGCCCAGCGACCCTGCCGCGGCCACCAGCCACGCGGGCGCCACCGACCCGCCGGCCAGCGTCGCCGCCCATGGCGGGCACAGTTCCCCATACCCGCCAGCGACCTGACCCTCCCGGGCTGGGCGCCTCAGGTCAGCGCCGAGGTGTCCACACTCGCCGCCCGCCGCCGCCAGATCACCGGCACATCTATGCCGACGCTGCTCGATCCCGACGACGCGGCCGTGGTGCTCGCGACCCAGACCACAGACGGAATGTGCGCCGCGCTGCTCGTGGCCACATTCCTGGCCGGCGGAGACCCAGACAGAGTCGACATCGCCGCCACCCCCAGGTGCCGACGCCCGCGACCGGACAAGGCCTCACGCAAACGGCCTGGCACTACCCGCTCGCCCGCGGACGGGTGACCGTGGTACGGATCACCGGCCTCGCCCCGCACATCGAGCGAGGTTTCAGYCTGGCGACGTTCGGGATCGGCGACGTCCTGCGGGCCGTCCGCTCGGCCACCGCCCAGCTGCCAGCAGGCCAGCCACGCACCGTCGACGTACATCTCACCGGCGGCTACAAGGCCGCGCTGCAGCACACGCTGGCACTCGCCGAGATCCTGCGGTCGACCGCCTACCCCGACAGCGTCGAGGTCACCGCCTGCTACCTGTTCGAGCAGACCGCCACGCCGGTCGCCGGCGCCCAGCCACCGCCCCTCACCGAGATCGGGCTCCGCACCTGAACGGCTCCTCACCCTCGACGCAGTTACATTCGCCAGGCCGTACGTGCCGTTCTTCATCGAACTCGATCGCCGCGCAGCTCCAACCGGCCGTGCGTGACTACCGGGCTTCCGGCGGAGTCCGCTTCGAATGCGTAGCGGAACGGACCGGCCTCGTAGATACCGACCCGCAGATCATCACCGACGAAGGCCGGTGAGGCGAACCGCACCGCGACCCGCTGGACCCGGTCCGGGTCGCCGCCGGCCACCGCGTCGACGAGGCCCTGCGCACACAGCGCCATCGTGCACAGCCCATGCAGGAACGGCCGGTCGAATCCACCGCGACGGGCGGCGGCCACATCGAAGTGGTGATCCGACCAGTCCCCCGACACCTCCGCGTACCGGCGCGGCATGTCGGCGTCCACCGTCACCGCGTACTCCCCCACCGGGCGCTGCCGTGCGTCGGCAGGAAAGGAATGGTCGGGAACGGGCGGTCCGATCGCTCCGCAGGTGGCATTCAGGTAGACGGTCGTCCACAGCTGCTCGGCGACAACCTCGCCACGCCCGTCCAGCGTCGAGTAGCGCAGCGTGACAAGCGCATTCCGACCCACTGGCCGGGCCGCGAAGCCGTGCACCCAGGTCCGCAGCGGCTCGCCGGGGACCAGCGGCCGGTGCAGCACGACATCGTGCTCACCGTGCACCCCGCCCGAGGCCGACGCCTGTACCTCCCTGCCGACCAGCGCCCCTCGGCCGGCCTCCTGCGCCGCCCAGATCTGGGTCACGATCGCGACCGCTGGCACTGCCAGGCCGGCCCGCGTCCGCGCCGACCGATCACCGGTAGCCACGGCGTAACGCCGGATCAGGTCGGCATCCAGAGATCCCGGAAAAGGCCCCGTCGACTCCCCGACAAACACTCCAGCCTCGGTCATCCGAGCACCGCCCCGCCTCTCATGCGGAACTACTGGTCAACACAGGGCGCTCGGGGTCGAGCCCACCCGACCGAAGTCGGCCCTGGTGCGCTCGATGACGAACTTCGCCTGCACTCGGGCCTGCACTGGCTCCACGTCACGCTCCTACTCGACGGCCAAGGCCAGCTGCGGGCCGACCCGCACCAGGTCGAAAGTCGCCAGTCGGCCTCGGCCAGCTCTACGAGGCTCGCGACCGAGACCAAGGCCTCCTACAAGACCACGGAACTGTGGGTCTACCTAGCCATGGTCGTGGCCGCGCTCATCGCCTCCAACGCGGTCGACACCACCTCCGGCCACGACGACTACTTCCGCGCCGACAAGGCCTGGTTCTACACCGTCCTACTTACTCGTCGCCACCCGCCAACTCGCCCTCGCTGACGCCAGCCACGCGAACGATCACCAGCAGACTCACCCCACARCCCGCCACCGGCCGCCACAACGGCCACGACTGTGATCCAGCCCTGAACACAAGATCACGCCCACCCAGGGCTCACCACGATCAAGCGCAGGCAAGATCATCATTTAGCGGATCCAAACATGCAGTTCACAGACCTGCGCGCCGGCCCACTAGTCGGGAACCGAAAGCCGCACCCGCGGATTAAGAGCCAGCTATATTAAATGCCGGAACGTGCCGAATAATGATGGAAAATGTTTATGTCGTCGCAGTTCTCAAAATTCTTGTCGGCGTTTTTTGATACCGGCTGTTGGCCCGTGCCGGTCAGTGTTAGCGCGTCCACGCCCAATCCACGCCCACAACGGTCATGGCCAGCGCGGGCTGTCCGCATCCGCCGCTCACGCCGCATGCGCACATCAGGAACAGCTGCGGCCGACCGCACGCGGTCTGCACCCTCCCCCACTCGACATCGCCTGGCAGCCCAAAAGACGCGGCCCAGACCCACCGCACGCGCCTGCCCAGCCCCGACGACAACAGCGCAGCCGATCAGACGCATCGACCGCTCCGGTGGTCTCCCCCACGCATATCAAAGGGACGCGATCGGGCGCTGACCAGCGAAATCGCATACTTGCGCCCTTCGGGCCCGCCAGCAGTTCGTGCCACTGAAATTGGACCGGACCGAATCACCATGTCTGCGAATGGGCTGGTGCCGGCGGTCGTCACGGAGTTCACGCCAGGGCCAACTTCAGTGGCACAGACCGACAGGCTGTCGGCCGTTACCACGATCGTGACGAGCAAGGCCTGTCGTCGAATCTGACCCGCCCTGGCCAGGCTTGGATGTGGGTCATCTTCGCTGTCAATGGACACCCACCTCCGCGATGCCACCTTCGGGTGGTTATGGCGCAGCTCCCCTGCCTCCTCCCAGGTGCCGCCGCGTCCTCGACGAAGCCACAGGTCCAGGTGGAGCGCCCCCAGCGAAGCGAGGACGAAGGATCTGGGCCTGCGGCGAGCGAGGACCACACCCGGCTGCGAGGAGGGTTGGGGGGGCGGGGTCAAGACTCGTTCACGATCAAGCCCGTTGAAGATCGCCAAGTGGGGCCAGTGTCATGCACAAGTGGGACCACCGGGCGTGCCCATAACCGCACGTAAGTTCCTGCCCGCGCGACTCGGGACTACCTCGCTGCGTCGCTGCGACGCGTAGGCGATCGACGCGACGGAACGTGACCGTCGAGCTCGCGGTCGAGCTGCCGCCGCCGCTGCTGGTGCGAGGCGGGTCACGAACTCGGCGGCGGCGTTCAGGGAGGGCCGCCAGCCCGGGTTGGGCTATTCCAGGTAGCCGTGAAGCTTCTCCGAACGTGAAGGGTGGCGCAGTTTCGCGAGCGCCTTCGATTCGATCTGCCGGATGCGCTCGCGGGTGACCCCGAACTCGTGGCCGACTTCCTCGAGCGTTCTGGGACGACCGTCTGTCAGGCCGTACCGGAGCCGGACGACCTGCCGTTCCCGGTCGGGCAGAGTACGCAGGACGGCGTCGAGCTGTTCCTGGAAAAGCCCGACGGTGGCCGCCTCGAACGGGACGACCGCGTCCGAGTCCTCGATGAGGTCGCCGAAATGGGCACTGGCGTCCTCGCCGATCGGCGTGTCCAGTGACACCGGCTCCCGGGAGATCATGAGGATTTCCCGGACCCGCTGCGGCGTCAGGTCCATCTCCGCCGCGAGCTCCTCCGGACTCGGGTCCCGGCCGAGTTCGGACACGAGCTGCCGCTGGACACGAACCAGCCGGTTGATTATCTCGACGAGGTGCACCGGGATACGGATGGTGCGCGCCTGATCGGCGAGGGATCGGGAAATCGCCTGCCGGATCCACCAGGTTGCGTAGGTGGAGAACTTGAAACCCTTCGCATAGTCGAACTTCTCGACCGCGCGGATCAGACCGAGGTTTCCTTCCTGGACAACGTCCAGGAAGGGCATGCCGCGGCTGACGTAACGCTTCGCGACCGACACGACGAGCCGCAGATTGGCCTCGACCAGCCGGCGTTTGGCGATGTTCCCGTCTGCTTCCACGGCCTCCAGGTCGCGGCGTTCCCGCGGGGTCGTCGCACCCGTCGCGGTCGCGAGCTTGTGGGCAGCGAACACCCCTGCCTCGATCCGCTTGGCGAGATCAACCTCCCCTTCGGCGGTCAGCAAGGCGACTTTCCCGATGTCCCTGAGGTACACCCGCACCGGGTCAGTGGCCGGAGCGTCGCTTGCCGGCTTCTCAGGCCCACGCCGCCGGCTCGCGGCGGGGGCCGCGTCCGGAGCATCGACGATCTCGATGTCGGTGGGTAGTCCCGCAACTGCCTCGGTCGGCTCAGGCTGTAGGCGGGCCACCTGCCCGGTGGTCGTCACGTCGGCGGCTGCGGCGACACCGGTGTCCCCACCTTGGACGAGGAGATCCTTGATCCGCTTCCCGAGGGCCTCTCGCGGCTCGATGCCAGTGGCCATGGACGGAACATCACTTCCTCTCCTGAGCACCACGCTACGTGAGAACGAACCGCAGGAGGGATCACGTCCGCGCTCCTGCGAACAGCGCGCTCTGGAGACGACGGGGTAGGTGGGCGCGCAGTCAGCGCGTCGACGGGGATGGTGTCGTGGAGGACGAAGGGTTGAGTAGGGCGTAGACCAGCCCTGCGAAGCCCGACGTTGGCGTCGCTGAAGGTTGCTGGGTGGGTGTCACGCTGACCGTCGGC